>NZ_WVRS01000001.1:0-490776 GCF_011525565.1 Lawsonella sp.
GTCGCTGCCGAACTTTAACGTTGTGCTGTGGGGAGTCTCTTTGAGGCTCCCCACAGTTTTTTTATGTAAACTAAAAATCACAAAAGATTACGGATCAAGGAAATATGATGGCAGAGTACGTGAATAATAAAGGGTCCCACAAGGGAAAGCGCTCTTCTAGTACATCATTCCATCATCCTTCTTCTCGAGTTGCTCATTCCCAACGCTCTACTAGAGGAACAAGAGAGTCTGGAGAGCAAAGACAATCTCGTTCTTTCGAAAATAGGAGAAGGAACGATAGAAAAAACTTTAATTCAAGAAATTCTGATGTCAGAAGTTCTGACCATAAATATAAACGGGGTAATCAACACAGTAAATGGGATGACCGTACGGATAGCAACGGTTTTCGTCACCATGATTCTCACAATAAACGGTTGGATAAATCGTCTTCTACGGGGAATGAGCGTCGTTTTCGAGGGGGAAAGAGAAATTCTTACTCTTCAACGAAGAAGCGCTACTCACCGGATCAGAACTATCGTTCACGAGATGAGCGGTCGTCTAAACGGGCTAATAAAGATCCTCAGATTCCTGAATGGGTAGATCCACGCGATCTTCCTAGCGATATACGAAGAGATCTTCACATGCTCTCTAGAGAAAATGCTAACCGAGTTGCAAGCCATATGATTGCCTCGTATGCACTTATTGATGAAGATCCGAAAGAAGCTTTAGCTCACGCGAAGGCAGCTCGCGATCATGCTGGCAGAATTGCAGTAGTACGAGAGCATACGGGCATCATTGCTTATCGTACAGGGCACTGGCAAGAAGCACTTAGTGAGTTACGTACAGCTCGGCGTATAGGTGGAGGGCCAGGCATGCTCAGTTTGATGGCTGATTGTGAACGAGGATTGGGGCGCCCAGAACGCGCAATCGAAATGCTTAACAGTGAATATGTTAAGGATTTAGATGAAACTGCTTTAGCTGAACTCCGCATTGTCGTTGCGGGAGCTCATGAAGATATGGACGAGTATGATGCTGCTATTGCAGTTTTGGAAAAGGGCAATCTTGATCCGTCACAAGTGGGGGATACTGCGGTCAGATATTTTTACGCCTATGCAGACGCACTTTTGGCAGCTGGAGATAAAGATAAAGCTATTGACTGGTTCCAACGTGTTGTAGCAATTGATGATGAGGTTCTTACCGATGCCGTTGATAGGCTTGAAGAACTTGAGAATTAAGGTAATTCCGCTGTGGCACAATCGAGTTATGACTCTTTTCTAGTTGATCTAGACGGTACCGCCAACATCGGTGATTTACCTGTTCCCTACGCTGTTGATGCTCTTAATACATTCGGAGACTGCGTTGTTTATGTAACAAACAATGCTTCACGTTCTCCGGATACGGTGCATCACCGACTTAAGCGTATTGGCTATAACACGGATGTCCAGCATATTGTGACCAGTGCACAGTTAGCGGCACAAGTAATGAAGAAGGACCTTGTATCGGGAGCAGAAGTTCTTGTTCTCGGTACTCCTTATCTTGAACAGGTAGTTCGCGAAAGTGGATTTTCTACAGTCCGAGATAATTCGTGTCAGACGAAGGCAGTTGTACAAGGGCATTCAGATGCCACAGGCTGGAAACAACTGTCTGCTGCAGCGAGGGCTATCAGGAATGGTGCTCGGTATTATGCAACGAACAAAGATACATGCCTCCCCAGTGAACAAGGTCTTAATGTTGGTAACGGTGCGATGGTTGCTGCAGTTGAGGTCTCTACAGGTGTACGTGCTATTACTGCAGGTAAACCGGCTGCACAAAGTATGCAGCAAGCAGCTCATCTCGTAGAGGGACAAAATCCTCTTGTTATTGGCGATAGACTAGATACTGATATTGAGGGGGGTAATAATGCAGGCTACGATACTCTTTGCGTGCTCACCGGAGTAACTAGCATTACAGATATTTGTAATGCTAGTAAGAAACAGAGACCTACATATGTAGTGCCAGATCTGCGGTTCTTAAAGGATCTTGTGTGTTCCCCTAAAGATTTCAATCTTCCTCATTATTCGCGTGCATATGCAAAAGAGATTCTTTTGCTTGACGTTGATTGTAGCGGAGTAGCTACCGTTAGATTTCTGAATAAACATGCTTCCCACGTAGAAAAAATAGCTGCTCTTATTGTGCAAGCATGGGACAATACTCAGTGCGTAAAAGTAGTAAAAGGATTTGATACAACTGATACGGAGGAGCTTGTATCATGGTCGACTCTATGAGCTCAACTAAGTCAATGAGTTCAGCTAGTCCTGCTTCACTTGCCTCCAATGCACAGAAATTTGCTGGTGTTACTCCCGAAATAATCTATCAAGAAGTTGCTCAGTATCTCTCGAAGAGTCTTGAGTGCAATGATGATACTGATAGTGCTATTAGCTTTTTGAATGATGCTCATGATCTACTAACACAGGCATTGGATGCTGTCGAAGACGAATTAGACTAGTGGAAGGATCTACCGATGGTGCACCGTCTCCGTGCCGACGCCGAGCTAGTGCGCCGTAAACTCGCTCGTTCCCGTGAACATGCCGCTGATCTGATTAAAGCTGGGTGCGTTACATGTAACGGCATGCCGGTTAAAAAACCGGCTAGTGTAGTCTCTTCTGATGCCCCACTAGTTGTCGAAGAATTAGAAGAATATAAGTGGGCTAGTAGAGGAGCGCACAAATTATTGGGCGCTCTTGCTGCGTTTGGACCGCAAGGTCTTACCGTAGAGGGAAAACGCTGTCTCGATGCCGGTGCTTCCACTGGTGGTTTTACTGATGTACTGCTCGAAAATGGGGCTTTGCATGTTGTAGGCGTAGATGTCGGATATGGGCAGATGATATGGCGTCTGCAAAATGATCCGCGTGTAACAGTACTTGATCGTACTAATGTGCGTTCCATCGATGCAGCTAGTATTGGTGGTCCTGTAGATCTAGTTGTATCGGATCTTTCATTTATCTCTTTGACTTTAGTGCTCGATGCACTTCTTGCATGTTGTACCGATGACGCACAAATGATGCTTATGGTAAAGCCTCAATTTGAGGTAGGAAAAGATAATGTCGGAGCAGGAGGGGTCGTTCGAGATCCTGCACAACGTCAGAAAGCAATATGCCAAGTAGCCCAAAAAGCGCTTGATCTGGGCATGGGTATTCGGGATATTGCTGCTTCTCCTCTTCCTGGACCATCTGGAAATGTAGAGTATTTTCTCTGGATTGAAGCGTACCCTCACTCGCAGTGCGGTAGTGAAGAGAACGATACTGATTCGCTTACACGGCCATTGTGTATCGTAGGAAATGACGATGAAGCACTATTCCAAATATCTGCTTTAGCAGCTGAAGCAGTAGAAAAAGGACCTCAATAATGTCGAAGATACAACGTTCTGAGCATAATCATGTGGGTTTTACTCCCAAATCTGTGCTCATTGTTGGTTACTCCTATGATGCACCTCAGGTTGCTCATGAGGTTGCTGATTATCTTCGTAGTAGAGGCATCACCAGTAGTATTTTGAGCACAGATCCATGGAATGAACCTCCAGGAGCCTGCTCTGCTTCCGTTATTGATGAGGCCCGCAGTACGGCTTCTTCTAGCGATCTCATAATTGTTTTAGGCGGCGACGGTAGTTTCTTACGAGGTACAGATCTTGCACATGGTGCCGATATACCCATAATTGGTATCAATATGGGGCATGTTGGTTTTCTGGCAGAGCTTGAAGCAGATAACATCTGGAATGCGCTCGATCGACTCATATCAGGAGATTTCACAGTTGAAGATCGCATGACTATTGACGTCGGAGTTGTTTCAGATAATCGTGTTCGTACTGGTAGCTGGGCTATTAACGAACTTAGCTTAGAAAAAGCAACGCATCGAGGAATTCTTGAAGCCACATTAGCAATTGATAATCGGCCGGTCTCTAGTTATGCGTGTGACGGTATGTTTGTCTCGACACCGACAGGTTCTACGGCACATTCCTTTTCTGCGGGAGCACCCGTTGTCTGGCCGCAGATGGCTGCTATGCTCGTTATGCCGAATAATGCACATGGTCTTTTTACACGACCACTTGTTGTCTCTCCAGATTCTTTAGTGACAATTGATATTCACTGTGGGCGTGGTCTCGCGATGGCTTATCTTGACGGATACCGCGGAATTCGTGTGGAAAATGGTGAGCGTATTGAAGTGCGAAAAGGCTCTCGTCCAGTTCGCATGATTCGCCTTGATAACAGTCCTTTTGCTGATAAATTGGTACGGAAATTCCATCTTCCCGTCCAAGGATGGAGGGATGTTTCTCCGCATGCAGCTCCCCACAAAAATGCGTAGATCAGTTAATCTAGCCTTGTGTTAAGCGAACTACGAATTACAAATTTAGGTGTTATCGCGGAAGCGGATCTTGAACTACACCCGGGTTTTACTGTTGTCACTGGTGAAACAGGTGCTGGAAAGACGATGGTAGTCTCATCGCTCCAGCTTCTTACTGGGCAGAGGGCCGATTCATCACAAGTACGTAATACGGCGGATGAGGATATTAGCGAAGCCCGTGTTGAAGGCCGTTTTTATGTAGATGGATTACCTGATGAGTTAGCTCATCAAACAAGCGAGCTGCTTGCCGGGTGCGGTGCTGAAACCGATGACGACGAATCAATTATCGCTTTACGAACGATACGGTCCGATGGACGCTCTCGCGCGCATTTGGGAGGACGAAGCGTTCCTGCCGGTATCCTTGCTGAATTTAGCCGTCCTCTGCTGACTATTCATGGACAGCATGATCAGTTACGGTTGCTGAGTTCGGCACAACAGCGTGAAGCACTCGACCAGTACGGTGGTGATGAGATTAGTGAACTGTACACGGTTTATCGAAAGCTATGGGAGCAGTGGAAAGTATGCTCTCGGGAACTTCGCGAACGCCAAAGTCAGGGCCGCGAACGTGCCCGTGAGGTTGCTCAATTACGAGAATCTGTCGCAGAAATTAATCAGGTAAATCTTTCTTCCGGAGAAGATAGGCAGCTTCAAGAAGAGATTCGCCGGTTGATGGATGTAGACGAACTACGAGATATTGCCAGTCGTGCTTATTTTCTTGTCAGCGGAGATGTTTCCTTCTTGTCAGGGGATGGGCTGAGTTCTCTTCCCGACCATAGCTCTCCGGCGGCTATTAGTTCTTTGGGGGAAAGCCGTGATGTTTTACACGGTAGCAGTGATGCAGTTCTGGAAGAGTCAGCGGAACAGCTTGACGAAGTACTGTCTATTCTTGAAGAACTTTCCTCTGGTCTTCATTCTTATCTTGAAGCTCTTGATGCAGATCCTGTTGTATTAGAAGAAAAATTAGCTCGTCAAGCAAGTATCAAAAACATTATTCGTAAATACGGAGTTGATGCTGATGATGTCTTGCGATGGAAGAATGACGCAGAGAAGCGTATCGCTGAACTTGATACGTCGGAAACGACTCTCGACCAACTCCAAAAAGAAGTTGATCGATTAGCTGGAGAGCTTCATGAGGCGGCTCATACTCTTACCCTTGCTCGTAAAAAATATGCTCGGACTTTACAAAAATTAGTAACGTCTGTTTTACATACATTGGCGATGGATAAAGCAACTTTTACTATTGATATTTCGCCTCTGGACGATGCTGCTACCAGTGATAGTACAGAACATTTTTCAGAATATGGTGCAGATAGTGTCACTTTCCTCCTGGCTGCGAATAACGGTTCCATCCCGCAACCTATTTCAAAAGCAGCTTCTGGAGGTGAACTATCACGAGTGATGTTGGCTTTAGAAGTTGTTCTTGCACAAAAAGACTACGGTCGTACTCTTATCTTTGATGAAGTTGATAGCGGGATTGGTGGTTCAACGGCATTGGAGATAGGGAGGTGTCTTTCCCGTTTATCACGAACTCATCAAGTGTTCGCTGTCACACATCTTCCGCAAGTAGCTGCTTTTGCGGATTCTCACCTTACCGTCACGAAAGATAATTCCACACAGGTAGCAGTAACAACCGTTACTCATCTAGATGACGATGAACGGATACTGGAGCTTTCAAGGATGCTGGCAGGTATAGGAGATACGGAAACAGGTAAAGCACATGCCAAAGAACTATGGGAAACTGCTAAAAAATTAAAAACTGCAGATTAACCGTTATAAACTCGGCGCGCCTCTACTATCCAATTGACATATTCAGAAATAATAACTGGTATGAAGTGGCCTATTTCTCGTTCCGATAGTAACTCTGATCCTGGAATTACCGGGATCGCACGAGTGGATGGTTCTCTCGCGCGTGTGCTTCATCGAGTAAAACCGGGTGATATCGTCGTCATCAATGAGCCAGACCTTACACAAGCCACAGCAGAGGATCTTCTTAAAGCCGGAGTTGTGGGAGTAATTAACGCTGCATCGGCACTGTCGAATAAATATCCCACCTATGGAACCCTTACGTTATTGCAAGCAGGTGTAGCAGTAGTTGATGAAGTAGGGGAGACCATTTTTGATGTTGTTCGAGAAGGTCATCCACTTTCCATGGATACCGGAACTATTTGGGTGAAAGGCGAAGCCGTAGCGCACGGTAACGCACTTACTCTCCCAGAGGTTTCACGGAAGATTGAAGAACGCCGTACGCGTGTTAATGAACAATTAGCTGCTTTTGCGGGTAACACTGCGGAATTTCTTTCAACAGAGTCGCCTCTTTTACTAGAAGGTATCGGTGTGCCCGATGTCGATTGCAATATGGTCGACCGTAAAGTAGTTGTTATTGGGAATAGTAGTGAAAGTGCCGCTCAGCTTCGTTCTATCCGCTGGTTTATTAAAAAGTATAAACCGGTTTTAGTCGGTGTTGATGCAGGTGCCGAGCTCCTCGTAGATGCAGGATATAAGCCTGATTTATTAGTTGGAGACCCCCGCAGTATGACTAATGAAACTCTACAATGTGGAGCCCAATTAGTCCTTCCTGCCTCCCCGGATGGGCATGCAGAAGGTCTAGAGAGAGTACAGGACCAAGGGGTTTCTGCAATTACTTTTCCAGCGGTTGCAGATGCAGAAGAACTTGCACTTCTACTCGTAGATTATGCAGGAGCGTCTCTTGTTGTTGCCGTCGGGCTAACAATGAGTTTGCAGGACTTCTTGGATCCAGATTCTATATGTACTAGTGCCGCGGCCTTTCTTACCCGGTTAAAAGTTGCGCATTGTCTTGTTGATGCGCAAGCTATAAGCTCGCTCCGACCTGACCAAACAGTGAGCTGGTGGGCCGTACTGCTAGTTGTAGTAGCTGTTATTTTTGCTGCTTTTATGGTGTATCTCTATGGTTTTCCAGATGCTCCAGGTGCCTCAACCATTATCGATGGATGGAATAGCTTTGCTACTACTGTCCAAGGCTGGTTCTAGTTGTTCCATGACCGCTATTCCTAGGGAAGATAAAAGATGAAAAAGGGAAACGGAATTGCTCTTACCATTGCTGCAGTGTTTGCTGCACTTGGCATTGGCATTATTACCGGAGGAACACTAGTCTCTTCAGATAATTCAACATCTACTACTGCCACACAGACAGAAGATGTTGTACCAGATGTACCTGTACGGGCTCTTGCTAATAGAAAAGTACTTATTATCGCTACTCCTGCGGCTAATCGTGAGACAATTGCCCAAATTCAGAAGCAAGTGACATCTGCTGCTGGTCGACTAACAGGATTTATCACCCTGACACCAAAATTTGCTGCCACAGAAAATGATGCTGAACTTTCTACCCTTGTTACTAATGCTCTTCCCAAAGGAGTTGAGTTACCAACAGATAGAGATCAGAATTCAGGCCGTTTAACGGGCTCTATTCTGGGATCATTATCTGTACAAGCGGATACTCCAACAGTAGATGCAGCACGTTCTACTTTTATGGATCGGCTGGCAGCTAATGGTTTTGTGACTCCCGATAGTTTTCTCGGGGAAGCTGACTGTGCAATTCTCGTATCCGGAGGAGCCAATAACAGTTCAGCACCTAACTCCGAAGATGGAGTACGAGGGATAACGATAGCGAAAATTGCGGAGGGATTAGCGCAACGAAAAGTTGCTACCGTTGTTACCGGTGCAACAGGTGCTGAACATGTGAATGGTCCTCTTACAGCAGCAAAAACTTTTACGACAAAGAAACTTGCTGTTGTAGGCAAAGCAGATAAGAAATCTGGCCAGGCAAATATTGTGTTACGTCTTGTCGAGTTAACGAAGACAAAGTGACCCCAGCAACACCGCTATGATAATCTGAAATCCCGTAGGAAAAGTGTGCTTTTTTAAAAAATGCACACGAAACATACGGGAGTTTTCGTGCTAAATAGACTAAATAGAACTGATAAGCGCGCGTGTAAACACATTATTGTTACAGGTGGGGTTGTATCATCCCTCGGTAAAGGCCTTTCGGCAGCTAGTCTTGGACAGCTTCTTATTTCCCGTGGTCTTTCCGTCACCATGCAAAAACTGGATCCTTATCTCAACGTTGATCCTGGCACTATGAATCCTTTCCAACATGGTGAAGTGTATGTTACTGAAGATGGAGCGGAGACTGATCTTGATCTCGGCCACTATGAACGATTTTTGAATGTACCCATGTCACAGCGCGGTAACATCACTACTGGGCGCATTTATACCAATGTCATAGCTAAAGAGCGGCGTGGTGGGTATTTAGGGGGAACCGTACAGGTAATACCGCATATTACTGATGCCATTAAAGAAGCTATCCTTGCGATGGAAGAACCCGACGAGAACGGTATCTCACCAGATGTCGTTATCTCTGAAATTGGTGGCACGGTAGGCGATATTGAATCACAGCCTTTCCTAGAAGCTGTTCGACAGCTACGCCATGATGTTGGACGAGAAAATATTTTCTACTTGCACTGCTCATTAGTGCCGTATATTGCCCCATCGGGAGAGTTAAAGACAAAACCAACTCAACACTCTGTGGCGACTTTACGCAGTATCGGTATTGTTCCCGATGCGTTAGTATTGCGAGCTGATCGACCGGTACCGGACGCATTGAAAAACAAGATTGCGCGTATGTGCGATGTTGATGATGAAGGCGTTATTTCTTGTCCCGACGCACCATCCATCTACGATATCCCTAGAGTTATTTATGATGAGGGTCTGGATACCTACGTCATCCGTAAACTTGAGTTGCCGTTCCGCGACGTAGACTGGACCATATGGGGAGATCTTCTTGACCGTGTTCATCACCCCCAGAGTGAAGTTACTATAGCGATTGTTGGCAAATACATTGATTTACCAGACGCATATCTGTCTGTTATTGAAGCAGTTCGTGCAGGTGCTTTTGCCGAATACAGTAAAGCGAATATTAAATGGATATCCGCTGATGAATGCGAGGACCCAGACACTACAGCTGAGCTCTTTGCCGATGTAGACGGTATTGTTGTCCCAGGCGGCTTCGGAATACGAGGAATTGAAGGAAAAATAGGCGCTATTCGCTATGCTCGTGAACATAAAATACCGCTGCTAGGTCTATGTTTAGGCTTGCAATGCATAGTACTAGAAGCTGCTCGTTCGGCGGGTATTGATGATGCGTCATCTACTGAGTTCGACCCCGATACGACACATCCAGTAATTCATACGATGGCTGAGCAAGAAGAGATTGTGGCAGGCAATGCTGATATGGGCGGTACTATGCGACTGGGATCGTACCCTGCAGTGTTGAAAAAAGACTCGCTTGTTGCAGAAATCTACGGTAGAACATCCATTACCGAACGACATCGCCATCGTTTCGAAGTCAATAACGACTATAGGGACGATATGGAAAGTGTCGGACTACATATCTCTGGTACAAGTCCAGACGGTAAATTAGTCGAATTCGTTGAATATGATCGCTCGTTACATCCTTTCCTAGTTGCTACACAAGCACATCCGGAATACAAGTCTCGTCCCACCCAACCACATCCATTGTTCCATCGACTAGTAGTAGAGGCACTGCGTTACCATCACAATAAGAACGCTTGATGGTTATCAAGGAGCACACCATGGTTAACGCACCTAGTACACATGACTTTGAGGTTGTGGATTCAAGGACTCTTTATGAAGGAGCAATTCTTGCGCTGCGTAAAGATCCTGTAAGAATGCCCGGAGGAACTATAGCAACTCGAGAAGTCGTAGAACATTCCGGTGCTGTGGCTATTGTTGCTCTCAATGAAGAGATGAAAGTGCTACTTGAGTATCAATACCGACATCCAACAGGACGACGTTTATGGGAAATACCTGCTGGAATACTAGATATTCCGGGAGAAAAGCCACTTACTGCAGCACAGCGTGAACTCTGTGAGGAAACATCGTATGCAGCTGAAGAATGGCATGCTATTGCAGATACTGTTACTTCTCCAGGATTTGCGGACGAATCTGTGCGAATTTTTTTAGCGCGTGGAATCTATTCCGTCGATCGTCCATCACCAGAGGAGGAAGAGGCTGACATGAGATTACAGTGGATGCCCCTTTCGCAAGCTGTGCAGCATATTTACTCTGGTGAGATTGTTAACAATATTGCGATAGCTGGCATTTTAGGAGCAGCCTATGCTTTAGCAACTAATTCCGTCGGTATGCTCCGCTCAACTGATGCAGACTGGGATACCAAAGCATGGCGTTTTGCGCAGCGGAAAGGATGGCAGAAGTAACACCATAGTACGTGTAAATATGGTGAAATTGACTGCGTGAGTAAAGAAAAGGAAGCCAGTGATGTCAGACTTTACAACACCTGTCGATTCCTATTTTGATTTTCTCGCAGTGGAACGAGCGGCCTCCAACAATACACTGCAGGCATACCGGCGGGATATCGATCGGTATATTTCTTTCCTTACGTGCTATCCAGTGAATTCTTTAGGGGAAGTTACCCAAAACCATCTCGAGGAGTTTCGAGATTCTTTAGTAGCTGGAGATAAAAAGTTAGGATATGCGCCGCTTGCGGCCAGTTCGGCGGCACGCGTCATGGTCTCTGTTCGAGGACTACATAAATTCGCTTTCCGGGAAGGAATAACAGAGAGCGATCCAGCGGCTACAGTACCTCCTCCAAAAATTGCTCAGCGTCTTCCCAAAGCATTACCGGTGAATACTATTTTTAAACTTTTAGAAGGAGCAGGGGATGGGTCCTCTCCCGATCCAGTTCGTGCATTACGCGATCGGGCACTTTTAGAAATGCTTTATACAACTGGCGCACGAATCTCTGAAATTACTGGCCTTAATATTGGCGATATAGACATTGAGAACGCTTCCGTTCTCTTGCATGGTAAAGGGGATAAAGAACGCATAGTGCCAGTGGGAGGACCAGCACTTAAGGCATACCAGGAGTATCTCGTACGTTCGCGTCCTGCATTGTCGAAAGGGAAAACTCATGCAGCTTTTCTTAACTTGCGAGGTAATCGTTTAAGCAGACAAAGTGCCTGGCAGATTATTCAAAATACAGCTGATCAAGCGCATATTACAGAAGACGTCTCTCCCCACACGTTACGACACTCTTTTGCCACACACATGTTAGAAGGCGGCGCAGATGTTCGTGTCGTGCAGGAATTATTAGGACACTCGTCAGTGACTACCACTCAGATCTATACGATGGTGACAGCAGAATCTTTACGCGAGGTTTGGGCAGAGTCACACCCGCGCGCACGGTAGGCTAATAGGGAACAGTGAAAGGAGAACTCCACCATGGCAGTTCGGTTGCAGGATCCAGGAAAAAGTAGCGATCAAAAGAGCGCTACAACTGGTGCTACAAAACTTGGACCTACTGGGCGACCGATTCGTGAGATCCCAACCCCCCAACCAAAGACTAGCCATGGGCCTGCTGTCGTCATCTCCATGTGTAACCAAAAAGGTGGTGTGGGGAAAACTACCTCCTCTATTAATCTGGGCGCTGCACTTGCAGAAACTGGACGTCGTGTACTTCTCGTCGATCTGGATCCGCAGGGAGCGCTTTCTGCTGGTTTAGGCATTCAGAGCTATGAACTGGATACAACGATCTATAATCTCTTAGTTGATACATCTGTCAGCGTTGATGAAGTTATCGTTCATACACACACGGAAAACCTCGACGTTATTCCTGCCAATATTGATCTCTCTGCGGCAGAAATTCAACTGGTATCTGAAGTAGGGCGAGAGCAGGCGCTTTATCGAGCAATTTATCCAGTTATGGATCGTTATGACTACATATTGGTAGATTGTCAGCCATCTCTAGGGTTACTAACGGTGAATGCTTTAGCATGCTCCGATGGAGTCATCATTCCAATGGAATGTGAGTTCTTCTCTATGCGAGGTCTGGCTCTTCTCACTGACACTATGGATAAAGTACGAGCGCGCCTTAATCCCCGTTTGTCTCTTACCGGGATTCTCGTCACCCTTTATGATGGTCGCACTCTGCATGCCCGTGATGTTATGTCGCGGCTTATGGAAGCTTTTGGGGATACTGTTTTTGAAACAGTTATTACTCGAACCGTACGATTTCCAGAAACGTCGGTGGCTGGAGAGCCCATTATTACGTGGGCATCCTCGTCACCAGGCGCACAACAGTATCGCCAGTTAGCTGCTGAAGTTATTGAGCGGATTGAGCATTAAATTGTGAATGAGGACGGTTTCCAACTTCGGCTAAGAAACTTTGAAGGGCCATTTGACCTGCTGTTACAGCTTATTCAAGACCGTAAATTAGACATTACCGAAGTGGCACTTCATGAGGTTACTGATGAGTTTGTAGCCTATACGCGGAGTCTAAGTGAAGAAAAAGGCCTGGATGCTGTCACAGAGTTTCTTGTTGTTGCTGCGACTCTTCTTGATCTTAAAACTGCCCGGCTCCTCCCACAGGGAGATATGGTCGATCCCGCAGATCTTGAATTACTAGAAGCACGGGATCTTCTTTTTGCCCGTCTTTTCCAATACAAGGCTTTTAAAGAGGTTGCGCAACAGTTTGCCCGATGGCAGCAGGAAGCGCCCCATCGATACGCGCGCTCAGTGGCACCTGAAGAACATTATCTTCACCTGCTCCCGCCAGTTGATCTAGGAATGAGTGCAACGGAATTTGCACTACTTGCTGCGGTAGCTTTCCGTCCTAAACCCGTTCCGAGCGTGAGTACTACGCATGTGCATGTTCCCGTCGTCTCAGTTAAACAAGAAGCTCAGTACATTGTGAGAGCACTATCAGGATTACACCGTGGCGAGAGAATGGACTTTGCACAGCTTGTCGCTGACTGTTCGCAAAATATGACAGTTGTTGGTCGATTCCTCAGCTTATTGGAACTGTACAAACTAAAAGCTGTTGATTTCGACCAGGAAGATCCTTTAGGGAATCTCTATGTTGAATGGACTGGTAAAACATTTACCGACGATGAGCTAGAAAGAGCAATGGGGGAATAGCGGATAACTATGGATAAGAACGACATCAACAATACGGAATCTACTCTGCCCGGCACTTTGCGTGGCGCTATTGAAGCGGTTGTGCTTATTGTTGATACCCCTATTACTACCTGCGATTTAGCACGAGCTGTTGATAGTGATGAAGAGACTGTACGAAATATTCTCGTACAGTGGTCCGATGAATTGAATTCTGCCCATAGTGGTATTGATCTACGAGAAATGCCCGATGGGTGGAGGCTTTATACTCGCGCAGAATATGCACCCTATGTTGAAAAAGTATTGCTTGACGGTAGTCGTGGAACATTATCACGGCAAGCTTTAGAGACCTTAGCTGTAGTGGCTTACCGTCAACCAGTTACCCGTTCTCAAGTCTCTGCCGTACGCGGAGTGAATGTCGAAGGGGTAATGCGGACACTGCAAGCGCGCGGACTTATCGTCGAAAATGGTCACGATCCAGAAACTGGAGGAATGCTGTTTTGTACAACATCACTTTTTCTCGAACAACTTGGGTTAACGGATCTTTCCGCACTACCCGATTTAGCACCTCTATTGCCTGATGTAGAACGTATTGATGAAATAGATGATGAGGCACGTCTAAGTTTTGAAGCGCATCGTGCTAAAACCGGACAAACGGATACTAGAGCGGAAGACGAGTTTGGTGATGACAAAGGTGACGGAGCCCCTTCAAAATGAGACAATGGCCACGTTAACCTGATTCATCTCAGCACTAAACATGATGCTGAATATGGTGTAGAAAAGAGAACATTGTGAACCGACCCGCTCGCCGTGATGGCACACCGGCAAGGAAGAGTCCTCGAAAAAATTCTTATTCATCACATTCTTCTGTAGTAAAGAAGAATCTCCCACGTACATCCTCGGCTCGGCCCAGTCGGCATCACATGGTAACGGCGGACAACCCTGTTGACGTTTCCGTATCTTCTTCTCATCCGCCGCAAGAAATGCGGCTACAGAAATATCTGGCGCAAGCAGGTGTCGCCTCACGGCGTGTTTCTGAAGAGCTCATTGCGGCAGGACGCGTACAAGTGAATGGTAAAGTGATCCGTCAGCAGGGTGTAAAAGTTAATCCTGCCAACGCTGTAGTACATGTTGATGGGGAACGTGTTATTGCGAGAGAAGAACATGTTTATCTTCTCCTTAATAAACCCCGTGGTTACCTGTCGGCTATGTCTGATGATCATGGACGTCCGTGCGTAGGCGATATCGTTGCAGACCGTATTCGCGCAGGACAGCGGCTTTTTCATGTAGGTAGGTTGGATCAAGACACAGAAGGACTGTTACTTCTCACCAATGATGGGGAATTAGCTCATCGTCTTATGCATCCCTCCTACGAGGTCCCAAAAACGTATCTCGCTACTGTACGAGGAGTAATGGGACAACGTGAGGCGCGTAAGCTGCGTCAGGGGATTGACCTTGATGATGGTCCAATTAGTGCAGATGAACTACAGATCATCGATAAATTGGATGGAAAAACTCTGGTGAGAGTTGTGGTTCACGAAGGTCGAAACCGAATCGTGCGACGGATGTTGGCTGAAATAGGCTTCCCCGTTATTGAGCTTGTCCGTACACAACTAGGGAGAGTAGCGCTCGGGAATCAGCGTTCTGGTTCTCTCCGTAAGTTATCCAGTAAAGAAATTGCATCACTCTACGAGGCGGTACAACTATGACGTTTTATATTGCTGTAGATGGACCCAGTGGAGCCGGAAAATCCACTGTTTGCCGAGCTGTTGCACAAGAATTGGGTATGGCTTATCTCGATACTGGAGCCATGTACCGCATTATTACCTTGGCTGTTTTACGGGTGGGACTTAGCAGCGATGATACAGCTGCAATTGTGAAGCTCCTTGATGAGACTGATATCAGTGTGTCGTCTGACCCGAATAAAACGTATTTTTATCTCAATGGTGAAGACGTTACTGCGGAAATTCGTGAGGCGGATGTGACCGCACACGTATCTGCAGTGTCTGCTATCCCTGAAGTACGTGAAAAGCTGGTTGAATTCCAACGTAAACTAGCGTGTAGTGGATGTGGTGCCATCGTTGATGGGCGTGATATTGGAACTGTTGTATTGCCCGATGCACCTCTCAAGATTTTCCTTACTGCGTCTCCTGAAGAACGCGCACGTCGTCGATTAGAACAGGATCTTGCAGAAGGGCGGACAACAACCTTTGATGAGGTACTGTCTTCTGTCCTCGCTCGTGATAAAGCTGATTCCACTCGGGCTGTATCGCCCTTACGGCAAGCAGAAGATGCCATTGTGGTGGATTCTACTGGTAATGAATTTTCGCAGACCGTTTCCATCATTGCTCAGTTAGCTCGTGAAAAACAGGCTGCTGAAGGAGACTGCGGGGATGAAAATGTTGAGTCGAATGACTCTTCCTATGATGCTGATTTGGGGGAGTATGACGCATCTACTGAAGAAGCATGGGAGCGTTTAGCAGCTGATTACCTCACTGATGAGGATATTGACCACACACAAGAAAAAGAGCTACTTCCGGTAGTCGCTGTGGTGGGGCGCCCCAATGTAGGGAAATCTACGCTAGTTAATCGTTTTATTGGCCGTCGTGAAGCCATTGTGGAAGATTTTCCTGGTGTTACCCGTGACCGTAACTCCTATGAAGCGCTGTGGAATGGACGGCGTTTTATGGTGACGGATACCGGTGGGTGGGAACCAGACGCAAAAGGTATGAATAAGGAAATCGCCAAGCAAGCAGAATCTGCCATGCAAACAGCAGATATTATTGTACTCGTTGTCGATTCCACAGTAGGCGTCACTATCACGGATGAAATTGCCGCTCGGAGTCTGCTGCGCTCAGATATTCCGGTTCTTGTTGCTGCGAATAAGTCTGATTCTCCTAACGCTGATGGGGATGCAGCTGACTTTTGGTCGTTGGGTCTGGGAGAGCCACATCCAATTTCAGGGCTGCATGGGCGTGGTGCTGCCGATCTTCTGGATGAAATTGTTACGTTGCTACCAGAACACCCGCGTCGTGGTGAAACGGCGCTTACAGGAGTACGGCGTGTGGCACTTGTTGGAAAGCCCAATGTCGGTAAAAGTTCGTTACTCAATAAACTGTCTGGGGAAAATCGTTCAGTGGTGGATGATGCATCGGGCACTACTGTTGACCCAGTTGATTCACTTGTTGAATTAGATGGTCAGCTCTGGCACTTTGTTGATACTGCTGGGTTACGCAAGCGTGTAGGCCAAGCACAAGGCCACGAATACTACGCATCATTGCGGACGAAAGCAGCTATTGAGACGGCAGAAGTTGTCATTATGCTTATTGATGCTTCACAGCCCATCACTGAACAAGATCAGCGCGTTGTTAATATGGTTCTGGAAGCTGGCCGTGCTGTTGTTCTTGCCTATAATAAGTGGGATCTTGTCGATGAAGAGCGACAACGCGAATTAGAACGAGAAATTGAACGCGATCTACAACAGTTGAGTTGGGCTAAGCGTATTAATATTTCTGCCGCGACTGGTCGATCCTTGCAGAAACTTGTACCCGCTATTGAAGAAGCACTGGAGAGCTGGGACAAACGTATTCCAACAGGACAGCTCAACCAGTGGCTAAAGGAAGTTGTGGCGGCTACTCCGCCCCCGATGCGTGGTGGCAGACTTCCACGTGTTCTTTTTGCGACACAAGCAGCTACTCGCCCTCCTACATTTGCTCTGTTTACGACGCGTTTCTTGGAAGCTGGATATCGGCGTTTCCTGGAACGTAAGTTACGTGAAAGTTTTGGATTTAGTGGTTCTCCTATCCGTATTAGCGTACGAGTAAGGGAGAAGCGTCGTTAGTAGAATAACGAAAATCCATAGTGATTATTTCTATGGAAATAACTGTCTTGCAGGCGATTGGGAAAATCTATACTTCTCGTTATAGAGTAGAGAAGCTGTCACAGACAGTGGACGGGCTATGGCGCAGTTTGGTAGCGCACTTGACTGGGGGTCAAGGGGTCGTGGGTTCAAATCCCGCTAGCCCGACAAAGATAGATATTAGACGGCGGCCTACGCATGTAGGTCGCCGTCTAATATTTGTTATGCGTCTCAGGTATCCATGCCATGCTCAAGCATTCATACCCACTACTGAGACTGTTGTTGTGGTGTTGTAAAAATTCTTGTTTTTAGTCAAAAGCCATGCGTGGCTCAATTTTCGCAAAGAATAACTCTAAAACTTTCTTAGAAATGTCGTTTTGTCTTCCCTATAGCTAAACTGATTCTGTAGGCTGGCAAAGTCAGCATAGCTCAGCATTCAGCTGTGGCGAATACGTCGTTAGCTAAGCGACAGAGGAGGAGTTCCTGTGAAAGGTTTCGGAAAGTTCTGGAAACTTCTGGGAGCTTCGACCTCAAAAAACCGGGAAGAAGCGGAATCTGCTGTTTCCCTTTCGCAAAAATATGATGAATGGGCGTCTTCTCTCAAAGATGATGAATTCGCTGATGCCGCGCACGCACTGGATCTTCTGTCTGATGATGCCCCGGAGTATCCACGGTTTTTAGCTTTAATTCGCGAAGCGGCGGATCGTAGTCTCGGATTGAGGCCCTTTGATGTTCAGCTAGAAGGCGCCTTGCGTTTGCTAGATGGCGATGTCATCGAGATGGCGACGGGTGAAGGTAAAACACTTTCTGGAGCTATCGCAGCCGTGGGATACGCGCTCAGTGGACACGCTGTTCACGTTATCTCGGTGAATGACTATCTAGCCCGACGCGACTCCATGTGGATGGAGCCGCTTTTTAATATCGTTGGTTTACGTTCTGGCTGGATCAATGAATCCTCTACGCGGGAAGAGCGTGAAGCAGCTTATGCCTGCGATATTACGTATGCTCCGGTAAATGAGATTGGTTTTGACGTTCTCCGAGATCAGCTTGTTACACGTGCAGATGATCTTCTTGCCCCCAAGGCGGATGTCGCCATTGTTGATGAGGCTGACTCAGTACTAGTCGATGAAGCACTCGTTCCTTTGGTGCTTGCGGGTTCCACAGCAGGAGAGATTCCTTCAGAAGATGTTGTGGACATTGTTAAGCAGCTGCAGTCACATCGGCATTACAAGACAGATGCAGAAAAGCGCAATATCTATCTCACGGATGAAGGATCGCGCTTTGTAGAAAAGCAACTAGGTGGTATTAGCCTCTATGACGATGAGCATGTAGGCACCACTCTTGTACAGGTTAATGTTGCTCTACATGCACATGTACTGCTGCAACGAGACGTACACTACATTGTTCGTAACAATGAAGTGAAGCTTATTGATGCTGCACGTGGTCGTGTTGCAGAGCTACAGCGTTGGCCGGATGGTTTGCAAGCGGCAGTTGAGGCAAAAGAAGGACTCCCCATCTCGGAAGCTGGGGAAGTGCTCGACACCATCACTATTCAGGCTCTTATTGGTCGTTATCCAACAGTATGCGGCATGACAGGAACAGCACTTGCTGCGGGTGAGCAGTTCCGACGCTTCTATAATCTAGAAGTTTCTCCCATTGAACCGAATAAGCCATGTATTCGTGTTGATGAAAAAGATCGTGTTTACGATACTGCAGGTAATAAGCAAGCAGCTATTGTGACGTTCATTAAGAACGTGCACGAAAAAGGCCAACCTATTCTTGTCGGTACGCAGAATGTGGCAGAGTCAGAAGATCTGGCTGATCAGTTGCGTGCTGAAGGACTGCACTGCAACGTATTGAACGCTAAAAACGATGCTGCGGAGGCAAAAGTCGTCGCGGAAGCAGGCGCCTATGGAGCTATTACTGTTTCCACGCAGATGGCTGGTCGTGGTACTGATATTCGCCTGGGTGGCTCCGATGAAGTCGACCGTTCCAAGGTTGTTGATGCCGGGGGATTGTGTGTGATTGGCACTTCTCGCTACCGCACAGAACGGCTTGATAACCAGTTGCGAGGGCGCTCTGGTAGGCAGGGTGATCCGGGCATGAGCGTGTTCTTCATCTCTATGGAGGATGAGCTTATTGCTGCTGGTGCTCCGGATGCTAAATGGCCGGGGGCAACTGATCGTGACGGTCTTTTTACAACGCCAAAGGCTCTTCGTCTTGTTAACCATGCACAGCGTGTCACTGAGGGGCAGATGCTGGATATTCATGCATACACATGGCGTTATTCACGCCTAGTTGCAGATCAGCGTGCCATTGTCTCTGAGCAGCGTGACCGTATCCTGACCACAAATGTGGCCTCTGAATACTTTGCCTCACATAACACTGACAAGTGGAGTGAGGTAATGGCCAAGTTCTCTGCTGAGGATGCAGATCAACTTGCGCGAAATATCATGCTCTTCCACCTTGACCGTGGATGGGCTGATCATCTGGCATACCTTGATGACGTGCGGGAGAGTATTCACCTGCGCGCTTTGGGGCGCCAGAATCCTCTGGATGAATACCATCGTATTGCGATTGAGGCCTTTGAAGACTTCATCGAACGCGCTGAGAAGCGCGCCGAGGAAGCATTCAATAAGCTAGACCTATCCAACGGTCTTCCTGACCTCGATCTAGCTGGCATGGTACGCCCATCTACCACATGGACGTACATGGTACACAGCAATCCGCTTGCACAAGACGGTGATACTGGGTTCTCCAGTTTAGGCGGTGTATTCCGCTGACACAAGTGATGGTCTTTCGAGTCTCATCACACAACACACAACACGAAAGGCACTCTCATGCCAAGTACTCGGCTACAGGAAGTCTATTCTAACCTGGTTGCTAACAACCCTGGAGAAAAAGAATTCCACCAGGCTGCGAAGGAGATTCTTGAATCGCTTGAGCCGGTCATCAAGGAACGTCCTGAATATACTGACCGGGCACTCCTGGACCGTATTGTTGAGCCGGAACGCCAGATAATGTTCCGTGTCCCTTGGATGGATGACAAGGGAGAATACCACGTCAACCGCGGTTACCGTGTTGAATTCTCCAGTGTTTTGGGTCCATATAAGGGCGGTCTACGTTTCCACCCCTCTGTTAACCTCGGCATCATCAAGTTCCTAGGTTTTGAACAGATCTTTAAGAACTCCCTCACTGGCCTCGCTATTGGTGGCGGCAAAGGTGGTTCTAACTTTGATCCCAAGGGAAAGTCTGACGACGAAATCATGCGTTTCTGCCAGTCATTCATGACTGAGCTGCAGCGCCACATCGGTGAGAATGTTGACGTTCCTGCTGGAGACATCGGTGTTGGTGGCCGCGAGATTGGCTACCTCTATGGACAGTACAAGCGCATCCGCAACAGCTTTGATGCTGGTGTTCTTACTGGTAAGGGTCTCAATTGGGGAGGATCGCTGGTTCGTACCGAGGCAACTGGATACGGACTTGTGTACTTTGCCGAAGAAATGTTGAAGGATGCGGGTACCAGTTTCGATGGTAAGACCGTTGTTGTTTCTGGTGCCGGTAACGTTGCTACTTACGCAATTGAAAAAGCTGAGAAGCTCGGAGCTAAGGTTGTCACTGCATCGGACTCTTCCGGTTACGTCTATGATCCTGAGGGTATTGACGTTGAGCTCCTCAAGCAGATCAAAGAAGTTGAGCGCGGTCGTATTAATGAGTATGCAGACCGTCGTTCCAGCGCCACTTTTGTTGCTAATGGTTCTATCTGGGATGTTAAGTGCGATGTAGCACTACCGTGCGCTACTCAGAATGAGCTTGACGGCGATGCTGCTGCCACACTTGTGAAGAATGGCACAAAGTTTGTGGCGGAAGGAGCAAATATGCCCTGCTCACCTGAAGCTATCGAGACCTTCAGCCAGGCTGGTATTCATTACGCTCCTGGTAAAGCCTCCAATGCCGGCGGCGTAGCCACTTCAGGTCTGGAGATGGAGCAGAATGCTTCCCGCAGCCACTGGTCATTTGAACAGGCTGACGAGCGTTTGCACTCGATTATGGTAGGCATCCACGATACTGCAGTTGCCACTGCAGAGGAGTTTGGATTCCCCGGTAACTACATGGTTGGCGCTAATATTGCCGGCTTTGTTAAGGTTGCAGATTCCATGATTGATATGGGTGTCATCTGAATAATAGGGGAGTAACTTCCTATCATTGATAATGGGCGGTGTATGGTGCTTACGTGCGTCATACACCGCCCATTGGAAGTCTATTGTTAAGAAGAGAAACAGGAAGATGTCTGCTGTGACAGCTGCACATAAACATAATGAGGGTTCCAGACAGAATACTGAATATGTTGCGCATAAGAGAACATCTGAAGATAGCGCTGCAGCAAAGACATCTTCATCATTGGGTATATTCACTGTTCCTAATTTCATTAGTTTCTTACGATTGTGCCTAGTCCCTGTTTTTATCTGGTTATTGGTGAGGAAACACAACTATGTAGCTGCTTTCGTTCTTCTTATGATTATCGGCATCAGTGATTGGGCGGATGGGAAGATTGCCCGTTATTGGCATATTGAGTCCAAGATAGGAGCATATCTTGACCCCGCCGCAGATCGGTTAATGACAATTGCTGTACCAATTTCAATGGCAGTTGTGCACTTTGTTCCGTGGTGGATGGTTATTGTTCTTATCTGTCGCGATGTTATTCTCGCGGGAATATTTTTTATCTACCAAAATCGTGGCCTTCGTATGTCAGTGATTTATCTAGGAAAAGTTGCGACAGCAAGTCTCATGGTTGCTTTCCCCACGATAATTTTTGCTAACCTTCCTTATTCAGGTTGTAAATGGGCAATACCACTTGGGTGGGCAGTATTCATTTGGGCGTTTGTTCTCTATGTATGGACAGGGCTGCTTTATATATATCGGGGATATTTACTGGCTAAAAAAGTTCCAGTATTGACTCCGGAAGAGAAAGCTCAATGGAGAAAAAATAAAAATATTCTTAACTAGAGAATCGTTAATCTCATTGCGATTTAGAATCATAAAGAGGATGCCGAAGCTGTCTTTGCAGAGTATCCTTGAACCTGGAATTGAGTGTTTCACACATGTTTACTCTGTGTGCCATGGAAAGGAAGACTAGTGAGCGAGAATCCTGTCGGTTACCCATTCCAGGAACCAAGTACAGAGACCACTTCTGTTTTCCGGGCTAAATTACTGAAGGAAAGTGATTTAGCCGCAACTGAGCCTGTGGTGGCAAAAGCTACCTCAGTTGAGGGCCTCCCAGAAAATTCAGCATTACTCGTTGTCAAACGAGGACCTAATGCTGGTTCTCGATTCCTTCTTGATCGGGATGTTGTCACTGCTGGGCGTCACCCTGAATCAGATATTTTTCTTGATGATGTGACAGTATCGCGTCGACATGCAGAATTTCGACGTAATGGTGATACTTTCAGCGTCTCCGATGTGGGCAGTTTGAACGGAACGTATGTGAACCGTGAACCCACTGATTCTGTTGTCCTTAATAATGGGGATGAAGTTCAGATTGGCAAATTCCGGTTAGTATTTCTTACTGGTCCACGCCGGAGTGCATAAATGTCGGCTTTGCCACTGAGATCTTCTAGTGCAACTATGTCCATCGGCGCTGTCGTTGATCTTCTTGCACAAGAATTCGATGATATTTCTCTTTCTAAAGTTCGTTTTCTTGAAGCCACGGGTCTAATTTGTCCTGCGCGAACAGCGTCTGGCTATAGACGATATACACGTGACGATATAGAGCGATTGCGTTTTATTCTTAGTGCTCAAAGGGATCGTTTTCTTCCTAACAAAGTTATTGGAGAGCAGTTAGAGCGAGTTGACGCAGGTGAAGTGACTTTAGAGGAACTACAGCGTCAATCTAATACGGTGCAGCCTGTACCGTCTGAGCAGAAAGAGAATTTTTCTTGTGTTAGCCAGGTTCGACTTACTGAGCGGACGTTGTGTCTAAAAACAGGTATTGACCCGGAATTTTTAGATACTCTTATTGATGCGGATCTCTTACGTGTGACTGGTGCCGGATTTTACGTTGAAGACGATATCACCATTGTGAAGGTATGCAAGGCGTTATGCGATGCTGGTATCGATATAAGACACTTACGTACATTTCGTACTTCGATTGATCGTATGGCGAATCTTATCCGTCAAGCATCTGGTGCCAGTAGAGCGTTACAATCTGCTGATGATAAAAAATGTAGTGTTGAAAGAACTAGAGAGCTCGCCAATGATGTGAGCGATTTGACTGCTGGACTTCTTAAACAGCGTCTCCGCGATGTTTTGGATTACTAATGAGAATTCCTGTTCGTATTGTAGGTATACAATCTGATACTCCTGAAGATGATCCGATCGTTATACTGCACGAATGTGTAGGAGACCGGGTACTTGGAATGTGGATAGGGGAGCAGGAGGCGGCTCTGCTTACCTTTGCTATGACCAAAACTGAGATTCCTCGCCCATTTACGCACACTACGCTGTGGAGAGCTATTCAAGCTGCTGGTGCGGAAGTGCAGTCTGTATGTATTACGGCGCAGAGAGACGGAATTTTTTGGGCAGAAATTGTGCTTGATAATTCCAAGACGGTTGATAGCCGTCCCTCTGATGCTCTCATTCTTGCTGCGACGTGTGGTTGCGAGATCACCGTTGAAGAGTCTGTTCTAAACGAGTTCGGAGTACCCGATCCGCATAACGGTAAAATGCCTTCCCAACAGGTAGGTACTGGCAATTATTCAGATGAATTACCGGAAGAATACAATGTCGAGATTGATAAGTTTCGAGAAATGCTTGAGCATTTGTCGATGGATGATTTTCTCGATGGTCCGGACGATGAGGAATAAAAGTCTCAAGTAATACTTGAACCTTTGGGCGTGTCCAGTTGCTCTGGGATTTCCTAGCAAATATTCTTTGTTCACGTAGGGTAAAAGAAGTCACATTAGTAACATTAGTAATTTAGTTACCATAAGTAACTTTGTGTTACTGCGTTGAGCTACTATTAGCACTGGTGGTCTAGCGATGTGACATGTGCAAGGTGGAATAATGGATAACGTCAGTTCTCACGGCGACAAACATAGCGAACAACCGGGACTATTCCCCGACCGTTCTATTCCAGATGACCAGACAGGCTATCGAGGTCCTACAGCCTGCCAGATTGCTGGTATCACATATCGTCAGCTTGATTACTGGGCACGCACAGGCCTTGTAAAACCGTCCATTCGAGGAGCCAAAGGATCTGGTTCCCAGCGTCTTTATTCTTTTAAAGACATTCTTACGCTAAAAATTGTGAAGCGTCTGCTTGACACCGGAATTTCTCTACAAAATATTCGTATTGCGGTTGACCATTTACGTGACCGCGGTGTTTCTGAACTATCTAACATTACGCTTGTGTCTGATGGATCATCAGTTTATGAGTGCACTTCTCCGGAAGAAATGTTTGACCTCATCCAAGGAGGCCAAGGAGTATTCGGTATTGCTGTATCGGGCACTATGAAAGAGCTCACTGGCTCGATCACGCATTTCCCTGCCGAGCATATTGATAATTCTTCTGTTACTGAAGTCCCTCTAGTTGATGAACTAGCGGATATGAGACGTCGACGTGAACGTCGTATCGGATAATGTAAACAGTACTAACACTTAAAATGGGGATTCTCTTAGTAACAAAAGAATCCCCGTTTATTTACTCGCTAATGATTTTGCGTTGCCGCTTCTCTAGACTGTCGTATTACCTTTTAGCTGGAGATGGTTTTAAAAGAGTATTCGCTTTTTTCGAAGAGGTACTTTCGGTGAACTGTAATTCATGCTGCTGAATATATGCATTCACGTCTACAGATGCTTGTGTCGCCTCAGAAGTATGTTCGGCAGTAGTGTCGTCTAGGTTCGTGGGATCATTTTGAGAGAGATCCAAACTGATGGAATAAAAGGATGTTCCCTGCAACTTTTTAGGTTTGGTTACCACCAGTGAAGGATGAACCTTTTCTACTTTCTTCATATCGGATAGGGAACCTATCCATACTCCAGGAATATAAGGTTTCTGGTTCTTAAGTTCCTTTGCAGCTTCAGACGAGGACTGCGTAGATAGTGAGAAAGATGAGCATAAACCGCCATTAGACGGTAGTGATGATTGATATGCAGTAATAAGTTCCGTAAGAGAATCTTGTATACCAGCAGGAGCCCATATATCAATGTTGAGATATCCTGCTGAACAATCCTGAACAGCATCGAGATTACGATTATTATCGATGTTTTTATGAGCAACCGTCCAGCCTACGGCACTGCCAATAACTACAAGTAAGACAACTATGGCTGTAATTATCCAGCCGGCGAGTAACTTATGTGGCCGGTTACCTGATCGATGGTGAGAACTCTCGATAGCCATGTCAATGAACTTACTCCGGAATCTTATGAGTGGAATCGCGAACGGTACCTACGAATTCTTCCATAAGGTCTTCTAGTGCCACGAAACCAATAATTTTATCCGTTTCGGGGTCTGTCACTAATGCTAAATGAGAATGTAGGCGACGCATACGAGCAGAGACAGAATCAATAGTTGAATCTGCCGGAAAAGTAATGAGTGGGCGAATAAGATTTGCGGGAATAGGTTTTCCTCTTAAGTCTTCGGAATAGAGGTAGCTAAGAACGTCTTTAATGTGCAGAAATCCTAAATAATGCCCAGTGGCATTCCGCACGGGATAACGTGAGTAACCAGTTTCCTGGACGAGTTTTTGTAAGGCATCTAGTGTTATCTGGCCCTCGTGAAGTTCAATAGTACGCATACGATCCACCGGTATCATGATTGAGCGTACTGGTTGATCGGATGCTTCTAAAGCACGGTCAAGACGATGCGTTTCCTCGTCATCAATTAAACCTTCTCCACTGGATTCGTTAATCATTGCTTTGAGCTGTGTAGAAGTAACTTTGCGCTCTAATTCATTTTTTGGCTGAACGTGTAGTAGTCGAAGACTGCCGTTTGCTAAAGCGTTAAAGAAACGAATAAGGGGTTTCGATGCCAGCATTAATACCCGCATAGGAGGGACAACAATAAGAGCAGTTTTTTCGGGAGAAGAAATAGTGAAATTCTTGGGAACCATTTCTCCAAACAAAATATGCAGGTAGGAAACAATAACGAGGGCGATAATGAACGCAGCGGTATGCAAGCCGAAGCCGGAAACGCCGATGAGACTAAAAGGTTTTTCGATAAGTCGAGTAATAGCTGGCTCTGCGATCTTACCAATGAGAACTGACGCGATAGTGATACCGAGCTGACAGGTAGCGAGCATCATTGAAAGATGTTCTGAAGCGTCAATGACTTTATAGGCACGTGTATGCCCAGCAGCAGCCATTGCCTCTAAACGATCATGTCGAGAAGACACTAAGGCAAACTCTGTGGTTACGAAATACGCATTGATAATAAGAAGAAGAATCAGTAAAAGAATAGCCGGCAATATACTCATTGCTTTTCCTCACTAGAGGAAGAAGAAACAGGGTGTCGCGGGGTAAGAAGAACTCGATCTATACGTCGACCATCCATATGTGTTATGCGGCAGTGCCACTGTATATCGGGTGAGTCCTCCAACATTTGTGTTTCGCAAGGAAGATCTAATTCATCGCCTTCTTCCGGAATGCGTCCCAACTTCCACATGATGAGTCCACCAAGAGTATCAAATGACTGATTATCTGGGAAGAGATATGTTGTGGCAGAGACCACTTCATCTCGACGAAGCTGACCAGAGCAGTCCCAACTACTACCGCGTTTAAGAACATCTAGCATACTGGCATCGTGTTCATCTCGTACGTCGCCGAGGATTTCCTCAATAATGTCTTCCACGGTGATGAGACCTGCTGCACCTCCGTATTCATCAATAACGAGTGCAGATTGTTGGCCGCTCGCACGGATAGTTGTTAGCACCGTATCGGCATCAAGACTGTCAGGGAGGCGGGGGAGAGGTTTCATAAGGTCACGCATAGTGACCGTAGAAAGTTTATCTAGTGGTACTGGAAAAGCGTCTTTTACATGGACAATTCCCAGAGTGCTGTCAAGATCTCCAGATACTACGGGGAAACGTGATATACCAGTTTCTTCCGCTCGTTCAAGAAGCTCACGTGCTACTGCATCCGCCGAGATGGTCTCGATACGCGATCTAGGCGTCATAATGTCTTCTGCGGAGAGATTCCCGAATTGAAGGGATCTTTGCACAACTTGCGCAGTATGAGCCGGGAGATGGCCATCTAGAGCCGATTCTTGGACTATTCTGTCTAACTCCTGCGGTGATCGTGCAGAGGCGAGTTCATCAACGGGTTGAGCCCCTAGATGGCGAACAATCGCATTAGCGGAACTATTGAGACTGTTAATGAGAGGCCGAAAGAATGCTGAAAAACCCATAAGAAAGGGTGCTGACGCTTTAGCGATTCGCATTGATTCACTAATTGCCCAGTTTTTGGGAACAAGCTCCCCGTATGTCATAGAAAGTATCGTCGCGATAATAAGAGCGAGTGCGAGGGAAATTTTATCGACAGAAGAATCGGATAACTGGGGAATCTTGTGCAGTAGGGGTCGTAAAAATTGCGCCAATACTGGTTCGGCGAGATAACCGGTAATAAGTGTGGTAAGGGTAATACCTACTTGGCATCCGGAAAGCGCAAAAGAGAGATGTTCATGCGCATGTTTCAGCTTCTGTCCACGCTTACTGCCAGTAGCCGCTTCTCTATCAATCGCAGACTTCTCGAGAGCCGTCAGAGAGAATTCCGCGGCAACAAAAATTGCCGTTATGTTAGTAATTGCCACAAACCCAATTAATGACAGTATTTGTGTAGCGATTCCCATAACTGTGCTGGTTTTCCCTCCTAATTCGTATGTTTTTTATTATACTTAAATGCGTGTGTTCTAGCCCTCAGACTCGTCTCAGGTCGCTTTATTATGGCTCAATATTTCTTAGTATTTTGATAAAAGGCCGCAGTTGTAGAACAATTCCTTTTCAAATGCAGGGCATCTTCAATGAAAGAGAAAGTTTTCAGTAAATGCTCGATTTTTACGCTAAAGAAGTACTCCGTGAAATTGCGGACATGGGCGGAAGTCTATGCGAAGAGGAGCCACATTTGTATTCCGTAGCAGATATTGAAGAATGTCCTCATCGTCGGTGGATAACCATTACAGATGTGATCAAGAACAAGTACCTAGAAGACTATTACCACTCAGTTGTCGACTCGAGTTCGAATAAGAACCAGGCTATTGAGGACGTATGTAGCCGCATGATCCACCTCGTCCTAGGTGGAGTAGTAACAAGTTACATGCTCAGTGGCCGTGTATGGGAAGTATGTCCGGGAAATATTCTGCTTCGTACACATGTGCTTGGTGGTTTTGATCGATATGGCGCTGTGCGTGCCCGCGTCCGTGTGTTAAAGGATGATCCGTATGTTACGCAGTTGCAGTCATATCTCGTTATACCGACTGAAGAGGATATGGCTGATTGGACAATGGTACAGGCGCAGGAAAGTCTCATCCCCATTATGGAGGAGATAAGCCGTCTTAGCGGTCTTTCTGAATCGATATGTTGGGGGCCTTTGCATGGTCTTATCAACGGTTATGCCAAACTTGCTATGCATCGCTATCCCAGAAAACAAGAGCAAGTAGAGCGACGAATGCACTGTATCTACGAGAGTTGTGAACGCCTCGGTCTGCCTCTTAAACGAAGGGTGAGTAGACTCTAGCTATCACTGTGATACAAGGAGCTACTGGTGCGAGATCTTATAAAGCTTTACGCCCCGTATATAGGGCGCACCCTTAATAAAAGAGAATTGGATGAAGCTCGAAAAGTTCTCGAATGTGAAGGCTTTTCTCGCACACTTGGCATTGTCTATGATGAGATTTCACCCGATAGAGTAGTAGCTCATCTGGATGTAGGGCCTCAGTTCTGCCAGCCTATGGGAATTGTGCATGGCGGTATTTATGCGTCTCTCGTTGAAGATGTGGGGTCTCTAGCTGCATGGTGGTGGCTTGGTGGACGGAAACTAGCAGTCGGTTCGTCTAATGATACAGATTTTCTGCGTCCGGTAACGGAAGGACGTTTAACTGCAACAGCGACACCTTTACATCGCGGACGGACTCAGCAAATTTGGATTGTTGATATTGTTCGTGACGATGGCAAACAAGCTGCTCAGGGAAAACTACATCTTGCTAATCTTTCTTTAGATTCATTGCCGGATAGGTAGTAATTTAGGCGTGGCATAAGCTTCGTTAGCAATGTGGATACGTGCGTCTGTAGTTTCTCGATAAAAGGTGGCGTGAACAGCGATGACGTTATTAGATCTTTCAGCGTGGCCACGTTTGGCGCCTCCTACACATTCGCATTTTCGTATACGTAAATACCATCTTCGAGAACAGTTGCCTCAGTTTACATGGCTCACTGTAGAAGGAGAGTGTCCGGAACTAGTACCGGGGAGATTGCCTCTCGAGGATTCTGACTCTGCTCGTACTGTCAAACTTTACGATGAAGCTGCAGTAGACGAGCGTTTTATGGACAATGGTTGGCTTGGTCTAGCAGAAAGTTTCATGGCAGGGGAGTGGGATGCACAAGACCCCTCATACCTGTGGGTGGACGCCATGTCTTTGAAGGGAGCTCTTCCCCGCAAAGAGAGAGCAGAACGTCGTAAACCTTTGGTTTCTGCTCCACGTAAGCGTACTTTTGAATTTTTCTCAACATGCCTCGATGACACTTTCAATATTGGAGCAGCCGATTTTATTAACGGTCCACGTTCCACGGTAGTGGAAAAAGGAGTAGCGGAGATCTATCTCGATGATCCGTCACCTTTGCCGCTTCGAAAAGATCTTTTTGGGGCGCAGCGTCGACGAGTTGCTCGAATGCTCATGGATGCGGGTCTGAGACGGCGCGATAATGTTCTTTTTGTAGGAGCGGAGTGGGGAGAAGCGGCTTTAGAAGCAGCATCATTCGGCTGTGATGTAACAGTACTGTGTGAGAATCCTCAAGTGGAGAAAATTCTTACGGAGCGCGCTAACGAAGCAAAACGGGGGAGAATTCGCCTTATCCCGTGGTTATACCGTAATACGGGGGTATATGACGTTCTTATATCAGTGTCCTCGTTGCCGCATGACAATATTTACGACGTACTACCTCAGCTGGTTGCTGATGATGTTGCTCCACGAGGTCGTATTGTCGTGGAACGTCCTTGGCGGGGTCATACTCGGCAGGAGATGCCGCTATCGTGGTGGTGGTCATATATTGATGCAGATAGCCAACTTCGTTCCCGCAGTGAGTGTGTTGCTGCGCTAGAGGCGGTAGGAGCTCAGTTAACTCAAGCCACGCATTGTGGACATCACTATATTCGTTCGTTGGAACTATGGGATGAGAGTTTTCGTGCACATGTAGCTGAGGCTGGAGCGTTAGGTTACGACGCTGTGTACCGTCGCCTTTGGCGTACTGCTTTAGCTATTTCGCGAGCAGCTGTGCGGACGGGTGCACTTGAGTATCAGCGGTTAGTTTTTACTAAACGATAGTTAGACAGATTCAGCGGTGAATCGGTAGTAGAGGGTAGTAGTCCGAAGACAGTATGAACAGTACGAGAGTGTAACTCCTAACAGTTAAAATGACATAATGTAGATTATCGGATAATTACTGTTAGTGATGACGTAGGAATAAATGTAGGGATATATGTACTGATTAAAAAGTAAAGGACCTACTACTCGCAGTTGTATTCATATGTGTGACTACAGTGTGCATATTAAATAGTTAGCACAATAATAAATTGATGCCATGTGCTGTTTGTAATTGCCATGACATCTGCCTGTATGTGTAGTTACCTGCACTTCTGTTGGTCATGAAGAATATAGAGCTGCACGTACTAATTTCGTCACAGTGACAAAATTAGTACGGCTTTCCGGTCGTGATCAGACAAAGGGTATGAACACTATTCCTGCTAATTAACGGATACGCTCAGCTTCACGACTCAAGGCCACTACTTCAGTAGCGATCTCCTGAAGTTCTTCTGATGTTGCTCCCTCTGAAATTGCGGTAAGAAGATCTTCAGCTGCACAACGAGCCTGGAAAATTCTGTCAATAATGGCGTCGGTGTCGGATTGTGTTAAAACAACGCAATCTGGAGACAGACCTTGTTGTATAAGATTATGTCGTGCTTCATAGGTTCGTTGACGACATGATTGTGAGCAGTATTTTCGTTTACGTCCGCGATTGTTTGTGGAAATGTCACGACCACACCATGCACAATGAGCATCCTCGTGCTTATTCGTGTACTGTGACATTGGTTAGCTCCCCTTCGTATCTTTTTACATAAATCGGTAGACTGATAAGTAACTATATGGTGTGGTGTACTTTATTAAAATAAATCACATTTATTCGGTGATGGTAGAAATGAGGATTCATGGCTGATCGTGTATTACGAGGTAGTCGGCTTGGCGCCGTTAGTTACGAAACTGATCGTAACCATGATTTAGCACCTCGGCAGATGATTACATACCGCTGCAGTAACGGTGAAGAATTCGTCGTTCCATTTTCCCACGATGCGGAAATTCCACAAACATGGATATGCAAGAATGGGATGGAGGGAACCCGAGTCGATGGCAAAGAAGAAAAAGACAAGCAAGTAAAACCTCCTCGCACCCACTGGGATATGCTCCTTGAACGACGCAGTGAAGAGGAACTACAGGAACTTCTTCAAGAACGTCTCGAAGTTCTTAAGAAGCGTCGCCGTCGTCTCCCTAGCAGCAACTCTTAGAGTTGCTAATTCTTAGCATATAAGTAATGAAGACCCCCGCTTATGCGGGGGTCTTCATTGAATTTAGATGCTATTTATCGAGGTTAAGAAGCTTACGAAGCTTTTCAAAACGAGATTTCATTCCCCACAGGAAAACACGACCGAAGGCTTCAGTAATGATATTTCCGCTCATTTTGGATTCACCGATCTCGCGCTCAGTGAACGTAATAGGAACTTCTACTACAGTGAAGCCAGCTTGAATAGCACGCCAAGCTAGATCAATCTGGAAGCAGTAGCCCACTGAACCGACAGCATCAAGATCAATAGTTTCGAGTACTTCTCGACGATATGCACGGTACCCGCCGGTGATGTCATTCAGTTTTACACCGAGCACAATGCGTGTATAGATATTTCCACCACGAGAGAGAATTTCGCGCTTCTTAGGCCAGTTAACAACAGTACCGCCAGGAATATAGCGGGAACCAAGAACCATATCTGCGCCTTCATCAATTTTGTCGAGAAGTCTGCAGAGCTGTTCGGGAGCATGGGAACCGTCTGCATCCATTTCACACAGAACGGTGTAACCATGGTCTAGACCCCAGTGGAAACCAGCGATGTAGGCGCCGCCCAGTCCCCCTTTGCCTTCGCGGTGCATAACAAAAATTTTGTCACTGTCGGCTGCAAACTTATCAGCGAGGTCGCCAGTACCATCGGGACTGTTGTCATCCACGATAAGAATATGGACATCGGGTTGTGTAGTGCGGACACGATCTACAATGAGCGGTAAATTTTCTTTCTCATTATAGGTAGGGATGATGACGAGTGTATGCGCACTCGGCTTCAAAGTTTTTGCAGACATGTTTTTCCTTATATACGCACTCTCATGGTTAGAAACCGTAAGGTGTGTTTGAAATAGTACAGCTAGAGAGGGATTTTACGCTTTTTCCAGGAGATAATCGATCCAATGCACACGAGAATTCCCAGAGTACAGAAAATTCTATCCAACCATGGCTGAAGATAAGTTGCAGCAGTTCGTATTCCATAAAGAGATATAGAGCGCACTGCGTAATGCTGTTCATAGAGAGGTGTCTCGTCCCAGATAGTGCCATCTGGGGAAATAAACGCACTTGCGCCAGAAGTGGATGCTACAACAACCCACCGGTGTAATTCGCGTGCACGAAATTGGCTGATAGCAAGTTGCTGGTATGTCTCATTGGAAAAACCGAACGTAGCATTATTCGTTGGTACTGCTAACCAGTTAGCAGCATGGTGAACAGCCTGCCGGCCACTATCATCAAAGATAATTTCAAAACAGGTAGCAACACCTGCACGAGTTCCATCAACAGGAATAACACCATCGTCATTGCCCGGCTGAAAATTACCTGCCCACATGGCATAAGGAGATATTTTTTCCACTAAACGACGTAGTGGGAGATATTCTCCAAATGGTTGAATATGGCGTTTGACATGTCGTATTCCCTGGTACCCCTTGCCGGTCCACAATAATATGGCATTAAGTTGAGGGCTATGCGACTCACGTCCTAATACTGACCCCACCAAAATAGGTGCATGAATAGCCTGAGCAGCGCGAGTAATAAGAAAATTGGCGTCAGGATTACCAATCGGATCAATATCAGCCGAGTTTTCAGGCCACACAACAATATCCGGTTGTGGCTGAAGTCCTCTTTTTACTTCATCGGCAAGCTTAAACGTTGCTTGAACATGATTGTGCAGTACTTCCATACGAACAGTATTGAAGCTGAGACCGGACGTAGAAACGTTCCCTTGGATAAAAGCGATGCGGCGCTCCCCCAACGACTCCGCGTGAGCTCGCTCATACTGATCGTACGTGAAAGACCCAGCAGTACCTATAGTTCCCATAAGAACTAGCGCACAGCATGTAATACATGCGTATCTCAAATGGAAGGACGTAAAGTGTCTGGTAGACGGAAGCCCCTCCCCTATTCTGTGATGTTCACGCCTATACGAAACCCCACATAGTACAGCCCATACCAAGACGAAGAGGGTGTAAGACCATACCACTATAAGGAAATTAGTACCTGCTGTGGATCCCCATAGCGCGGCAGACATGAGAGGGCCTGTTGTCTGGGCATAGGCAGGACTTCCCCATGGAAATCCCCCAAAAGGGAAATGCGCTCGTGCTACTTCAACAACAGTCCACCATAACGCAGCGGCTAAGGCACTTTTTAGACAGATTACTCCCCACAGTCGTATGAAATGGGCGATAGGTATTGTGACCAGTACTGAAAATAACGAAAGGACAAGACAAAGAATAATCCACGGCAGATTTCCGACGAAAGTCTTAATCCACTGGAAAAGAGGGATGTAGAGTGTCATTGCCCACACAAAACCAGCAATAGCGGCATACCAGTACGGATGCGACGAAAGCTTTTCTACAATAAGAGCAATATCAGCTAGGAGAACTGCGATACCGATAAGTTCTAGTGGCCATAAACTATGCGGTGCAAAGCTGTAGTACGTTAAAGTACCACCCACAACCGGAATGATGAATAACAGTACGATAAGCCTGCTGATAGTCCGCACTTTATCGGTATTTTGAGAATGAGAAGAAGGACCGTGGCTAAGACTATGGCGAGAGTAGTTGTGGCTAGAGCTGTGGTTAGAGCAGTGAGATGATGATTCGCCACCATCGGATAGGGGGAGCACTGAGGCGCGCACAAGAACCTTCTTACCGTGACGATAACTCTCTCAGGAACTCTCTCATGGTATCAGGAGTCTATAAGACGAAGTCTCATTATTGATGCCAGTGCAGTAGGCTGTGGATAAGAATGATACAGTGTCACTACTCGTAAGAATACCCATTAGAGAATAGTGACAGATGCGCTGTACTAGGTATTGCTTCTTGCTGCATACGTACAGTGATGACAGGCGGCCAGCTCCAAACGTATATGGCTGTGCCGTTACGATGAGGAGATGTAGTGGAAGATAAGCCTGTCAAACCACGTATCGTATGGGTTGATATTGCAAAAGGTATTTCAATCCTTACGGTCGTGTTCCTCCACCTATCCACATGTGGCATAGATGCGGGAAGTTCTCCAGGTCAGTGGTACCAGATTTCTTCCTATCTCGTGCATTTGCGGATGCCGCTCTTTTTCATGGTGTCAGGTTTATTCGCTGCTAAAATCCGCCGCTTTACTTTTGCGGAGTTATTCGTCAAGCGTACATGGCTGTGGGGAGTCCCCTTCGTTATATGGGGTGCAGTTGTCCTCATCTCCTCACATTTTGTCAGAGGTACTTCTCTCGACGGTTTCTGGGAGGAATGGGGACGCGGAATCATCTTCCCTGAGAATGGTATTTGGTTCCTCATGGCCCTCCTCGTCTTTACCTTCCTTATCTGGGTATGTAGAAAAGTTCGTGGCCGCTACATGCTCATAGCTTCAATACTATTAACACTGGTAGCGTCATTTATCGGAGGTACAAGCGTACAAGCCGGACCATTATGGTCGTGGAAGCGTCTTGCAATGTACTTCTCTTCTTATTGCATTGGCCTCTACGGACGGCAGCTAGTACTTCGATTTGCATCCCGAATTCGTTGGTACTGGGCAGTTCTTTTAGTCGTTCTCCTCTTTGTAATGGAAAGAGGCTATCAGCACATTACTAACGAGTTTGCCAGTGCATGTGCCAATATTTTCCTTATCGGTTACGGGCTTATCGCGGGAGTCGCTGTAGCAGTAGCTTTTGATGGCACGCATATAGGTAAGCTACTTTCCTACCTTGGCCGCCACACCTTGGAAATATATCTTCTTAACGAAATATTGGTATGGATTTTTTACAAAGATATCTTCCCTCACATTGACACCAACACTGGTACAGATATGCGAACGTGGAAGGAGTGGGAACTCTTCATTCACCCACAAGGTGTTCTCAGTTCGATGAAATTCTGGTCACCAATAATTGGACTTGTCTTTGTTACGGGTTGCGCACTTTTTATTCGTTTTATGATTAAGGGATCTCGTCTTGACTATATTTTCACGCCACCCACATTTAAATGGATGAATAAGTGGATTGACAATAGTCTGCAGAAAAGAGAGAAAGCTCAAGCACAAAAGTGTGTACAAGAATCCAATGGGAAAGAAAAGTGCACCATAATTGAGGACAATACGCTACCGCGCTCTTCCCTACTACCAAAAGCTCGGTAATACCTTATTACCGAGGCATTCTCCGCCATAGTGAATTAGGTACAAAAGGCATAATACTGGCTAGTAAGCGCAATCTATTAGGCACCCATACCCGATGCTTACCTGAACAAATTGCCTGGTAAACGCTGGCTGCAACCTTTTCTGCTGTTGACGCCATAATGGCAGGCTCCATACCTGCTGTCATACGGCCAATGACGAATCCAGGACGCGCCATGACGACATTAACCTTTTCCTTGTGAGTGGCATCGATAAGCCCGGAAAGGAAACCATCCAGGCCGGCTTTAGCAGAACCATACACGTAATTTCCACGACGTACTCGCCATCCTGCAATTGATGAAAATGCCACGAGGAGACCATGAGTGTGCTTGCGGAGATACTCAATTGCAGCAGTAATAGTAACAACTTGAGCGGTGTAGTCAGTGTGAGCGATGCGGAAGACTTCTGCAGGATCATGCTCAGCTTTCTGCTGATCACCAAGTATGCCGAAAGCCACGATGACCGTACTGATAGGTATTCCGCAGGTCTTTTCAGCGTTCTCGTAAATAGAAACGAGGTCATCATTGTTGAGGGCATCCCATTGGAGGGTATAAACCTGCTGTGCTCCTCCTCGTAAAAGTGCCTCAACTGCACCGACATCCTTATTGGAAGGACGTTGTGCAAGAACGACCGGTCGGCCGTTACACAGACGGCTTGCTAGCGCAATGCCAATTTCAGAGCGTCCTCCTAATACGAGAATTCCGCCTTCTGCAGGCTGCAGAGATTTCACAAGAACACCTTTCCTTTACAGCGATTCCGCCACAATGCCGCGCTGTATGGCATTTTTTGCTTGGTAAGAACAGTCTACGAGGTGTTGATACTCGTCGGTATTTAATTTTATGAACTGTGAAAGAAGATCAATGATTTGCCGGATATGACGGACAAAATCCCCCGGAGTAATACTTAAACCAAACATTTTTGCGAGGGTAAGACATTCTTCCAAGGTAGCGCCATTAGCCCATTGGAAAACTGCTGTTGTCAGTCCACCATAGAGAGGCCGAGAAAGTAGTAACTCGTGATCATTTTCTAAGTGATGGATATCGCGTGCAATTCGCTGAGTATCCGTATATGTATCCGCCAATACCTCTGTTTGCGCAGGGGGCCAGTAATGGTCAGTATCTTTCCGAGATTCTCCAGTAATTGCTGACGCAACAGCGGCCAACTCCGCAGGAGTAAGGCCATCCCACGCATGTTCACGAATAGCTTCGGCACAAATAAGATCTGTTTCACAGTATATTGACCGTAAAAGAGTTCCTGCAGAAGTTAATTCATACGTGGATGTAAGATAACCAGCTGACTGGAGAACGTCGCACACATGGGTAAAATCTGTTGCTAGGGTTCCCGCATCATGCTCGATACGGTGCTGAAGGTTTTCCTGTCGATTGAGGAGATGTGCCCTCTCACGGTTAAGAGCAGTAATTTCAGCATGGTTAAGGTGCCCATGTAGCGGGTGGTGTCGTAATTCCCGACGTAGCTGCTGGAGATGTGCAGGTGGCCGTATATTCTTCTCGTGTCGAGCATCCTTAGGAATACGTATATTACTGTGAGTGAGTTCGCGGCGTGCCAGTTTTACTGTATGCGCGTTATCAGGAGCTCCCCTTTTCTCTAAGTGGAAGTGCCCCAGTGCTTCTCCATTATGGCGAATAGTAGAAAGATGAGCAGTTCCAACCCAGTTCGACGTCGCTACGAGAATTTTATTCTTGCGTGGTCGTTCAAGAACTACCGCAAGAATAGGTTTTTTACGGATACTAAGACAGATAACATCACCGCGACGTAATTTTGCTAATGCACCTTTTGTGGGACGCGGATATTCCTTATTTTTTCTTTTCTCCCACGCCTTTGTCTCATTATTAAGTTGAGTAATAAGAGTGAGATAGTCCAGCATTTGTGGAGAAATAGTGGACTCTATATCATGAAGTTCTTTTTCCACTTGGTTAAGCTCGCGCTGTGCAAGAACAACTGCCGCATCATTTTGGTACTGTCCAAACGATTGACGGAGGAGAACAAGCGCTTCATCGTAGCTATGGTGTGCAAGTAGATTAACAACCATGTTGTAACCCACTTTAAAGCTAGATTGAAGTGGAGACGGTTCAGCTCGATAAAGCGCTGCTAGATTGTCTAGATCAACATCCGGGGTGTAATAAACAATGGCGTGCCCGGTGGAGTCAATGCCGCGTCTTCCAGCACGACCAATAAGCTGAGCAAATTGGCTGCTGGTAAGTTCTTCATGGCTAACACCATTGAATTTAGTAAGTTTTTCAAGAACAACAGCACGTGCTGGCATATTAATGCCTAACGATAGAGTTGATGTTGCAAAAACTACTTTGATAAGTCCCCTACTGAAGAGTTCTTCAACAACCTGCTTAAATAGTGGCAGCATGCCCGCATGATGGGTAGCAAAGCCACGTCCTAAGCTGGAGCGCCACTGTGTATAGTGCAGAGTTTGCCTATCGGCCTCTGAAAGAAGTCGGCAGTGTTCATCTACGTACTGGAAGATATGCTGACGTTCCTTTTTGGTCGTGAGAGTAAGACGAGAACGCGCACATTGCGATAAAGCTGAATCGCACCCTGTACGAGAGAAAATAAAGTCGATGGCCGGAAGTAAGTTTTCACGTTCTAGCGTCTCTACAATCCGCACACGATTAGGGAAGCGTTCGTGATGTGACGGAGTATGAAGTATCCGATCGACACGATTGTGCAGATGGCGAGAAACATCATTTCCACTTTTGTTCAGCAATGGATAAATAGTGGAGTTCACCAGCACATTTGCTGTCAGTGGAACTGGACGGAAGTCTGTAGTAACAACACTTGTTGGCCCCACTACTGCAGAAATCCAATTCGCAAACTCTGTGGTATTGCCAATAGTGGCAGAAAGCGCAATAAGCTGAACAGTGTTGGGGAGAGAAAGAATGACTTCTTCCCAAACTGCACCACGGAAAGCATCCGACAGGTAATGCACTTCATCCATAACAACGTAACGAAGCTTATGAAGAGTGGGACTTTCCGCATAGAGCATGTTGCGGAGAACTTCAGTTGTCACGACGACAACGGGAGCATCACCATTGATGGACTGATCTCCGGTAAGAAGTCCAACATTATCTTTCCCCCATCGTGCACAGAAGTCACGATACTTTTGATTCGATAATGCTTTGATGGGAGTCGTGTAAAAAAGTTTATCCGCTTGGTGTAAGGCAAGAACTGCTGCCGCTTCAGCAATAACTGTTTTCCCAGCACCCGTAGGGGCACTGACAATAACATTGCGTCCCTCCGCAATGTGCCCAATTGCGCGCTGCTGAAATTCGTCGAGGGTAAAGGGACGACGCGCCATAAAAGCGTCAAGAATTTCTTGTCTAGTGTGAAGCGTTATTGGATCCATTATCTGAAGGTTCCTCGTCATCTACATCGATGTCGGTCCATTCGGAGGTCTGTATATCGGTCGATAAAAGCGGTTGATTATCTGGTAGAGAGGTCGGAGCAGCAAGCGGTGAAGGCGTCACCTCCTCCCCCTCAGTAGTAGCTCCATCAGAAGTTATTGCATCTGGACTCTCCAACGGGGATGCAGCAGCGTCATCAGTTGCGAGCCAATCCGGACGTTCTTTTTTCTTACGTTTGTCATGCACACGACAGATCTGAATCGCTATTTCCTGCAGCACTGTTAGTGTCAGAGCCAAAGCCGTCATAGAAATAGGGTCGCCACCAGGGGTGACGAAGGCCGCAAAACAGAATAATGCCAGAATAGCAACGCGACGCCATTTCTTAAGCTGTTCATAGCTGACAACTCCCATAATGTTGAGAGTCACAATGAGCAGAGGAAGTTCGAAACTTATTCCGAAAATGGCGATAAGGGCGATAATGAAGTTGAAATATTGGGTACCAGAAAGTGCCGTAATCTGGACGTTATTGCCCATATTGAGAAGGAAGTCCAGAGCTTTGGCCACAATGAAGTAGGCCAGTACAGCACCACAGATAAAGAGCAAAGATGCGACGCCCACATACAGGAGCGCGAACTTCTTCTCTTTTTTATAGAGACCTGGCGCGATAAAAGCCCACACTTGATATAGCCAGAAAGGGCTTGTGAAGACGATACCGGCAACGGAACCAACTTTGAGGCGCAGCATGAACTGCTCAAAGGGGCCAGTCGCAAGGAGCCGGCAGGTATTATCATCGCCTAGCTGAAGACGACCCTCTGGAGGGATGGCGCAGTAGGGCCCTCTAAGAATTTCACCGAGGCTAGGAATATTACCAATACGAAGGTCGTACCAGATAAAGCCAAGTATCATCGACAGGAAAAGAATCCCGACAATAATAATGACGCGTTTCCTGAGCTCCCGTAAATGTTCCGACAACGCCATTTTTTCTTCTGGCGTGCGGATGCGTTGCTTTTTCGGTGCCAAGAATATTTCTTCGTGCTACGTGAATAGAGAAATCTATTTCGACTTGGGCGTAGGATCCGCCGCTGGTTTGTCAGTAGTATCAGCAGCCTTAGTGCTATCTGATTCTACAATGATGGCATCTGTCTGCACGATAGTATCAGCTTGGATCTGATCATCTTTTTTAGACTTATGAGATCCCTTGTCCGATTTGTCGTTTCCGTTTTCATTCTTCATTTCCTTCATTTCGGATTTGAAGATGCGCATAGAGCGGCCCATTGAACGAGCTAACTCAGGAAGTTTGGCGGCTCCAAAGAGGACGATAACGACGAGCAGGATAATAAGGATTTCCATCCAACCGATATTCACGGTGCCCTCCAATAAATGTGGTAACAAGTATCACTGTATCGCCAGTCTAGCGTGCTAAAGCCTTACTAGCTCTATCGACCACAATCTTTTCTATTTGTTCAGGTTTACGTACCACTAAGTAATCTGCATACTGTTGTGCAGTTTGAAGAAGCCAAGTATCTGAAAAGTACGGTAACGTGCCACACAGTCCTTCGGATGTACTACCCGTAATAGAAATACCTAGTAATTCTACTAACCACACTGCATCAGTACGTAACAGTATATACGCTTTGTGGGGAGCAGCTTTATTCTCGATAAATAGCTGAATATCTGTAGAAGTAACCGGGCTCTTTCCAGTCCATGGAGAACCTTCAGAAAAGTCAAGAATCCTATCTAACCGGAATTGTCGAAGTTCCGAAGCCTCAGTGGACCATGCAATAAGATAGGCGTAACCATGCTGAATATTAATTTTGTATGGCACAATTTGACGGTTCATAGTGCGCTCGCCAGTGCCATTCACGTAGTCAATGATGAGAATTCTCTGCTCGGCAATAGCAGTAGTGATAGCGTCAGCCAGTCCCGGAAGAGTAGAAGGACTACCACTGATGTCAGCAGGAGCTGCTGTATCGTAATTCTCTCCTAATTTGGCAAGAACACTCTCCACTGCCGAATTATTAAGAAGGCCTGGTACTTTCTCTACCTGGCGTAACGCAAGAGTAAGCGCGGCACGTTCTGCAGGAGTAAAACGTAGCGGCTTCTCTAGCCCTTGCGCGGTGTAAACGTAGATGTTATTGCCCCAGATATCAATATCGATAAGATCCCCGCCATAGTATCCAGGGACGCCACAGCACACCGCAGTTTCTAAAATTGAGGTAAGTTCGCGCGGCGTAATACCAAAATGATGCGCTGCTTCCTCTCTAGTAATGCCATTATGGTCGACCAGATAAGGAATGATATCGAGAGCGAGCGCTATCTTTTCCGAAGATTTCATCACCTTCACCTATTCCGCGTGGGACCCACGGTTCACAATACGAACAAGACAAGCATGAACATCATCAGCTAAGTCTTGCGGAGACAGAACAGAAACATGAGGAGTATTGGCGAGAATCATATCTCTCAGCCATTGATAATTGACGTTTGTGAAATGAAGAATATTCTGTCTTTCCTCCCCTTCTGTGGCTCCCTCTGTGTTCCTCGCTACAGAAGTCTCTATATGATCAGCTGCCAGACTCAGTTCTTCACTGATATCACTATCTGTAGCAATTTCTGCCGAGATGTAACGGCGTACCGATGACAATTGTTGACGGAGTAGCTCGCGGGCGCATATACGGGGACGTTCAGAGTGTGCAGGTTCATCCCTATCAACAACAGGACCTGTCATACGGGAAAGCCGAAAAACCCGCATCGCTTCCCTCTTGCGATCGAATCCTAAGCAATACCATTGTCCATTGTCAGCCACAACACCCCAGGGCTCAACGATACGGCGTTCCGGCGTTATATTTGTAGCCGTGTGGTAGAGGAAATCAACAGTACTGTGCTGTGATGCTGCCTCCGACAACGTGGTGAGCTTGTCTAGTTCCTCTCTATCAGTACCGATAACACTATTGCGTGATGCGGATCCTGATTCTGTAACGTCATGCTGTAATTTATCGAAACCACGCTGCAAGACGTCGTATTTTTTATCCCTATACAGCTGCATAGCAAAGTTGATAGCAGTGCGTTCTGCGGAGGTAAACGACATGGGTTCTAACTGATAGTCGGATTTATGAATACGGTAGCCGGGGACACCGTATTTTTCCTCAGTAGTAACAACACTAATGGGAATACCAAGCTCTTTAAGAACTTGTTTATCCCGCTCAAACATTTGTCGACCGGCTTCCCCATTATGCGCATCGTAGCCCGCTACGGATTGCCGTATCTCTTCCGCCGTAAGATAGGTAGAGGTATTGAGAAGAGCGATGACGAGATTGAGCTGCCGCTCTGTGGGCGAAATTTTCGAGGTAGGCACACCTTGATAGTAATTCATCCACTATGTGAAATGAATGACTTTATCTCGGATGTCATGGACTCAAAAGGATCATTTAGCTCTACTTCAGTGGACGGGGAGGAAGCATACTTAAGATGTGTCCAGTCCGCAGAAAAAGAAACTCCTGAGTCCAAACAATGGGTAACGAACTGTCCGCGTATATTAGCGCGAGTTGTTGCAGGTGGTACCGTACGAGCTTTTTCTACCTCGGTAGGGTCCGTCAGTCGGTTAATCAGTCCACGTGACTCCAGTAATGGGAAAATGCCACGTCCAGGGCGAATGTCATGGTAGATAAGATCCAGTTTGGCGCAACGCGGATCCGCATAATCAACGCCATAACGCTCTCTCTGCCGGTCCAGAAGAGATTTCTTAATGACCCAGTCAATATCGCGAGAAATAGGGGTGAGATCACCCGACTCTACTGCGTCAAGAGTACGGTTCCATAGATTAATGGTCCACCGATATCGTGGCGTTTGTTCATCTGTTGGGCGAGTTTCAAGATAGTGTGCGGCAGCTGTGCAGAACACCCGCTGAACCTCAAGTGCGGTACTTGTTCCACCTGCCTTCAACAAGAAAGGCGCTTGCCCATCTAACCCGCGCGATACGATGCGGATAGCATCAATAGGATCCTGCGGGTAAAAGTCTGAAACCTCTATCCCCTCTTCCAGCATTTCTAGTATGAGGAGGGTAGATCCTAGTTTGAGTGCAGTGGTGGGTTCCGCCATAGAGGAATCGCCCACAATAACGTGCATGCGGCGATAACGAGAAGAATCCGCAAGCGGCTCATCGCGCGTATTAATAATGGGACGAGAACGCGTAGTAGCCGATGACACACCATCAAAAACATGCTCTGCGCGTTGGGAGAGGCGATAGGACGTTTGCCCCGTGTGCGGATCGCGCAGGACTTTACCAGCGCCACAAATAAGTTGGCGGGTAACGAGAAAAGGAATAAGTGCCTGGGATATTCGGAAAAAATCGTCGGTTCGTTCAATGAGGTAGTTTTCATGCGAACCGAAAGAATGACCGGAAGCATCAGTATTATTTTTGAAAATATAGACGTCACCACTGCCAGCCGTGCGGGCAAGATTCTCTTCAGCACAGATAGCGAGACTATTCATCTCTTCATCGCCGGCACGAATATAGGTCAGCAGTTGGTCAACGGAGTCGCATTCACAGGTGGCGTATTCAGGATGAGATCCCACATCTAGATAGAGACGAGAACCATTGCGTGTAAAAACATTCGATGAATGGTAAGTCTCAATAACCGGAGTGAAAAAGCGATGCGCAATGTCATCGGCAGTAAGACACTGCTTACCATTCGATAAACATGCAATACCGTACTCAGTTTCTACTCCTGCAATGCGACGACGCATGCGTTACTCTCCGCCTTTTTGAATAAAAGACATGACGAACTCTTCCGCGTTGGTATCAAGCATGCTGTCAATCTCGTCGAGAAGATCATCTGTGTCATCTACTGATGCTTGTAGATGAGTTTGACCGCCACCGAACTCATCATCCTCTCCCCCATTACCATGACCACCAAAAACCTGAGCTTGTGGCATTATGATGCTCCTTCCATGATCTCTTGAGACACTCGATGAAGAATTGTCCCTGGATTACTCTCATTGTCCACGATAGGAGCACAATTAGCAGCTCCCACAGCAAGTGGATCCCCTATATGAAGAGTAAAGATTGTCCCATCCGGTTCCACAACAGACAGGCTATCCCAGGAAGCAGCCATAATAGCGGAACCAAATTTCTGTACAAGAGTACCCCGTAACCATGCGCGAGTACTGCACGGAGGCTGTGAAATAGCGTGTTGTACAGCAGATTCTTCCACGAGCCGAGACATTCTCCCCTTCGCAACAAGAGTGTTATAAATACCAGCGGGACGTATATCGCTATAGGAGAAGTCGAAAGCGCTGAGGCGAGGATCCTCCCAACCACAGTGATAACGTTCCCGCAGTTGTGTAAGAAGGGAGAGTTTCGCCGTCCAATCCAGATAACTAGCAGTGCTAAGAGGATCTGTACGCAGATCAGCTAATACTTTCTCCCACCACGCCATAAGATCAGCAGTTCTCTCCATAGAGAAACAACTGGAGTGCTTCACAACAGTCGTTGAGGTGGGTGCTTGGTCGCCATAAAAATAGGTGAGCACTCGTTGTCGATACTGCTCTTGAATATCCATGGCTGTCATAGCGCCACCACCGGCAAGCGTGAGTGGTGTGCGTAGGGTGAGATCACGCGAAACACTCTTTATTGCCTGTACTGGATCTGCAAGGGCAAGATCGGAGAAATCTACCCCATTCTCAATAGCAATAATGACAAGCATAGTGAGACCCACTTTGAGGTACGTGGCCACTTCTGCCATATTCGCGTTTCCCACAATGACATGCAGACGACGCCACTTCTGCTCATCAGCATGCGGTTCATCGCGGGTATTGATAATGCCCCGGTTCAAAGTGGTCTCTAGACTAATATCCGTTTCGATGTAATCCGCGCGCTGTGAAATCTGAAAACCAGGTATCTGGCTTGCGGTACCAATACCGACACGACCCGCTCCGGTATATATACAGCGGGTGACGAAAAATGGGATAAGGTGCTGTGCTAGCGTCTCAAAATCAAGTGACCGCTGCACTAAATAATTCTCGTGGCAGCCATAAGAAGCACCTTTGCCGTCAACATTATTCTTATACAGCACAACCGGGTAGGAATTCGGCAGTGACGCAAGTGCCTGTGTTGCGTTATAGGCAATGCGTTCGCCTGCTTTATCCCAGAGAACTACCTCAAGCGGATCGGTAACTTCCGGCGTGGAAAACTCGGGGTGCGCATGGTCAACATAGAAGCGTCCCCCATTGGGCAGAATAAGGTTCGCTAAACCTGGTGCATTGGGGTTAACACTGTGGCTAGGGCGGGCACGTCCAAGATCGTAACCGCGGGCATCGCGGAGTGGATGTTCGGGGGAAAAATCCCAGCGAGTGCGGGTATCAGCGGCCATTCCGAGGGAATGTGCATACGCCAGGACAATATCAGTAGAACTGGAGATGGGGCTAAGACGTGGATCGCAGGGTGTAATAATGCCAAATTCCACCTCTGTTCCCAGTGAGCGTGCGTTTTTACCGACAGTTTGAGGATTGTGAAAGTAATCGAATGTCAATGATTCGTTCGCCTCGCTTCCCAGAAACACGAGCCCACTCATCCGGGCGATGAACGTTGGGTAAGTCCTCGTTTTGTGAATACTCCAGGGCTACCGCATCCATCATCATCTGTTCGGTAATACCAGCTGGTTGACCATCAAGTTTGGCTTTAATAGCGGATTTTTTAGCGCGGTCAACAATGTTGTGCAGCATTGCGCCAGAGACAAAATCTTTGAAGTAGAGGATTTCCGTAGAGTGATCCTGATAAGTAACTTCGATGAACTCATTGGCAGGAATCTCTGCATACATGCGTTCCACAGTTCGATTAATAAGTTCCCGGTATGCTGTATCGCTATCTCCTCCTCCTAGCTCTGCCATAGTGGTAGCGGAGAGAGGAACAGCCTGAGTAAGGTACTTCGCAAGGATATCGCGTGCACCTGCTTCATCCGGTCGTCGGATAGAAATCTTCACGTCTAGTCGACCGGGGCGAAGAATTGCTGGGTCGATCATATCTTCACGGTTGGTGGCGCCAATGACGATAACGTTTTCCAGGCTTTCGACACCATCAATTTCGGCTAATAGTTGTGGCACAACAGTATTTTCCATATCGGAAGAAATGCCGGAACCGCGTGTCCGGAAAACAGCGTCCATCTCATCAAAAAAGATGATCATGGGTGTGCCGTTGCTTGCCTTATCGCGAGCCTGCTGGAAGATAAGACGAATCTGACGTTCCGTCTCCCCTACATATTTATTGAGTAGCTCGGGACCTTTGACGTTGAGGAAGAACGATTCTGCACGTATATGGGAGAGGCTCTCACCTGTGTTTTTCGCATTTTGTTCAGCGATTTGCTGCGCGAGCGAATGTGCAACCGCTTTCGCAATAAGCGTTTTACCACAGCCAGGGGGGCCGTACAGGAGCACTCCTTTGGGTGGCCGTAAATCATATTCAGCGTAAAGATCACGATGCAGGAAAGGAAGTTCTACAGTGTCTTTAATCTGCTGAATTTGTGGGGCTAAACCGCCGATATCAGCGTAGGAGACATCTGGGACTTCCTCCAAGATGAGCTGCTCTACCTCATCTCTCTCCACATGATGGTGGGCGATATTCGTGTGGTCATCAACGATGAGAGAGTCCCCTATACGAACTTTTCGTCTCCCCTGATCAGTGCTAATCCCCTCTACTAAATCATGTGCTAGGAGAACAACGCGCTCTTCATTGGTATGGTTTGCGACAAGTGCATGGGTAGTGTCTACCATTTCCTGCACTTTGAAAATCTGCCCTACTGCGGGGGTATCCACAACCTCGACAACGACAAGTGCGTCATTTAGCCGTACTGTAGTGCCGACCTGAATATCAGCAATCTGTACGGTAGGACTAAGTATTACACGCATAGGACGGTTGCTTGTAAAGACGTCAATAGCGCGAGCTGCAGTAGTATCAAGTCCCATATTTTCCTGCCGACGGGGGTTAAGCACTACCCCAAAAGCAGTTGGCGGTGTCGCCAATGAGTCCAGCTCATCTTTGAGCTCAATAAGCTGCTCGCGGGAGGCTTTAAGAAGCTCAGCAAGTTTAATGTTGCGTGTCTCAAGACTGTGCAACTTTGTTTTCAGATCATCAACTTCAGTCATATTCAACAACTACATACGTTGTGGTGGATAAGGACTACGATCCTAACGAGATACCAGCATGTATATCTATTATCTTCTAGGGTAATTCAGAAGGTATTAAGAGCGGCGTGCTTTTCGGCGTGGCGGAAGAGGCTTTGTACCATCAGCGAGCCGCCTGGTGGAAATAAGGAAAGCAGTATGCGCCTGCATACGGTGCTCCGGACGAACTGCGAGCTCAACAACATGCCATTCCCGCACAAAACTTTCCCAAGCGCGGGGTTCCGTCCAGCACTGTTGCGCACGAAGAGCCTCAATAAAACGCGACAGTTGTGTCACTGTGGTGACGTAGCAGATAAGTACACCACCTGGATTAATAAGGTCTTTAACAGCTGGTAGGCACTCTTCCGGATTCAACATATCGAGAATAATTCGATCCACACCATCAGATATGTCATCTCTGGTAACTTGCGCTAAACCGCCTTCTCGGAGAGTCCAAGAATCGGGGTGCTCTCCATAGAAATCGACAACATTGCGTTCCGCTACCTGTAGGTGGTCAGCACGGATCTCATAGGAGTACAGGTGGCCGGTAGGACCGATAGCACGGAGCAGAGAACATGTGAGAGCACCAGAACCAGCGCCGGCTTCTAATACACGAGCACCGGGGAAGATATCTCCCTCCATAAGAATCTGCGCAGCATCCTTTGGATACACTACAGCCGCACTGCGAGGCATAGACAGTGTGTAGTCGACGAGAAGATGCCGAAGTGCAAGATAATGGCCACCAGCAGAAGACTCAATAGAGGATCCCTCCGGCTGACCAATAATGTCATCATGAGAGATGAAACCTTGATGAGTATGGTAGCGCTCCCCTGCTTGTAGCGTCAGCGTAATATGACGGCTCTTCGAGTCTGTGAGCTGGACACGGTCACCTTCTGCGAAAGGGCCTTGAGAACGCATTATTCTCCTCTACTACAATTGCGGAAAAGGGCTATGTTGCACTAACCGTGTACGCTGCCAATTATGACGAACGAACAGACAAGTGAGACTGCTACCCAGGAAACTCCAAAAATTTCCCAACTCCCTAAGCCTACTGCATTAAAGCCCCTTGCTTTATCTGCCTCCCGTGCTAATGATTTTCGGCAGTGCCCGCTACTCTACCGTTTTCGTTCTATTGATCGTTTTCCCGAGCCAACAACAGAAGCACAGTTCAAAGGAACTGTTGTACATGCTGTATTCGAACGGCTCTTTGATCTCCCACTAGCAGAGCGTATCCCTTCCGCTGCGATTGATCTTCTTCCCACAATCTTTAGAGAGCTGCACGCGAAAGAGGACACGTCGGTAATCCCACAAGAAGAAGAGCGTCGTTTCCTCAACGATTGCGCCGCCCTTATTTTTAATTATTACCGAGTGGAAGACCCTTGCCGGTTCGATCCTGCCGGGCGAGAAAAATACGTTCACGTTATGCTGCCGGACAATACACCCGTACGTGGGTTTATTGATCGGTTGGATATTGCTCCCACGGGTGAAGTACGCATTGTGGACTATAAAACGGGGAAGAAACCTCTCCCTCGCTATGCTGGATCAGTTAAATTCCAGATGCGGCTTTACAGTCTGATGTACTGGCGTATCTACGGAGCTTTACCTGATCAGATGAAACTTATTTATCTGAAAACTGGTGAAACGATGATAAGCCAGCCTTCTATCCCAGATCTTATTGATACAGAAAAAGAAGTCGTCGACCTGTGGAACCGCGTAAGAAAGTGTGGAGTAAACGGGGATTTTCCCACACAAAAATCTAAACTCTGCGGCTGGTGCGCATTCCAACAGTATTGCCCAGAGTTTGGCGGTGACACTCCGGACTATCCAGGATGGCCAGGAGAGGCACAACATTAGTGCTTAGTGTTATGTCTGTGACATCTAAAGACGGCATGTGCGCAAGTCTGATGCGAGAATTGCGCTAGCACCAAGTTCGTGGAGCTCATCCATAAGAGCATTGATACCGTGATGCGGCACCATAGCGCGAACAGCCACCCAGCCATCATTCGATAGTGGCGAAACAGTTGGAGACTGTATACCGGGGCTTAGCTCGATAGCCTTATCGAGGAGCTCACGCGGGCAGTCATAGTCCAGCATGAGGTATTTCTTCGCATACGATACACCCTGTATGCGGCCCGTTAGTGTATCTTTAGCACGAGTTAATTCAGAAGTATCCGCGCCGCCGTCACGCTCAATAAGAACTGCCTCAGATTCGCACAGCGGCTCGCCAAATGGTGCCAGACCATGCGCACGCAAGGTACGACCCGATTCCACAATGTCAGCGATGCAATCGGCGACACCCAACTGAATGGAAATTTCGACAGCTCCGTCGAGGCGGATAACACGAGCGTCCATACCCCGGTTTTTAAGATCTGACCGGGTGAGATTGGGGTAAGCAGAAGCAATAGTTTTACCGGCAATCTTATCGACAGTCCACTCTTCGTTAGCGGGGGCAGCATACCGGAATTTAGATGCGCCAAAACCTAAACCAAGGCGTTCACGGACAGGAGCCTGCGATTCGATGGCGAGATCACGGCCGGTAATGCCAAGATCAAGCTGCCCATTACCAACATAGATAGCAATGTCTTTGGGGCGAAGATAGAAAAATTCAACTCCATTGGAGGAGTCCACTACGGTGAGATCTTTATGATCTGAGCGGGAACGGTATCCCGCTTCTTTCAGCATCTCCTGAGCAGGCTCAGAAAGGGCGCCTTTATTCGGAATGGCAATACGCAGCACGGCAGCTACCTTTCAGCGTCGATTAGAGGAATTTGTATATATCGTCCGGGGTGAGACCACGCTTCACCATAATGACCTGAAGCCAATAGATAAGCTGAGAGATCTCTTCTGAGAGTTCATCATCGGACTGGTATTCAGCCGCCAGCCATACCTCCCCAGCCTCTTCCGCGACCTTCTTCCCCAAAGAATGAATACCACCATCCAATGCTGCAACAGTGCCGGAGCCCGCAGGACGGTTAACGGATTTATCAAGAAGTTCGGTGAATAGGTCTTCGAAATTTTTCACAATTCCTATTATTCCACTTTTCTGACGTGCCTAGTTACTTATATTGCTGTGTAAGTCAGATAGACATATAACGACGGAGATCCTGCACGCTAACACCGAGCAGAGAATCCCAGATTTCGTAATCTTCACCTGAATCAAGTCTGTTGTCAGTATGTATTCCCAGTACATGACAGCCAGCAGCCAATCCAGCAGAAATACCCGTCATACTGTCCTCGATAACTAAACAGGATTCTGGTGGAAGGCATAGCATAGTAGCAGCCTTTACATAAGGATCTGCAGCAGGTTTCCCCGCCGGGACCTCGTCACCACAAACACTTACAGCAAAGTTCTCACTGCCGATAGTCTGTAGAGCCACGCGCGTAAGAACCCGTTTTGTATTAGTGACAAGTGCTTGTGGAATACCTGCTGCGTGTAATTCATTAACGAGTTCTTGGGCGCCCGGCTGCCAGTGCATCTCCGTTGTATAGAGTCTGCTCATAGCAGTAAGAATCTTGTCATTAATGGTGCGTACCAGTGTCTCATCGGTGCTCCCCGCAAAACCAGCAAGAGTGCGCAGCAGATTATCCATACTCATTCCCACCGTACGGGCGCGCTGTGCGAGAGTGAGTGGAGATCCTATCTCCTCCATTGCGCCGTAAATAGCTTTATCCCAAAGAATCTCAGTATCGACGAGAGTCCCATCCATATCCCACAGGACTGCACTGAGAGTGCTCATGAATCACAATCCGTTCTCTATACCGTGTATTTAACAAGTATGCTCTGTCGTTTTCTTTACCGCGACGACACGTAAGGGTTTTCTCATAGAAAGATACAGATCTTATAATCTGCTGGGCTATACGTGTTTTCTTCAGTGTATATGCGTAGCCTTTACATTGTTTGATGCGGTTAAAGGTAGATTGTTCGTGTTTAAAGAAATCCGCGATCTCAGACCGATGAGTCTCTCAGTTCTCATCATGACGCTCATTGCCTCGTGGATGCTCACATTATCGTTAGGAATAACGATTGTTGGTGCGCAAGCCTCCGATACAGAAGCTGGAGAACAGTTTTCCTCACTAGGTGGGCTACAAATAGCATTAACATGTATCTCCATCTTTATGTGTCTCCCATCCGTTGTGAAGCTCGCTATTCGGAGAGATTCCCGACGTATTGCACTCTGGCAAGTTATTGGAGCATCCCCTGCTAGTGCGAAGGCTCGTTACACAGGAATAGCATCTATAAGTGCTTTGGTGGGTGCCGTCCTGGGTGGCATATTCGCTTATCTGACGTGGCCTTCCTTCACAGATCTAGTGAAAAACACAGGATTACTCGCACTCCCCTCACTTTCTGACCCACTCACCGTCTGGGCATGGACTTTTGGCCCTGGTACAGCATTCCTTGTACTCCTCTTATCACTGGTGTTGGGGGCACGAAGCATTACCAGAATTGAACCTGTTGTTGCCCTATCAGAAGCCCCGGAGAAAGCTCCCGCTAACAGCGTTACAAAAATTATTTTCTCCGTCCTTATCGTGGCGGGCATTATTGTGGGGTATATAGCCATTGGGAAAACACACCCCATTGGGCAAGCACAGCCCATTTATGATTCAGAAAAACTGAGCGGCATAGTATCCGCATACTGGGGTACAGGGCTGGGGCTTCTCTTGGCCTATGGGCTATCTGACCGAATTATTATTCAGCCCGTTGTGCGATTGATTGGGGCTATTCTGCCTTTGAATTTTTTAGATAGTTGGCTCCTTGCGGAAACCTCTGCCCGTCGTCGATCTGTTGTGTCAACATCAGTCATTACCCCATTAGTGGTGGCGGCATCAGCTGTGGGCTGCATTTTCGGAATGGTAAACCAAACGAAAAATGTGACAATCGCTTTGGGAGCAAGCGAAGCAGATCTTCAGGTCAGCCCCACAAGCCAAATTATTCTTGTCTTTGGTGCCCCCGTTATCGTTGCAGCTTTCGCCGGCGTGCTAGCTGTGTATCTCACAAACGAATGGAGAAAACACGATATTGCTCTCCTCCAAACACTAGGAGCAACCACTACCTCTATCCGCTGGGCAGCAGTATTCGAATGTCTCATCTATTTTGCTGCCGCTGTCGTAATCTCCACAGTGATCCTCGGAATTAATGCACTAGCAATGGGAACTGCACTCCACAATGGCCCTGTACCAGGAGCATCCCCTGTATGGATAGGAAATGAAACCTACTACCTCCTAGCCGTGGGATTCGCACTCCTAGCCATTACCATTGTCATCCCCACCCTGCGGGAATCACACACTCTTCGACTAACTGCCATCGTCCGATAAAGGAACGCCATAATGACCACCACCGTAAATAACACAGTGAATAGCGCAGCGGCTAGAACAATGAACACCATCATTGAGGCGACAGCCTTAACAAAGTCCTTCCCCATTACGAAAAGAGAAAAAGAACTCATCCTCAAAGGAATTGATTTTTCCGTCCGCCCCCAGGAATTCGTGTCCATCGTGGGACCTTCCGGATCCGGTAAATCCACATTCCTTTACTGCATTTCCGGATTAGAAAAACCAGATTCTGGTACCTGCGTACTATGCGGTAAGGACTTAGCTACCGCATCTAACCGTGTAAGAAGTAACGTACGACGCAAAAACGCAAGTTTCATTTTTCAAGACTACAACCTTGTTGATTCCATGACCGCCTTAGAAAACGTCAAGTTAGGGCTGCGTTTTGTGGGTAAGAAAATGTCGAGAAAAGAACTCGATGCACTCTTTGAAAAATTTGGATTAGCAGGAAGAAAAAATTATTACCCAGCACAACTATCCGGTGGACAGCGGCAACGCGTTGCCATTATCAGAGCACTTGCAGTAAAACCACAAGTATTGTTCGCTGACGAACCAACAGGCGCCTTAGATTCTGCCTCCGGTGCACTTGTTATCCGAGAACTCTCCGAGCTCAACCGCAATGGCACAACCATTGTCATGGTGACGCACGATCTTGAGATTGCCGCAAGTGCAGAACGAGCAATTGTTCTCTCCGACGGAAAAATCGTTGATGATATAGCCTCGCCTACTGCAGAAAATCTCTTCGCATCATTTAACCATCACCGTACTACCTCTCCCCTAGCGGTCACTACCCCTAATAATTAATAGAGAGTAACGCCCAAAAGACTATCGATAAGAGTACGCATAGTTGTGGGGGCAGTAGCGTCGTCCCCTAATCCTCGTAATGTCTCATCTGCCCACACATCAATGAGTGCCAGTGCACGAGGCGTGTCGAGATCATCTGAAAGCGCTTCGCGAACGCGCTGAACAGTAGTCACGGCAGGAACACCACTGTTGCGTTCACAAGCCTGCTGCCAACGCTTCTGACGCTCAACAGCTGTTGCGAGAACTTCATCCGACCAGTCTCTATCCGTGGCATAGTGGCCCGCATAAATACCCAGACGGATAGCCCCAGGGTGAACACCCTGAGCACGCAGTTTAGAGACAAAGACAAGATTCCCCAAGGATTTAGACATCTTTACGCCATCGAGGGCAATCATTCCAGTGTGGACATAATGGCGAGCCATGTGGTGACATCCAGTTGCCGCTTCCACATGCGCGGCGGAAAACTCATGATGAGGAAAAATTAGATCGGAGCCGCCCCCCTGAATATCAAAGGAGGTTCCCAAACGGTTAAGAGCAATGGCCGCACACTCAATATGCCAACCGGGGCGCCCCGCCCCCCAGGGTGAATCCCATGCAGGTTCACCAGGTCGCTGCTGACGCCACAATAAAGCATCAAGCGGATGCTTCTTTCCGGGACGTTCCGGATCACCGCCACGTTCTGCAAAGAAGTGCTCCATCGTAGGACGATCATAGCCAGATTCATAGCCGAACTGTTGTGTAGCCGTCACCGGGAAGTACACATCTTGGTAATCTGGATCGTCTTCAGCAGAAATCTGGTATGCGGCGCCTTTATCGAATAGCTTTTGAACAAACTCGATAACCTCGTCAATGGCTTCTGTGGCACCGACATAATGGTCGGGTGGAATAACGCGGAGAGCTTCCATATCGCTGCGGAATAGATCGGTTTGCTCATTGCCTAATTCGCGCCAATCTACGCCGTCGCGTTCTGCGCGTTCGAACAGTGGGTCATCAACATCAGTGACGTTTTGGACGTAAAGAACGTTGTGGCCATTATCTCTAAGAATGCGATTAATGAGGTCGAAAGTAACATAGGTCGCGGCGTGACCAAGATGTGTTGCGTCATAAGGGGTAATGCCGCACACGTACATTCCTGCAGTTTCCCCAGGAGTGACGGCTGTTAGCTCTCCTGCGGAGGTGTCGTAAAGGCGAAGTGGAATCGAGATACCGGGAAGAGTTGGGACAGAAACCTTTGGCCATGCATACATGGACACCAGTTTACTGGCATGCAATGTATGTCGAAGATTAGCCACAGGTGATTCTTTAAGGGCTTATCCTCTCCACCCCTATAGTCAGTCATCTATAACCAGCTACTAGGGGGACAGTGGCACTTTAACGCTGATAATCAGTTAGTCGGTCAATAATCTCACCAAGATCACGGCGATAACCGTTCAAACGAACACAAATGTGTCCTTCTGGATCCATCGGTTCACCGCATAGTGGGCACAATGGTCGGCCAGCTGCATAAACAATTTTAGTTCGATGCGCGAACTGCCGAGCAAAATGAGGACTGAGCATAATGCGTACGGTATCTGGTCCTTCTTCAGCATCATCGGAAAGGATGAGATTCTCATCAAATTCGCCATTGGTGAAAGAAAGAAGTTCAAGAAGAATAGCTGATTTTTCTTCACTCCACGCCAAACCGATCGTCCCCGCCAGGAACTCTGAGTCAAGTGGCAGATCCAGCGGAGAAAGATCATCAACGTGTCTAGCACGACGCGGTAACCGCAAGTTGTAGTAGTCGGCAACATCGTCTAAAAGCTGGTCAATACGTTTAGCGATAAGCCGCAGCTGCATAGCATCAAGTTCTACAGAAACTAATTGGCCATCTTGAACAACTTGCAGATAGTAGCTTTGATCAGGATATTCCCCAATAGCGCCAATAATGCAGCGTGACGGATGGTCGAAAATAAAAAGCCGACGAGACACTAGGCGGTAAGCACCCCGGTTCCAAGGAGAATAAGGACTATTACACCAACGATAACGCGGTAACCCGCAAACCAGTTAAGAGAATGCTTTTCTACAAACTTTAATAGCCATGCGATAGAGATATATCCCAGAATAAAAGCAATAACAACACCCACACCTAGCTGAGAACTAGTTGCTGCCTGACCATGTGTGGGGTTAAAAGCATCTGGTAGGGAGAAAATGCCGGAAGCTAACACTGCTGGAATAGCCAGAAGAAAACTATAGCGGGTGGCTACTGAGCGTTTAAGACCAATAAAAAGTCCTGCAGAGATAGTTCCACCGGAACGTGATACGCCAGGAATGAGTGCCAGGCATTGCGCACAGCCCATAATGATGGAATCTTTCATTGTGAGCTGGTCGAAGTCGCGTTTCCGCGATCCCCATTTCTCTGCTGCCATAAAAACAAAAGAGAACACAACAAGCACACTGGCCGTTACCCAGAGACTGCGGAGATTGTCCCGAATAGCATCCTTTGCCAAAAATCCGATAAGACCGATTGGGATAGTACCAACAATGACGTACCACCCCATCTTGTAGTCAAGATTGTCCCTACGATCCTTGTGGAATAGGCCAATAAACCACGCTTTGATAATGCGGACAATATCTTTAGCAAAAAAGACCAGGACTGCCAGTTCCGTACCAAGTTGTATGACAGCAGTGAAGGAAGCTCCAGCATCTGCTCCCCAGCAGAGACGCGAAACGATATTAAGGTGTCCAGAAGATGATACTGGGAGGAATTCAGTTAGTCCCTGCACGATAGAGAGCACAATTGTTTGTGCCCAACTCATAGTCCCCACACTTGCTCCTTGTTATGGTGCTGCATTCGCCTGTCACTAAGCCTAGCGAAAAGAGTCTGCTAATTGCTTTTCCTCCTGCATGGTCAGCAGTTTATCCTAAAGGGTGGCAAGATAGACATGACAGTCCTCAACCCAGCAGGTAGGTAACCAGTGTTATATGAAGTCGTGAAGCGCACAATGTTCCTTCTTCCCCCCGAGAAGATCCACACTTTTGTGTTCGGCATGATAAAAACACTTCACCTGGTACCTGCGTTAGGGCAATTAGCTAGCTCCGTTTTTAACTACGAGGACGATATTCTTGCCCAAGATCTTTTTGGTGTGCATTTTCCTGCACCATTGGGTCTAGCCGCCGGTTTCGATAAAAATGCAGCAGCATCCGATGCATGGGGACCCATGGGATTCGGCTATGCGGAAATGGGGACAGTGACGGCTGCTGGCCAACCTGGTAACCCGCAGCCACGTTTGTTCCGTCTTCCTGAGGATCGCGCATTGCTCAACCGGATGGGCTTTAATAACCATGGTGCTGGGTATGCCGCAAATAATTTACGTCGCCGCCGCGGTACCACTATTACTGGCATCAACATTGGCAAGACCAAAGTAGTACCCCCGGAGGAAGCAGTGGCGGATTACCGTACATCTGCTCGTTTGGTGAGTGCGCTGGCAGATTATCTTGTTGTGAATGTGTCCTCCCCCAACACTCCAGGCTTGCGTGATTTGCAAGCTGTAGAATCTCTGCGTCCTATTCTGGAGGGAGTGCAGGCAGTATCTGAGGTGCCGGTGCTGGTAAAAATTGCTCCAGATCTTTCTAATGAAGATATTGATGCGATTACAGATTTAGCATTGGATCTTAAACTGGCTGGCATTATTGCCACTAATACAACAATTTCTCGAGAGGGTCTCCGTACAGATGCCGCCAAGGTGGCTGCAATGGGTTCTGGTGGAATTTCTGGGCAGCCGGAGAAAAAACGTTCCCTTGAGGTGCTAGATCGGATCTATGCGAAAACACAGGGACGTATTGTGCTGATTGGATGCGGTGGTATTGAAACTGTTGATGATGCATGGGAGCGGATAACGCACGGTGCAGATCTTCTACAGGGATATACGGCGTTCATTTATCAAGGTCCTTTCTGGGCTCACCATATCCACAAAGGATTGGCGAAGAAGCTACGCAAAAACGGATTTTCATCTATTTCAGAAGCTGTCGGATCTGCTGTGAGATAAACGCGATAATCTACGTTGTACAGGCGATTTGGGGTTTTAGTAGAGTTTGCAGTAAATTAATCCAAGCAACCTAGTGAAACACTTTCGCACTAATTCACACAGATTCATACAGATTCTCATGGATTAGGCAGAAGAGTTCTTCACGGTAGCAGTTGATAATTACACATGATAATTACACAGTGAGTCCGAGTGGCGGAATAGGCAGACGCGCTAGCTTGAGGTGCTAGTGCCCAAATTAAACGGGCGTGGGGGTTCAAGTCCCCCCTCGGACACAAATTCTAAAAACCCTGCACGTGGTATTCCATGCTGCAGGGTTTTTCTGTTGTCACAATAGAGAACAGTGGATACCTAGGAGATAATCGCGGCAGATAGTTGCAGTAGCGAAATACAATAGAGAGAGAAAGCGACAACGAAGGATTCAGTAATGGCAGAAAAACCGGTTTCTGGGGTGCGTGTAGCGCTTCGGAGATTATGGTCACTGCTGTGTTATATCTGTCGTGAAATATGGGCAGGTTTCCGGAGTGCTCCTCTGTGGAAACAACTCATTATTCCCATCGTTATTGTTGTGGGGATACTTCTTCTTTTTCTTACTGATGTGCCGCCGTTAATTGTTGTTCGCCACGGTGTGGCACGGTTGGGTCGTTGGTTCCCCTTCGTTTTTTTCTTGTGCTATGTTCTCCTCACCCTGTTTCCTATCCCTCGCACATTTTTCACGCTAATATCGGGGATTCTCTTCCCACCACTGCTGGCATTAGCAGTGTGCCTTGGTGCCACCGTGCTATCAGCAGTAGTAGCGTGTGCTCTTACCCGCTACGTGTTTCGTGGCTGGGTAGAAGAACACCTGCATCATCCTATGTTGGATGCTCTTAATGAGCGCCTTGAAAAACGAGGATGGTTGGCTGTCGGATCGTTAAGGCTTATTCCGTTTGTCCCGTTTTCTGTACTGAACTATGCTGCCGCGCTTACTCCGGTACGTATGCTTCCTTTTGCAGTGGCGACATTAGTGTGTAGCGCTCCCGGCACTACAGCGGGTGTTTTGTTCGGTGAGGCGGCTGTGGGGCATGCCAATCCTTGGGTCATTCTTGTGGGCTTGTGTTGTTGCGCCATGGGAATTGTGGGCCTTGTTATTGACGCAAAAATGCCCGTAACAACGTCACTCAGAGAGCCCCCGGCTCCGTCACAAAATCAATGAGGCGTTCTACTGCACCAATAAGAGTGGAGTCAAGATCTCGATACGTTTTTACACGTGCGGCAATTCTTCTCCACCCGTCTTGTGGAGTACCCCAGCCAAGACGTTGGCACGTACCAGTTTTCCAATCCTCACCCATTGGTATGTCTGGCCAGGCGGATATCCCCATTGTTGCGGGTTTTACTGCCGCCCAAATATCGACAAAAGGATGCCCAGTGACAAGAACGTTATCGCCAACATTGTCTACTAATGCAGTTTCTTTTGTACCAGTGATGAGATGATCAGCCAGTACACCCACTCGTCGTTGAGGAGAGGGAGAAAAGTAGGCAAGCCGCTCCGGAAGGTTATCGAGACCGGATAGTTCTTCTACCACAATCCCCTCTTGGGCAAGATCATGCCCCCATACTTGCTGCACGATAAGAGCATCATGTTTCCCTTCCACCCATATACGCGATGCGCGTGCTGTACGTGCCCGCTGCGGATGTGCAGCGAGCCGCGAACCACTATTGGAAAGTTGTGGACCACGTGGGGTTTGACGCGGACGAATAAGATGAATGGGCTCCCCTTCTAATAGTAAAAGTCCAGGTTTGGTAGGGAATACTCGCACATGGCCGTGGCGATCTTCGAGGCGTACCAGCAGGCCACTATCTGATTTTTCGAAGCCCACAACAGCTCCGCAGTATTCGGTGGCGGCATCCTCGATGATAAGTCCGCGTGTTCCCTCTACTGTGCGGTACTGTTTCGGAGCTTTTTTCTTAGCTAGGGGGTCTCGTCCATAGCGATCATTCCAATGCGGCATGGCATCCATCATAGTGACTATGCTGGATGCCATGGCTTCTCCTCTTTTCTCCGCTACCTGGTGGCTTCCCGCTTTACACCGTGGCGAAATCAGCCCGGATGATCTTATTGAAGCTCTTCTTCCATGGGGGAAAGACCACCGCATTGTTACTGGTGATGGTCACACATATAGCGGTCTTGTAGAACTACTACGTATAACTCGTCCCTGGGACATAAGATTCCTACAAGTACTGCCCGGAGCATATAGCGAACTTCCTACTACTCCCCCAGGTACTCATGAACTAGTGGAATCCGCAACAGAGGAAGAGAGTGTTCTCAGTACTACCGCATTGGGGGAACTAATAAGTACTGCAGGTGGTGAGGCATTGGCTCTAGGACATCCGCATGAGCACCCTGACGGACCTTTTGAGGTTAGTTTTATGACTCCCCTGCGTGACGTCGTTTTGTGGCGTCTCGTTCCCTTTCCGGGACAACTGCCTCCCATTGTCAATGCGGGACCGCGTGCGGCATTAGGAGACTTACGTCGTGCGGAGGAAGCATCACTACAGAGACTGCAGCACACTCCTCATATCATTAGCGAACAACAAGATGAGGATTTCCGTAATGCCCTTATTGATATTGATAGTGCATTACTTATTAGCGACTCTGTTACATATCCGCCGAGTGTTGAGGGACATTATCTGCAATTGATTTTTGCGGCAGACCACGTTGCTGCAATTGTGTCCGTTACACGACACTATGCGCAGACAGCAGAAACCGCGCTTATCCCACTCTTGCGAACAGCTCAGCGGGCGCGCGGTACTGCCTGGAATGAGTGGCGCTATCACCACTCTCCTACGTTATAAACGTTAATTCATAACCATACGAACAACGTAAGGTGTCATACCCTCCCAGCGGACAGGACTGACCTTGACAACATCACCAGAACATGGTGCTTCCAGCATCATGCCGTCACCAAGGTAGAGGGTAACGTGCTCGCTACCGCCAGGACCGTAGAAGATCATGTCGCCACGTTTCATCTGTGACGCCGGTATCTGCGTACCAGAGGTGTACTGGTAGCCACTGTAGTGAGGCAAGTTATAGCCAAGTGCAGCGAACGAATACACCATTAGGCCAGAACAATCGAAACCGACCTTGTTGTAGTCGCCATAGGAATCCGCTACGCCGCCGTCTCGAATACCGCGGGTTGGGCCATCGACGTTTCCGCCGCCCCACGCGTAAGGAACACCCAGCTGAGACATACCACGGTTAATAACCTTTTCGATTTTTTGCTGGGCACTAAGGAAAAGAGTATCCAGCGAGGCAGCGGCGCCAGGCTTAGCAATGGAGCCAGTATCAGGAACGACTGAACTTGCTGATCCATCGCCTTCAATGGCATCGGGCACACTAGCCAAAAGATCGATGCTATTAGTAACGATAGACAAATGTGGTATTGCCTTAATAGTTACGTCAGTGGCAATGCCAACGGCTACAGCTGCTTCTGGGCTTTGCTTCGCTACTTCTCTCTGAATAGTTCCGCCAAGCCTTCTCCACTCTGATGGTGGAATAGACTGCAGTGCTTCTATCGGCAGCTTAGCGAGATCTGCAGTTGTGTTCACATGACTAAGGTCAACATGTGCACTAGCTGCAGTATGGACAGCTGCACGGGTTATTGCTGCTCCGCTTCTTGCCCCTTGCACTACACCTGCTCGAATTGCTGCTTCGTCAATGGTGCCATTATGAACTGACTGTGATCGGGCGGAGGATACCTGCATCTTCTGCAGCTTAGTAGTAAGGGTGGCACGTTTCTTAGCAAGCTGTTCAATTTCTTTTTGCTTGGTGCGTACCGCGGTGCGAGAAGCAAGCAGAGTATCTTCCGCATCATGATTTCGCGATACAGCCCGTTGGGTAGCAGCTTCTGCAGCGGCGGCTGCTTCTTTTGCATGCGAGGAGCGGTTCGCGCTTACGGCGCGGGCTTGTTTGAGTTCATCAACAATGGAGCTTTGTTGTGCAGCTGCACGGCTAATAACTGCATCACGCGCCATAACTGAGTCGGGATCTTCTCCACTCATTAGCTCGAGTGTAGAACTGCTCGTTGAGGTATTTCGATAAGCATCGGCAGCGATGGTATTCAGCTGCTGTTGTGCGCGCAGTACATTTTTTTGTGCAGTGGCAAGTTGAGCAGCTGCAGCATCAGCTTCTTTTTGAGCATCAGCTGCACGGAGGCGAGCACTTTGGAGGTCTACGAGAGCCTTGTTTGCTCGTTCTTGATCTTGGCCAAGCTGGTGTTGCAGGGTAGCAAGATCCTGGTTTGTGGTAGCGAGTTGCTTAAGCAAGGCGTCCAGATCTGTATCCGGACCTGAATTTTCTCGTTGATTGTCAATATGCGGCTGGGCTTGACCGAAGCCGGCACCAGTGAGCGCAACAGCGCCCGTTACACCAACACCAACTAGTGTTCGTCCAGTTGTCTTGATGGCAGTGTTTCGGTTGGCTTTGTGTGGGGTGCTCACAGCTACTCCTTTCCACTTACACAAAACAGGAGTCCGTGTTCTTCCCCGAACACGGCTTTCCCTATTCATGAATGTGGCAATCTACACTAGTGTGACACTTGTACCGTACGACACTTCGTCACCATATGAAACATCTTTAACAGAATTACTCTTATGTAACTCTCTTTAAAGCCCTATATTCCCCTATTTAACTGCAGTTTTATGGACGAGCGTGACAAATAGGATGCCCAAATAATGAGATTTAGTGGGATGAGGTAATGCGCGAGGATAACGCCGATAATTTTCTCTTGAAAATTGTCGCTATCACCGTGATAGTCAGCACTACAGTCACTCCAACACCGCTCATAATAGGAGTCCAATTAAGAGACGACTCAGCGACATCATGGATGTAGGTGTCAATACGTGCCAGCACCTGCTGTGTTGTATAAGGAGGCTTACTGTTAGTAATAATCCGATTAGCATCGATCTCTGCATGTTCCATGACATAACGTGGATACACGGGGCTCACAGAGCCAATTTGCTCATCATTAAGTACCACAATAGTGCCATCAATATGAGGCTTGAGAAGCTCTGCTAAATTACGAGTAGCTGTGAAACTTTTATCCGAACCCGGATAATAAACAATTTTTAAATCTATTCCCTTGCTATGAGCCTGATACACACGTTCTCGTAAAGCTCCTGCTAGCTGAGGAGTTGCAGATACTCCATCTTTTTGTAGATCGGCAGCAATCGCAGCGGGATTAACACCATGAGGAAGCGCTGGATGAGAAACCGATGTGGGTAGCGGAGCTGAGTCAGACATAAAACCTCGTTCTATAACGGCAGAGATACCCATAGATACCCCTAGTCTACTGGCTTAGCTAACTGTTTTAACCAACCGAGATGTCTGAGACAACACAGTAAGTAAGGTAACCTGAAGACACTAATCTATTCAGAACGGAGCGCCTGTATGAGCCTTAATTCTTTCAACGCTCTAGACACCCTTGAGGTGAATGGACAGCAGTACAACTACTTTAATATCAACTCTCTGCCCGGAGTTGATAAACTTCCATACGCCTTAAAGATATTGGCGGAGAATCTTCTTCGTAACGAAGACGGTGCCAATGTAACAGAAAAACATATTAATGCTCTTGCCCACTGGGATCCCTCCGCAGACCCCAGTGTAGAAATACAATTCACCCCCGCACGCGTTCTCATGCAGGACTTCACCGGCGTTCCGTGCATTGTTGACCTGGCCACCATGCGTCAAGCTGTCACTACGCTGGGAGGAGACCCCGACCAGGTCAACCCTCTCAACCCCGCTGAGATGGTGATCGATCACTCCGTTATCGTCGAATACTTCGGTACCCCAGATGCCCTCACCAAAAATGTTGAGGTTGAATACGAACGGAATAAAGAACGCTATCAATTCCTCCGCTGGGGACAAGGAGCATTCTCCAACTTCCGCGTCGTTCCCCCGGGAACCGGCATCGTGCACCAAGTGAACATAGAACACTTAGCACGCGTTGTTATGAACAATGACGGTGTCCTCTACCCCGATACCTGCGTGGGTACTGATTCCCACACCACCATGGAAAATGGTCTTGGCATTCTGGGCTGGGGCGTCGGTGGTATTGAAGCCGAGGCTGCTATGCTTGGCCAGCCCATCTCCATGCTTATCCCCCGTGTTGTTGGCTTTAAACTTACTGGCCAAACACAGCCGGGTGTCACCGCTACAGATGTTGTTCTTACCATTACTGATATGCTTCGCCAGCACGGTGTGGTTGGAAAATTCGTGGAATTCTATGGGGAAGGCGTCAGCGCAGTACCACTTGCTAACCGTGCCACTATCGGCAATATGTCCCCTGAATATGGTTCTACCTGCGCCATCTTCCCCATTGATCAAGAAACCCTCAACTATATGCGTCTCACCGGCCGTGATGACGACACTATCGCCCGCGTGGAAGCCTACACAAAGGCACAAGGACTGTGGCATGACCCCAGTAAAGAGGCAACCTATTCGGAATACCTTGAGCTTGACCTGGGTACTGTCGTCCCCTCTATTGCCGGCCCGAAACGTCCGCAAGACCGTATCCCCCTCAACCAGGCAAAAGAAACCTGGCGGAAAACTGTTCGCAGCTACACGAGTGATCCCGAAGGTAAAGGCGATCTGTCCGGACGCCCCTCACACCCCGTTCATGTAGACACAGCCGAACGCGGCAGTTTTGACCTAGACCACGGCATTATCGGCATCGCATCCATTACGTCATGCACGAACACATCGAATCCATCAGTAATGCTTTCCGCAGGCCTACTCGCACGTAATGCGGTACAGCGTGGCCTGCGCGTGAAGCCGTGGGTAAAAACCACTATGGGTCCAGGCTCCCAGGTTGTTACCGACTACTACGACACTGCCGGCCTGTGGAAGTACCTCGAAAAACTCGGTTTCTACCTCTCCGGTTATGGCTGCACTGCCTGCATCGGCAACGGTGGTCCCCTTATTCCAGAAGTATCCCAGGCAATTCAAGACAATGACCTTGCTGCCTGCTCCATTCTCTCTGGTAACCGTAACTTTGAGGGACGCATCAACCCCGATATCAAGATGAATTATCTGGCATCACCGCCGCTCGTTATTGCCTATGCCATTGCGGGCACTCTTGATATTGATTTCGATAAAGAGCCCCTCGGTACCGATAACGACGGCAAACAGGTTTATCTCCGCGATATTTGGCCATCCGATAATGACATTAACGACATCATTATGTCCTCCATCACCGAAGACATGTACGCCAAAGACTATGCCGATGTTTTTACCGGTGACGAACACTGGCAAAACCTTGACACCCCGGAAGGCGACACCTTCGCATGGAACGACGATTCCACCTATATTCGCAAAGCCCCCTACTTTGACGGTATGACTCTGGAACCGGATCCTGTTACTGACGTGAAAGGTGCTCGAGTACTAGCTAAGTTGGGCGATTCCGTCACCACTGACCACATCTCCCCCGCTTCCGCAATTAAACCAGGCACCCCCGCGGCACAATATCTGGATTCTTACGGGGTAGCACAGAAGGACTACAACTCCTTTGGATCTCGACGCGGTAACCATGAAGTTATGGTGCGTGGCACCTTCGCTAATATCCGTTTGCAGAACCAACTACTCGATGGGGTAAGTGGTGGCTACACCCGAGACTTCACCCAAGATGGCGCCCCGCAGAGCTTTATCTATGATGCGGCACAGCACTATGCTGCGGCTGGTATTCCGCTTGTTGTCCTCGGTGGTAAAGAATACGGAACAGGCTCCTCCCGCGACTGGGCGGCAAAAGGCACCGCCCTCCTCGGCGTTAAAGCGGTTATCGCGGAATCTTTCGAGCGTATTCACCGCTCCAACCTCATCGGTATGGGCGTTATCCCTCTCCAATTCCCAGAAGGCGAAAGCCACGAATCGCTAGGCCTAGATGGCACAGAAGTTTTTGATATCAACGGTATCAGTGACTTCACTACCGGTAATATCCCGAAGACTGTCGCAGTGACTGCCACTAAAGATAACGGTGATACTGTTCAGTTCGATGCGGTCGTCCGAATCGACACCCCCGGGGAAGCCGACTACTACCGGAATGGTGGCATTCTGCAATACGTACTGCGGAACATGGTAAAGAACGGATAAAACAATAAACACAGTACTGGTGTAGCAATGCCGGTGCAGTGCTTCAACAAGGCGCTGCACCGGCATTAGCTATCTATGATTCATTCAGATGTGAAGGCTGTACGAGGACAACTGAGAGAGCATTCGAGAAATGCGGAGGTTAGGCAAGCGTGACAATCTCCATATAATCATCGCCCCACAGATCCTCCACACCATCAGGGAGAACAATAACGCGTTCTGGCTGTAAAGCCTCCACTGCTCCCGGATCGTGGGTGACGAGGATACAAGCACCCTCATACGTACGCAGTGCTTCAAGCACTTGTTCGCGGCTAATAGGATCCAGGTTGTTTGTGGGCTCATCCAAAAGTAGGACATTCGCTTGTGAACACACCAGACTAGCAAGTGCCAGACGTGTCTTTTCGCCACCGGACAAAGTACCTGCAGGCTGTTCCCACATCTGCTCAGTCAACATGAAAGCACCCAGCAAACCGCGCAGGTCCTGCGCTCCAGCGTCTGGGGCCTGGCGCACCATATTGTCCCATACGCTCTCATCTGGGTTAAGAGTGTCATGTTCCTGCGCGAAATAACCACGCTTCAGACCATGCCCCTCAATAACTGTGCCGTCCCCATCAGACTTCTCTACACCGGCGAGAATACGCAGCAACGTTGTTTTACCGGCACCATTCAAACCCAAAATAACGACACGACTGCCCTTATCAATGGCGAGATCCACACCAGTGAAAATCTCCAAAGAACCGTAGCTCTTCGACAGATTTTTCGCTGTCAGTGGTGTTTTTCCACACGGCAAAGGTTTCGGGAAAGCAATATGAGCATGCTTTTCGGCCTGTCGAACATCGGCAGCTTCATCAAGGAGACGTTGCGCGCGGCGTTCCATCTGATGGGCAGCTGCTGCCTTTGTGGCTTTAGCACCCAGATGAGCAGCCTGCGCCCGCAATGCTGCAGCTTTCTTTTCGGCATTAGCGCGCTCCCGGCGGCGGCGCTGCTCATCGGCGGCGCGTGCGGAAAGATAGCGTTCCCACCCCATGCTGTAGGTGTCTATCTCACCGCGGATGGAGTCGAGATACCACACCTTATTGACGACAGCATCCAACAGTTCAGTATCGTGACTAATGACGATGAGACCGCCCGTATATTGCATTAAAAAATCGCGTAACCACTGGATACTATCGGCATCCAAGTGGTTTGTTGGCTCATCGAGTAAAAGCGTTGTGTTGTTTTTACTGCCATCAGCTTGAGAACTGCCGAAAAGAATACGCGCAAGCTCCACACGTCGGCGTTGACCACCAGAAAGATGCCCTAGCTCTTCTGTAAGAACACGCTGCGGTAATCCCAGCGAGTTACAGATACGGGCAGCATCACCCTTCGCCTTGTAGCCGCCAAGATCATTGAAGCGTTCTTCTAGACGAGTAAATTTTTTAATAGCTTGATCGCGTTTCTTATCGTTATCAGTAGTCTCTAAAATGAACTGCTGACGATCCATATTGCGAGCAATGCTATCAAGTCCACGCGCTGACAACACCCGGCTGAGAACAGTTGTTGTGAGATTGCCTTCCCGAGGATCCTGCGGAAGATAACCAATATCCCCCGAACGCACAATAGTGCCAGCGTACGGCTCTGTCTCGCCGGCAAGAATGCGCATAGTGGTAGTTTTCCCAGCACCATTACGGCCAACTAGCCCAATGCGGTCCCCCTCATGCACCACTAAAGAGCCAGGAACAGTAAGGAGAGTACGAACACCTGCCCGCACCTCCAGATCAGTAAACGTTATCATGCAGGATTTTTACCTCGGTGAGATGGTTGCGAAGGCCCCTTGCCATTAGTGGATGTCGGGGGCAACTCCCCTTTCATGCGGCGAACTTCACGATCCAGAAAATACATCACCGCAAAAATAAGAAGCGTCATCACAATAAGACCCAACCATTGATGGGCAAGGATAGCGTATGCTGCCAGCGCAAACTCTACCGCTAGAAGAATCGCTAGCAGGGCGGTAATAATTTTTGACTTCATTTAGAGGGTAAAACCTAACGCGCGAAGTTGTTCACGACCATCATCTGTAATCATATGGGCACCCCATGGAGGCATCCACACCCAGTTTATTCGCAAAGCCCGGGCATGCCCTTCTGTACACACTGCAACGAAAGCCTGATCCTCAATAACATCGGTAAGCGGACATGCTGGTGAAGTGAGGGTCATATCAATAGTTGCGCGCCGTGCAATGTCCATTTTGACGTCGTACACAAGCCCCAGATCGACAACATTAACACCAAGTTCAGGATCGACAACGTCATACATTGCCTCGCGAACTTCCTGGGCTTCAGCCTCCGGAGCAAGCGGAATATCATCAGGGAGCTTTGCGAGATCCTCTGCTTTTACTGCACGATAGTCATCAACCGTCCAGGTAGAGAAATCAGTATCGTCAGTAATTTCTGGAGGCTCTGTAGTATTTGTAGACTCTGCAGTCTCTACAGACTCCGCAGTATCTACATTAGGCGTGTCGGAAGATGGGGTGCCAGAAGACAGCACAGTAGATGATGACGCAGTAGAAGACGATGCGGCAGCAGGAGCTAATGGATCCACATCCGGGTTCTCTCCGTCTTCTTGCGCAGCACTTCCCAGTGCTGCCAAAGCATTAAGAACAGCGTCCTCTTGTTCCTTGTGCTTACGCTGCTGTGATGAGGTGAAATCCGGTTCCATTTACTCTTTCTCTCCCCCATCGGCAGGTGCACCATCATTGTCCGACGATCCTTCAAGCGCCTGAGACGAAGCATCCTTAAACGCCATCCATCCCAATAAAGCGCACTTCACACGTGCCGGATACTGTGACACACCCGCCAGTGCAGTACCGTCGCCTAAGATATCTTCATCGCCCTCGTCTTGGCCACGAGAAGTGACCATCTTTTCAAAACGATCACAGATATCAAATGCTTCTGCCACAGTATGCCCAATAAGCTGCTCCGTCATAATAGACGTGGATGCTTGGCTAATAGAGCAGCCCTCCCCGTCATAGGAGATATCGCGAATGACGGTTTTTTCTGGGTTATGCGGATCATCTGGATCGTGGTCTAGGTGAACACGTAGCCGAATATCGTCACCGCATGAGGTGTTGTGGTGATGTACTTCTGCATCCCAATTGTCACGCAGTCCACGTGCGTTGGGGTGGCGATAATGGTCCAGAATGACCTCTTGGTACATGCTTTCCAAACGCATTAGATAACTCCAAAGAATTTCTGTACTCGCGTAATACCGTCCACTAACCGGTCGACTTCATCGAGGGTGTTGTAAATGTAGAAGCTAGCGCGAGTAGTACCAGATAGCCCAAAGTGAGTGTGGAGTGGTTCAGCACAGTGGTGTCCCACGCGGACGGCAATGCCATCATCATCAAGGAATTGTCCGATATCGTGGGAATGTATGCCATCAATAGTGAAGGAAATAGCACTGCCACGATTTTCAGGAGTGGTGGGGCCAACAATATGAACGCCAGTGAGCTTACCAAGTTCCTGCAAAGCATAACTGGTGATTTCTTGCTCATGGGCGAAGACATTATCCATGCCAAGAGAATCCAAATACTCGACAGCAGCACCTAAACCCACAACCTGGCTCATATTAGGTACACCAGCCTCATAACGCTGTGGAGGTGGAGCATACGTCGTCTTTTCCATGGTGACGTGTTCAATCATGGAACCGCCTGTCAAAAATGGTGGCAGCGCCTGCAGGATCTGTGCGCGGCCGTACAAGACACCAACCCCTGAAGGCGCTAGCATCTTATGGCCGGAAAATGCGGCAAAGTCTACACCCAGGGCGGTGAAATTCACCGGCATATGGGGTACCGACTGGCAGGCATCAAGAACAACAAGTGCCCCCACCTGGTGTGCACGCTCCACTACTGTCGCAACATCTGTAATAGCACCCGTGACATTGGAAGCATGAGTTACTGCAACTACTTTTGTGCGTTCAGTAATCTCCACCGCGTCCAAATCAAGGCGCCCATCATCTCGCAATGGGAACCATTTAAGAGTGGCTCCTGTCCGGCGGCACAACTCCTGCCAGGGTATGAGGTTTGCGTGATGTTCCGCCTCCGAGATAATAATCTCATCACCAGCGGAGACGCGGTACTGCCCAGCACGATCATCCCCCAGTACGTAGGACACGAGGTTGAGACCTTCTGTGCAGTTTTTCGTAAAAATAACCTCGTCAATGGCACAACCAACGAAACCTGCTACCAGTTCGCGGGCATGCTCGTATGCGTCGGTTGCCTCTTCCGCAAGTTGGTGAGCACCACGATGAGTTGCAGCATTGTGATGCAGCACGAAGTCACGTTCTGCATCGAGAACGGGAAGTGGCTTTTGTGACGTTGCCCCAGAATCCAGATAGACGAGAGGCTTCCCATCACGGACAGTGCGCGTGAGAATGGGGAAATCCGCACGTATAGAATGAACGTCAAGCATTACGCACCTTTCGTAACGAACGCATCGTAGCCATGCTCTTCAAGCTGATCTGCAAGTTCCGGACCGCCCGTTAACGCGACTTTACCGTTAGCAAAGACATGGACAATATCTGGCTTTACATAACGCAAAATGCGTGTGTAGTGCGTGATCAGTAAAATACCGCCATTCGTTTCCTGCTGATACTTGTTGATACCTTGCGAAACAAGACGGAGAGCATCTACATCCAAGCCAGAGTCTGTTTCATCAAGAATGGCGAACTTAGGTTTAAGAAGCCCCAGCTGTAGTGTTTCAAAACGCTTCTTTTCCCCACCGGAAAAACCCTCATTCACAGAACGATCATTAAAAGCTGGATCAATCTGTAGGAATTCCATTTCTCCACGGACTTCCTTCACCCATTGACGTAGCCGGGGTGCTTCACCACGGACAGCAGCCGCCGCAGAGCGAAGAAAACTGGAGGTCGACACGCCCGGTACCTCTACTGGATACTGCATGGCGAGGAAAAGACCCGCACGAGCACGTTCATCGGCAGTCATCTTGAGAACATCGTCCCCGTCGAGGGTGATGGAGCCACCTGTTACCTCGTATTTCGGATGTCCAGCAATAACATAAGAAAGAGTTGATTTACCGGATCCATTGGGGCCCATAATGGCGTGAGTTTCACCAGAGTTCAGGGTGAGGTTGACACCCTTCAAAATCTCAATGGGCTCCTCGGTATCATCAGCACGCTTGACCTGCGCAGTAAGGTCTTTAATAACAAGTTGGGACATGGTGTTTTCCTTTAGCGCGTTTTCCTTTAGCAGGGTTAGTAACGAGTTTCTTTAGAGACCAGCGCGTTCAAGCTGGCGGACAACAACGGCATCTAGCTCTTCTTCGAGACTGGGAAGATTGAGTTTGTGAACAATGTCATGGAAAAATCCGCGTACGACGAGCTGCCGTGCCGTTATTTCATCAATACCGCGAGACTGCAGATAGAAGAGTTGCTCTTCATCAAAACGACCAGTAGTAGAGGCATGCCCAGCACCAATAATCTGTCCTGTGGCAATTTCTAGGTTAGGGATAGAATCCGCACGGGCAGCTTTGCTGAGAAGAAGGTTGCGGTTACTTTCATAGGTATCAGTGCCATGCGCTTGGGGACGGATAAGAACATCACCAACCCATACACCGTGCGCCTCCCCCAGCTTGGACTCGGGGTTGCCCAGCAATGCGCCCTTGTAATGAACATACGAGCGACACTGCGCCACACTGTGGTCAATAAGCAGCCGATTTTCCACGTGCTGTCCAGCTCCACCGAAGAAGATGCCGCTCATGTCAGCATCTCCGCCAGGACCTGCATAGGTGACAGACGTTGTTATGCGGGTAGCTCCCCCGCTTAACGTGATAACACCATGGTGGAGGTGGGCATTACACCCTAGATGTGCGTGCTCCGCAGAAGCGACGACGGCATCGTCGTCCCATAGGTTGACGAAAGCAACGGTGAGGGATGCATCGTCTGCAATAGAAAATTCAATATTATCTGCTAGTGCACCTGCACCAGATCGGTAGATGAGAAGCTCTGCGGTGGTATGAGCAGGAACATCCACAAAAAGATGTCCAAAAGTAAAAGGCTTTTTGCCAGTACCAATAGTGATGACGGTGGGATCAGCTGGTGTATCTGTGGCAGCAAACTGTACAACATCAACGCTGGGACTGCCATTCCAGGCAACTGCCGCAAGACGATCAGAGGGTAGCTCTACGCTACCCGCGGCTGATTCTTCCCGTGCAACACGGCGGAGAGTAGCTGCGCCAGCAGTAGTAAGGCCCACCGTCCACAATGCGCGTTGGGATTGTTCAGGAAGCTCGGCGAGTGGAGAAAAACGACGAGTCGGAGTGAACCGCCAATCTTCCAGTTTGCCGTGGGGTTTAGGGAAGTCATCGATAGCAGTGGAGAAAATGCGATCCGCTTTATGCTCGGTGTACTTGGTGTAGTTCATTAACCAACTGCTCCTTCCATCTGGAGCTCAATGAGGCGGTTCAGCTCCAACGCATACTCCATGGGAAGTTCTTTCGCGATGGGTTCAATGAATCCGCGAACTACCATCGCCATAGCTTCTTCTTCGGTAAGGCCACGGCTCATGAGATAGAACAATTGCTCTTCTGAAACCTGTGAGACAGTAGCCTCATGCCCCATAGTGACGTCATCTTCACGAATATCGGCGTAGGGGTAAGTGTCAGTGCGGGATATATCGTCAACGAGTAAAGCATCACACTTTATCGAAGCGGCAGACCCATAGGCACCTTTATGGATGGACACTAAACCGCGGTATCCCGAACGCCCACCACTACGGGAAACTGATTTAGAAACAATGTTGGATGAGGTGTGAGGAGCCATGTGCACCATCTTGGCGCCTGTATCTTGGTGCTGCCCTTCTCCCGCAAATTGGACGGAGAGAACCTCTCCGCGTGCATGTGGTCCCATCATGTAGACGGCTGGATATTTCATATTGATTTTGGAACCAATATTTCCATCCACCCATTCCATGGTGGCTCCTTCAGCTGCTTTAGCACGCTGAGTTACCAGGTTATAAACGTTATTCGACCAGTTCTGAATAGTGGTGTACCGGCACCGGGCATTCTTTTCCACAATGATTTCGACAACACCAGAATGGAGAGAATCGGTTTGGTAGATAGGTGCGGTGCAGCCCTCCACATAGTGCACGTACGCATCTTCATCAACAATGATGAGGGTGCGTTCGAATTGGCCCATATTTTCGGTATTAATACGGAAGTAGGCCTGTAGAGGGATTTCTACATGGACGCCTTTAGGAACGTACACGAATGATCCGCCAGACCAAACAGCAGTGTTAAGTGCAGAGAATTTATTATCTCCAGCAGGGATAACTGTTCCGAAGTATTTGCGGAATAGCTCAGGATAGTCACGCAGGCCAGTATCGGTGTCCACAAAGATAACGCCTTGTTTCTCCAGATCGTCACGAATCTTGTGGTAGACCACTTCAGATTCGTACTGGGCGGCAACGCCTGACACTAAGCGTTTCTTTTCCGCGTCAGGTATACCGAGTCGGTCATACGTTGTGCGAATATCTTCTGGGAGGTCTTCCCACGTGGAGGCCTGCTGTTCAGTAGTGCGCACGAAGTATTTATATGAGTCGAAGTCGAGTCCAGAAAGATCGGGACCCCATGTGGGGAGAGGTTTCGCAGCAAAAATCTCCAGTGCCTTAAGGCGCGTCTCCAGCATCCATTCGGGCTCATTTTTTAATGCTGAAATTGTGCGAACAACATCTTCAGAAAGCCCACGATGGGCACTAGCTCCAAAAGTATCTTTGTCGTGCCAGCCGTAATCGTAGCGGCCTATAGTGTCAATATTTTTATCTCGTTCAGCAATGACGTCATCGATATCAGAGGGAAAAGTCTTCGTCATGCTTCACTTCTTTCCGCATGGTTCTGGATGGAGTTATGAGGAACAGTAACGTTTGTGGTGCAGGTATGAGCACCATATGCAATGGTGGATAACCGCTGTATGGGTGTATTCAATAGTTCAGAGAGAATATGATGTTCTGCTGCGCATAGAGCCGGGAAATCGTGGGCTACATGCGCTACCGGACAATGGTGCTGGCAAATCTGAATACCGCCACGCGCGTTTTCTACAGACGTGGCATAGCCGCATTTATTAAAAGCTTGTGCAATTTTTTCAGCGCATTCTTGAATATCTGCGCGAGTAGCATCCCTATCGAGGGGCGTAATACCTGCTACGACATCATGCATATGTTGCTGGGAGAAATCGACAAGTGCACGTTCTCCCCCCAATTTACGCACCATGCGGAGCGCATCGACAGCAAGATCGTCATAGGCATGGCCAAAATGAGAACGTCCCACATCACTGAGGTGGAATAACTTTGCAGGACGGCCTCGTCCACGTTCTTGATAAGGAGAGGGATCAACGGCTACTGCTACGCCTTCTTCGACCATAATGTCGAGGTGACGGCGTACGGCGGGGATAGTAAGCGACAACTCCTCCGCTATTGCCGACGCAGTTAACGGGCCATGTAACAGGAGTCGGGCGATTGCTTCCCGAGTAGTTAGAGCCGTATTGCGATTCATCTGCGGCAATGGTTGTGCTGATCGCTTGGAATAACGCATCAGTACCTCTTTTCCGCGGCCTTTTCATCGTACTTCCTATTTTTGCTAACACTAGTGTTGCTTAAATAATTCCCTAGGTCTAGCAAGGTTAGCCTAACGTCGTTCAGTACTTCTTCTTGTGGTTCTATCCGCTAGGCTTACTGTGTGGCATTACCTTCTTTTTCTGCGCGTACAACAGCAGCTCATGGAGATTCCTCTAAGAGGCGTTCCGCTAGTGCTGCTGTTCGCATGTTCCGCAGAGAAGAATGCGTCGTTGCTCCACTATCGGAAGAATCCACACGGCGATGGCGCATCGTACGTCTTATCGGCGCAGTGGCAGCATTGCTTGTCGCTATTGGCGGTTGGGGCGGAGGCGCCGTCATGACGCAGAATCCCATTACATCCGTCCCCGTTATTAATCTTCTGTCGCGTGCACCTTTTTCATCTGTTGGTTTATGCCTTATTGGTACAAGCGTGATAGTTGTAGCGTGGCTAACAATGATGCGCTATGCCCTCCCCCTGCGACACTACAATCGCGGGGAAACAGCAGTGACCCAAATGACAGAGGGACAAACATGGACAGTTATAGCAGCCTGGGTCCTTCCTCTTTTCTTCACTGCCCCACTGTTTTCTAAGGATGTTTATTCCTACATTGCCTTTGGCTACGCAGCTGACCATGGGTTAGATGTTTACTCCGGCGGACCGCAAGATCTTCTCCACGGAGGAGCTTTCGTTGAGAACGTTCCCCTAGAGTGGCGTCATACACCTGCCCAATATGGGGCTGGTTTCGTCGGTCTAGCTCGACTGATCGCCGCATTGACCGGTGACAACATTGTGGCAGCAATTGTGTGCTACCGTTTCCTCGCTCTTGTCTGTCTTGTCGTACTGGCGTACGTTGTCCGTTGGTTAGCACGTCGCTGCAATATGCGCATAGCGACAGCGTTATGGCTGGGAATTCTTAACCCCCTAACGCTCTTCCATATTGTGGCAGGTATTCACAATGAAGGCATTATGTTAGCGCTTACCCTGACAGGGTTAGCAGTTGGCCTGGAGGGAACCCGCTACCCCCGGCATTCGGTGCGAGCATGGGTACTTCTTATTGTGGGAGCATGTCTTATATCGTGGGGAGCCAGTATCAAATTGCCAGCTGTGGTGGCACTCGGATTCCTCGGAGTAGAAGCGGCACGTCGCTGGTGGAATCGCTGGTGGTCAGTACCCATTATGGGTGTGATCATGGTGGTAATCATGGGGATTACCGTGGTGCTTGCTACTGTCTTGAGTGGCACTACATTGACGTGGATTTCATCCACCGGTGCCGCGGCGCAGTATCCCACAGTATTAACGCTAACGAATGATATTGCTAAAGCAGCCGCTGCCTGTGGAAAATTACTGGGTCTTGGTAACCACTATGTTGCAATTCACAGTTTCTTTATTGCTGCTGGCCTGCTTGTATCAATGGTTTTCCTCCTATGGGCACTATGGAAGGTGTATCGAGGAGAACTCCATCCAGTGGGAGGCTTTGGCATGTCTATGCTTGTTATGGTGCTGTGCTTCCCGGTGATGCATCCGTGGTATTTACTATGGGGCATTATTGCGCTTTCGGCATGGATTAATGATCGTCGTTACCGCGTTCCTGTGGTCGTTATCTCTGCAATCGTCTCTATTTGGATTATGCCGCAGGGAGGAACTATGCCCTTCTCCCTCAACGTCGTCATTATTATCGAGACCATTGTTCTCGTTGTCGCAGGGATCTTTACCTGGCGTGCACTTTTTAAGCGCGACCACGCTTTACGATATGGGGATCTCTCCTAAGGTAAACTTTCTTTTGTTGCAGGAATAGAGAAAAGCCGTCTAGCGACTGATAATCTGTGCCGATATTTCCACTTATCCGCATACACTTATACAGGAAGACTGCTGAGCGACCGCTGAACAAGGAGCCCCTCCATGCCATTGAGTCCAGAACTCATGAAATATGTTGAACCGCACTACCCTAGCGATTGGACTGATCTCGATAGTAAAGCCGTCGATACTGCTCGTCTACTGGCTGCGGATGCCGTCCAGAAATGTGGTTCTGGACACCCCGGTACCGCAATGAGCCTTGCTCCTCTTGCCTATACTCTGTACCAACGAATTATGCGGCTTGATCCCAAGGATCCCACCTGGGTGGGACGAGATCGTTTTATTCTCTCCTGCGGGCACTCTTCTCTAACCCAATACATACAGCTTTACTTCAGTGGCTGCGAACTTGAACTTGACGATATTAAGAAGTTGCGGACGTGGGGATCACTCACCCCGGGCCATCCAGAATACGGCCACACCGCTGGCGTTGAAATGACTACGGGTCCACTTGGCCAAGGTCTTGCAACCTCCGTTGGCATGGCGATGGCAGCACGACGAGAACGCGGACTTTTTGATGCGGCAGCACCAGCCGGCCAGTCCCCCTTTGACCATTACATCTACGTTATTGCCTCCGATGGTGATTTCGAAGAGGGTATTACGGGTGAAGCCAGTTCCCTCGCCGGAACCCAACAATTGGGCAACCTCATCGTTTTCTACGATGACAACAACATCTCTATCGAAGAAAATACCGATATTGCCTTCACTGAAGATGTAGCGGCACGCTATGAAGCCTATGGATGGCATGTCCAGCATGTCGATGGTGGTGAAAATATCGTTGCTATTGAAGAGGCCATTGACGTCGCTAAAAAGGTCACTGATAAACCGTCACTTATTGTGTTGCGCACTATTATTGGCTATCCCGCTCCGAATAAACAAAACACTGGATCCTGCCATGGTGCAGCGTTGGGAACAGAAGAAATTCGCGCTACTAAAGAGATCCTCGGTTTTAATCCCGATGAAGATTTTGCGGTAGCAGATGATGTTATCGCTCATACGCGGAAAGCAATTGAGCGTGGTGCTGCAGCCCATGCTGAATGGCAGAAGAGCTTTGATCAATGGGCTGCAAATAATCCGGAGAAAAAGAATCTCTTTGATCGTCTCTTTGCTGGTCAACTCCCCGAAAAATGGGACGTTGACCTACCAGTGTGGGATGCTGGAGACTCCATCGCCACGCGTAAAGCCTCCGAAAGCGCTATTAATGCTTTAGCCGCAGTACTTCCCGAACTATGGGGCGGCTCATGCGACCTTGCCGGATCCAACAACACCGTCATTAAAGGTGAGAAGTCCTTTGGTCCAGCCTCTATCACCACAGAGACGTGGAATACTGATCCCTACGGTCGTAATCTCCACTTCGGTATTCGTGAACACGCTATGGGGGCAATTCTCAATGGCATTGCTCTCCATGGACCAACACTCCCCTACGGCGGTACATTCCTCATCTTCTCCGAGTACATGCGTCCAGCTATTCGACTCGGTTCGCAGATGGGAACCAACGTTATTTATGTGCTAACCCACGATTCCATTGGACTGGGCGAGGATGGGCCAACACACCAGCCAGTTGAGCAAATAACCGGTTTGCGTTCCATCCCCGGTGTGTCTGTTTTCCGCCCCGCTGATGCTAATGAAACTGTTGCCTGCTGGAAGGCTGTTGTTCAAGATAAGCAAGGGCCGAAAGCACTTGCGCTTTCCCGTCAGAATCTCCCGGTTTTAGCTGGTACAAAGGAAAAATCTGCGGAAGGAGTGCGTCGCGGCGGTTATGTTCTGCAGGATTGCGAAGGTACTCCCGATGTAGTCCTTATTGGTACGGGTTCAGAAGTTTACCTGGCAGTTAAGGCAGCAGAGATGCTCATGAATGAAGGTATTAAAGCCCGCGTAGTGTCTATGCCGTGCCTTGACTGGTTTGAACAGCAGGATGACGATTACCAGAATTCTGTTGTTCCAAGGGATATTAAAGCGCGTGTCTCTGTTGAAGCAGGTCTTGCTTTGTCCTGGTGGAAACTACTGGGTGATGCTGGTCAGGCTGTGTCACTTGAACATTTTGGTGCTTCTGCTCCTGCTGAGGAATTGTTTGAACGTTTCGGTATCACTGCTGATGCTGTCGTTGAAGCAGCGAAAAAGTCTCTTGCTGCCGTGCACTAGGCTGCCTAAGGAAGGACATTTCGATGTCTATTAATCCTCATATTGCGGACCTCAAAAAAATAGGTACGTCCGTCTGGTTAGATGATCTTTCCACTGACTTATTGGACAGTGGTGCTGTTGACACTTTCATTAACGAGATGGGAGTGGTGGGCATTACCACCAACCCCTCCATTTTTGAAAAATCCATCACCATGTCCTCTACCTATGACGCCACTATTGCGCAGTGCGCTGCCGCTGGAGAGAGCGCTTCTGAAGCAACGTTTTCTCTTATCTGTAAAGATGTGGACGAAGCCTGTAAGAAGCTTCTTCCGATATGGGAGTCCTCTGGAGGAATAGACGGACGTGTCTCTATCGAGGTAGAGCCCGGCTTCGCCCATGACACTGCAAACACAGTAAAACAAGCACGTGCATTATGGGAGCGACTCAGCCGCCCCAACCTTCTTATTAAGGTACCTGCGACTTCAGCAGGTATTACGGCCATACAGCAACTGACTAGCGAAGGCATTAGTGTCAACACCACGCTTATCTTCTCCGTGGAATGCTATGAGGCTGTTGTTAATGCATATATAGAGGGGCTAAGAGAAGCCCAAAACAATGGACTCGATATTTCGACAATTGTTTCTGTTGCTTCTATATTTGTTTCTCGCCTTGATACTGTCGTTGATAAACAACTCACCGATATAGGTACGGAAAGAGCTTTATCTCTGCGAGGAAAAGCGGGTATTACTAATTGCCGTCTTGCCTACGATATTTTCGTACAAACATATAAGCAAGGGGGAAAGTTCGATGAGTTAGCGGCCTTAGGAGGCCATCCGCAGCGTCTCTTGTGGGCATCAACATCTGTCAAGAATCCTGCCTATCCTGACACCCTCTACGTTGTTGAACTTGCAGGACCACACACCGTTAATACTCTCCCCCAACGTACCCTCAAGGCCGTTGCTGACCATGGTGATATTAAAGGCGACACTTTAACCGGAAAGAGTATGGAGGCCGCTGCCATTTGGCAGGCCATTAAGGATGAGGGTGTTGACATTAACGCCGTTGTTCAAATGCTTGAAAAACAAGGTGTAGCCGCATTTATTGAATCGTGGAAAAACCTTGTTGCTTCGGTTGAATCGCGTATGAAAGATATGTAGGCGATTATTCCTTAAGACCGTTTCTGCAACAGACAAAGGGAAGGATCTTTCTCTACTACTACTGTGTAGGAGAAAGACCCTTCCCTTTAGTGAATGGGGATCTTTTATACAGAGCTCTATACGCCCAAACGGAGTACAACACCCATTGCAATAATGGAGATTAACCAGATAATTGAGAAGATAACTGTAAGTCGGTCGAGGTTCTTCTCTACTACGCTAGAGCCTGAAAGACTAGATTGGACACCGCCACCGAAGAGGGACGATAAACCGCCGCCTTTACCGCGATGGAGAAGTACCAGCAGCATCAGAACTAGGCTGCTCACGATTGCGAGTACAAGTAGGAAGATCTTCATGGTGTCCTTCGTAAGTTATATGCAGACTTGGCTAGTATACCGTTAAACATGTAGAGACACGAAGACGGCACGCATTATGGACGACAAAGTATAGGAGATAGAGCACAAGCGGCAGAGTAAGAGGGGCGTGTATTTTATACACACCCCTCTTACTTTTAGGCGTAATAGAATTTATCGTTACGCAGCGGAATTAGCGGCGAGCGCACAAAGTTTGGCGAACTCGTCAGCCTTCAAAGAAGCACCGCCTACGAGGCCGCCATCAACGTCCTCTTCAGCAACGATCTCAGCAACATTGCCGGCATTGACGGATCCACCGTAAAGGATACGCATGGAGTCAGCAAGTTCCTGATCAGAGATTTCAGCGATGGTCTTACGAATGGCACCACATACCTCTTGAGCATCAGCAGCAGAAGCTACCTTGCCGGTACCAATAGCCCAAATGGGCTCGTAGGCAATAACAACCTTGGAAAGCTCTTCGCGGCTTAGACCAGCAAGAGAAGCCTTGGTCTGGGCAGTGACGAAGTCAACGTGGGTACCCTTTTCACGAATATCAAGAGCTTCACCAACGCAGACGATGGGCTGCATATTATGAGCAATAGCAATCTTAGCCTTAGCAGCTACTTCTTCGTTGCTCTCAGAGTGGTACTCGCGACGCTCGGAGTGGCCAACAACAACATAGGTGCAGCCGAGTTTCTCCAGCATAGAGGGAGCGATTTCACCCGTGTAGGCACCGGACTCATGAGTGGAGATGTCTTGTGCACCGTAGGCAAGAGCGAGTTTGTCGCCTTCAACAACGTTCTGTACAGAGCGGATATCGGTGAAAGGAGGGATCACAGCGACATCGACATTCTCGGTGTACTTATCGGGAAGGGCGAAGGATAGTTTCTGAACTAGTGCGATGGCCTCAAGATGGTTGAGATTCATCTTCCAGTTACCAGCAATAAGTGGCTTGCGAGCCATAGTTTTTCTCCTTAGATAGGGCTAGGACATTACTTTTGTAGAACGGCAATACCGGGAAGTTCTTTACCCTCAAGAAGTTCGAGGGAAGCGCCACCACCGGTAGAGATGTGGGAGAAACCATCTTCGTTGAGACCAAGGGTACGAACTGCTGCAGCGGAATCTCCACCACCGACAACAGAGAAAGCGCCATGGGAAGTAGCAGCGATAATAGCTTCAGCAACGCCACGAGTACCATCGGAGAACTTTTCGAATTCGAAGACGCCGGCCGGGCCATTCCAGAAGATGGCCTTTGCTTCAGCAAGACGTCCAGCAAATTTCTCAACGGACTTTGGTCCTACGTCAAGACCCATCCAACCATCGGGAATTTCGTTTGCGGCAACAGTCTTCGCGTTGGCATCCTTCGCAAACTTATCGGCAACGACAATATCAACGGGAAGGGCGATAACATCGCCGTACTTCTTAAGAAGCTCCTTGCAGGTATCAACCATGTCTTCTTCAAGGAGTGAAGTACCAACTTCGTAGCTCTGCGCCTTGAGGAAGGTGAAGCACATACCGCCACCAATAACGAGGGTGTCCGCCTTAGGCGCGAGAGACTCAATAACGCCAAGCTTGTCGGAGACCTTGGAACCACCCAGCACTACAGCATAGGGACGGGCAGGATTCTCAACGAGTTGAGAAAGGGTGGTCACCTCATGCTCAACGAGTTTGCCAGCATAGGCAGGGAGGAGCTTAGCGACATCGTAAACGGAGGCTTGCTTGCGGTGGACAACGCCAAAGCCATCGGACACAAAAGCACCGTTGTCACCAGTGAGAGCAGCATATTCTTTTGCAAGAGACTGACGCTCTGCTTCATCTTTAGAGGTTTCGCGGGCGTCGTATCGAACGTTCTGTAGCAGTAGGATATCGCCATCGTTAAGACCACGAGCGCGTTCTACAGCATCGGGTCCCGTGACATCATCAGCAATCTGAACGAACTGGCCAAGCTGTTTGCTGAGTTCTTCAGCAACTGGAGCAAGGGAGAAAGCAGGATTTGCTTCGCCTTTAGGACGACCAAGGTGGGCACAGACAATGACGCGAGCTCCACCTTTGAGCAAAGCCTTAAGAGTAGGAAGGGATGCTGTGATACGGCCTGGATCAGTAATCACACCATCTTTGAGAGGAACGTTAAGGTCAGAACGGACGAGAACCGTACGACCAGCAACACCTTCAGCCAGAAGATCGTCCAAAGTTTGGACTGCCATAACTTTATTCTCCAATGAACGTGTGTAGAGAGTGCTACACGAAATGAGATTGTTATCCTTGATTGTCATTATCAAGGGTCAAGGTAAACAACGAGCCTGGCCTATCGAATGATAGGCCAGGCTCGGAGTCTACATCGTCATCGAATTACGACCACGGCGGGTAAGTTCGATGGCCTATGCTCTTACTAGTTTAGAGCTTGGAGGCAACGAGGTCGACAAGGTTGACGAGGCGGTTGGAGTAGCCCCACTCGTTGTCGTACCAAGCGCCGATCTTGATGAGCTCGCCGTTAACGCGGGTCAAGCCAGCATCGAAGATGGAGGAGTGAGGATCGCCCTGGATATCGGTGGATACGTAGGGAGCCTCGGTGTAGCCTAGAACGCCCTTAAGTTCGCCCTCAGAAGCCTTCTTCATAGCAGCGTTGATTTCTTCAACGGTAACTTCGCGGCTCATAACAGCGGTGAGGTCGGTGATAGAACCGGTGGGCAGCGGAACGCGAATGGCGAAGCCATCGAGACGGCCCTTGAGCTGCGGAAGAACGAGAGCCACGGCGCGGGCTGCACCAGTGGTGGTGGGAACCATGTTCAGGCAGGCAGCGCGAGCACGGCGCATATCCTTGTGCGGGCCATCCTGGAGGTTCTGATCCTGGGTGTAAGCGTGGACGGTGGTCATGAGACCCTTGACAATGCCGAATTCCTTATCGAGGACCTTGGCAACCGGAGCCAGGCAGTTGGTGGTGCAGGAAGCGTTGGAGATAACGTCCTGGGAACCATCGTATACTTCGTCGTTAACGCCCATAACGATGGTGGCATCTTCGTTCTTGGCCGGAGCGGAAATGACGACCTTCTTGGCGCCAGCTTCAATGTGGCCACGAGCCTTGTTGGCATCGGTAAAGATACCGGTGGATTCAACAACAACGTCTACGCCAAGCTCACCCCAAGGAAGAGCAGCTGGGCCTTCCTTGATGGAGAGAGCACGAATCTTCGCATCGCCGACGTAGAGGTACTCGTCGTCGTGGGAAACTTCCTTGTCAAGGCGACCCAGAATGGAGTCGTACTTGAGTAGATGAGCGAGGACCTCGTTGGTGGTGAGGTCATTCACGGCCACGATCTCGATTTCGGTGTTACCCTGGGCGCGCTGTGCTTCCACTGCGCGGAAGAAGTTGCGGCCAATGCGGCCGAAGCCGTTGATGCCTACTCGCACCGTCACAATAAGCTCCTTAAATAGATGTTCTGTTTGGGTGATATTTCTCGATCACCAGCAAGTCCAAGAATAGTGGCTAAACCTGTAATTCGCACTATTTTGATCATTCAAAATGGGGTATCCCCAGGTCGCCAACTAGTCCATGTGATTAAAAACACACATAATATCTGACAGCATTCGCGTCACATTGATGGTGTGTCTACGCATTTGACCATTTTGTTCTACCTCATTACGAATGAGGAATAAAGAAAATAATCTTAATATATTGTCTCATAATCTATTACATATTGAGTATATCTGGATTACATGCTGCTGCAGCGGTTTCAGTGTCAGGCACGCCTAATTCTTCTGCACGCCGATCAGCGAGAGAAAGTAAGCGTCGAATACGTCCTGCCACAGCATCTTTCGTCATAGGAGGATTAGCTAGACGGCCCAATTCCTCCAAAGAAGCCTGCCGGTGTTCAAGCCTCAATAGGCCAGCCGCCAAAAGATGTTCGGGAATATCGTCACCCAAAATCTCTATGGCTCTTTCGACACGCGCAGCAGATGCCACAGCCGCACGTGCTGATCGCCGTAGATTAGCATCGTCAAAATTGGCCAAACGGTTAGCAGTAGCCCGGACTTCACGCCGTTTACGCTGCTCCTCCCACACTTTATAGGTCTCAGGAGCGCCAATAGTACGAAGCATTTTACCGATCTGCTCAGCATCTCTGATCACAACCCGGTCACTCCCCCGTACTTCGCGAGATTTGGCAGTGACATTAAGACGCCGCGCTGTTCCCACCATCGCTAGCGCAGCCTCAGAACAGGGACAGGTTATTTCTAATGAGTTTGACCTACCAGGTTCAGTAAGAGATCCATGAGCGAGGAAAGCACCCCTCCATGCGGCGGCTGAATCCTCCACAGATCCCGCCACTACTGCTGCGGGAATACCTCTAACCGGTACTCCCCGACGATCAATCAGACCCAATAATCGAGCAAGATCAGTACCGTGAGAATTAAGCTGCAGCAAATAGCGGTGCGGACTATTTTCACCCGAACCAAGGATATTGAGTTCCATGGAAAGGTGGTACAGATGCTCTACCGCTGCTACGACTCTGCGAGCAATTGGCTCCGAATCAACTTCAGCCTTTAATTCAACTCTTGTGCCATTAGGGTGAAGACTACCGACAAAACGCAATAGCGTTGCTATCTCGGCGATCAATGGATCTCGACGAGGGACAGCAACTTTTGCTAGTTCTTCCTTAAGCTCTGCCGTCAATGACACAGAATTACCTTCCTCTTCTTCCCACCGCAGGCCTATATTCCTGGGTTATTCGCGACCTAAATCCCGATGCACCGCCGTCACATTAGCATCTGGAAGCGCTTCTGCGAGACGACGAGTGAGCTCCATCGTAGTAGCGACAGAACGATGTTTTCCCCCTGTACATCCCACTCCCAGAAGGACATAGGCCTTCCCCTCTGCTCTATAACCAGGAGTGGCTAGAACGATCATACGAGCAAAGTTATCAATAAACTCTGCTGCCACTTTATTGTTGAGGACATATTCAGATACTCCGGAGTCTAAACCGGAATGGGGGCGCAGCGTTGGTACCCAATAAGGATTGGGGAGAAAACGCATGTCAACAACGAAATCAGCATCCAATGGAACACCATATTTGAACCCGAAGGATTCAACAATAATATCTAGCCCCTTATCACCGGACGCACGAAACTCAGAAAGACGTTCACGCAATTTCGTGCTGGTCAGACGTGATGTATCAACAACTAGATCAGCATGGTTTTTAAGATCGGCAAGGAGTTCCCGCTCATCCCTAATACCCTCCTCCAAAGGGCGTTTATCTTGCAAGGGACGAGTTTTACGAAGCTGGTTATAACGGCGAATGAGAACCTCGTCTGTGGCATCGAGGAATAATACACGTGGAGACCACCCGCGCGCACGTAACTCATGAACAACGAAATCCAGTGAGCCAGAGAAATTTTGGGAGCGAACATCAGTAACAATAGCGAGACGGCGAATATCTCGCTTAGAATTCTGCGTTATTTCTGCTGTACGAACAATCAGTTCCAGCGGTAGATTATCGACAACATACCAGCCGAACTCTTCCAATAGCCGTGCTGCAGTGCCACGGCCAGCACCAGACATACCCGTAATAAGGACGATCTCAAGTGGATCGGTAGACACAGGACGAGCCTCACTCTCTCGTGAATCTACAATATGAGCATTAGTTGTTATGCCCATTCTCCTCTCTAGTGTGCCAGATTTATGGATGAAGAGCGGCATAAACTTTTTGGGCACGGTAGTGGCCAAAGCCAGGAACCTGTGCAATGTCGTCAACGGAAGCAGCACGCAATTTTTTTAATGATCCAAAGTACTTAATAAGAGCCTTCTGTAGTGAAGGACCCACGCCGTCAACATTTTCTAGTTCAGATTCCAACATGCTCTTGGAACGACGCTTCCTATGAAAACCGATAGCCCTTCTATGTGACTCATCCCGAACACGTTGTAGCAAATACAATGCTTCAGAATCACGAGGCAGGATAAGCGGCTCTTCTTCGCCCGGTACCCATACTTCCTCCAGTCGTTTTGCCAATCCCACAACTGGAATATCAGTAATACCGAGATCCTCTAATACGGCAGCAGCTGCAGCGGCCTGCGGCGCACCTCCGTCCACTACGAAAAGCTGAGGGGGGTAGGCAAAACGATGCTGCTCAGAAACCACCAGATTCCCTTCGGCATCAGGAACTGTACGAGTATCTTCTGCATAATGCTGGAATCGTCGACGGGTAACTTCTGCGATAGAGCCTACGTCATTTGATTTCCCATCTCCTGCAGCATCTTTAATAAGATAAGTCCGATAATCTGATTTACGCGGCAAACCATCCTCGAAAACAACTAATGAGGCCACTACATCTGTCCCTTGAATATGGCTAATATCAGTACATTCAATACGTAGTGGTGGATTTTCTAGGCCTAAATATGTCTGTAATTCCTCTAATGCACGTGACCGTGACGTAAGATCAGAAGCTCTCTTCAATTTATGTTGCCGCAACGCTTCTGCGGCATTATCCGTGACTGTGTCGAGAATACGAACCAAATCACCCCGTTGCGGTTGACGAATCTCTACATGGGCATGGCGGAGTGCATCTAATTGCGCTGAAATTTCCTCGCACTGGGTGGGAATTTCTGGAACAAGAATAAGCCGTGGAATGTCATCGGTGTGCGTGTTATAAAACTGGGAAAGAAAACTCTCCGCAATAAAAGGCACAGCAGGATCCGGTGTTCCCTTTTCCCACTCTCCTAAATCCGCATCACCCGTTTTAGAAATGACCCATCCTTGCTGCCCCACAATACGACCATGCCGAAACCGGAAGAGCTGCACAGAAGCTTCAATCTCATCAGTGGCGATGCCAATAACATCCGCATCCATAGTTTCCTGTAGGACAACAGTCTGTTTTTCCAATACCGCTTGTAAAGCCGCAATGTGGTCTCGTAGACGCGCTGCTTTTTCAAAATCGAGTTCGGCAGACGCCGCATTCATCTCCGCTGTTAATGTACGGACAATGTCCTTATCCTGTCCGCTTAAGAAGCGTTCCAGCTGAGTAATGAGTGCATGATACTCATCTGGTTCTATTTTCCCTACACAAGGCGCACAGCATTTACCGATGTAGCCAAGAAGACAGGGTCTGCCAAGTGCCGTATGCCGATTAAAAACACCCTTAGTGCACGTACGGACAGGAAAAACTTTGGTGAGTTGGTCGAGAGTGTCACGCAATGCCCCGACCTTTGTATAAGGACCAAAATATTCCACGTTTTTACGCCGTGCTCCGCGATACACCCATACACGTGGGAACGTCTCTGCCGTAGAAATCGCCAGAAGAGGATAGGATTTATCATCTCGGAACTGAATGTTGAAACGTGGTGAAAAATGCTGGATCCAGGTCCACTCTAGTTGGAGTGCTTCACCTTCATTAGCGACAACAGTCCACTCCACACTGGCTGCCTGGTTCAGCATACGACGAGATAGCGAGCGTACATTCTCCGGAGAGACAAAATAAGAGTTCAGTCGGTTACGGAGATTTTTTGCCTTACCAACATAGATGACACGACCATAACTATCCCGAAAACGATACACTCCCGGTTTAGTAGGGATTGTTCCCGGAGCGGGACGAAAATCTGCCGGTGAACCCATCAGATTTAATCCATGCGGCGAAGACGCTTAAGCTCGCAAGCAACTTCTAGCGCAGCATACGTGGCTTCGCCTCCCTTATCCTCTACAGAGTCTGCATATCCTGCGCGTGCATGGGCTTGCTCTACGGTGTTCACTGTCAATACAGCATTTCCGACAGGTGTACTTTCATCGAGAGCTACCCGTGTAAGACCATCGGTGACAGACTGACACACATAATCGAAATGTGCAGTATCACCACGAATGACGACTCCAATTGCCACAACAGCATCATGCGTTCGGGCAAATTGTTGGGCAATAACAGGCAGTTCAATAGAACCGGCCACTCGGGAGACATCGACAGTAGCACCGGCCTCCTCCGCAACTGCGCAAGCACGGCTCAACATTTGATTGCACAGTTCGGCATTCCACTGCGCAGCAACGATGCCTACCCGCATGCCAGTGGCGTCAATAGAGGAAATACCAGGACGGCCTGCTTCAGCCATGTCTGCTCCTAAATGAGATACTAGGGTTATGTGTGGAACATGCGCAGTCACCATCCTACCGTGATGGTGGCTAACGTCCTTACGAAGGTATTAATGCTCCTCATGATCGTGCGTGCATCCCGACACATGACGAGTATGATCATGCTCAATCCAGGCGGAACTTTGCACATCACTTGTAGCACTACCTACTACAGCGTCAAGGTCTTCCAACACATGCCCCATACGGTCACGCTTCGTACGCAAATACGTAAGGTTTTCAGGGGTAACGTCCAGCGGTAAATGCGCACGCTCCGCAATCTCTACTCCGTAGCCTTCCAGCCCCTCCTGCTTATCTGGATTATTCGTTAGCAGACGCATTGACCGTACACCCAGGTCATAAAGAATCTGTGCCGCAGAAGCATACTCACGCGCATCCGCGGGAAGACCAAGCTTCAGGTTTGCATCCACGGTGTCTTCACCCTCATCTTGTAGATGGTAGGCACGAAGCTTATTCAACAAACCAATTCCGCGTCCTTCATGTCCACGGAGATAGAGAACAATGCCCCTCCCCTCGTCATCGATCATGCGGAGAGAACGGTGGAGCTGCGGCCCACAGTCGCATCTGCGGGAACCGAAAACATCACCAGTAAGGCATTCGGAATGGACTCTGACTAAAACGTCTTGTCCATCATTGGCAGCAACGTCACCTTTCACAACTGCGACGTGCTCTTGTCCATCAATAAGGGAACGATAACCAACAATACGGAAATTGCCATAAGCGGTAGGTAGATTAGTATCAGTTACTCGTTCAACAAGTTTCTCATGCTGACGGCGCCACTCAATGAGATCCTTAATGGAAATCATGGAGAGACCATGCTTATGTGACCAGTCCCGCAGTTCCTCCGCATGAGCCATCGTAGTGGGATCATTTTCTGACACAATCTCGCACAGTGCCCCAGCTGGTGTACATCCGGCTAGTCGCGCTAGATCCACAGAAGCTTCCGTATGTCCTGCTCGCTTAAGAACACCGCCAGGAACGGCTCGTAGGGGAAGGACATGTCCAGGGCGGTTCAAACTGGCTGGTCCAGAGGTGGGGTCCGCCAGAGTTTTTATAGTGCGAGAACGATCTGTCGCAGAAATACCTGTGGTCGTGTGCTGTGCTGCGTCAACAGTGATCGTATAGGCAGTGTGTCGAGGATCTTCACTGTGGAGCACCATTGCCGGAAGATGGAGGCGGTCGCATAATTCCCCCTCCATACCGACGCAGATATAGCCCGAGGTGTAGCGGATCATAAACGCAAGTAGCTCTGGTGTTGCTTTTTCTGCAGCGAAGATGAGATCGCCCTCATTTTCACGGTTCTCATCGTCAACAACTACGACAGGACGGCCTGCACGAATATCTGCAATGGCCTGTTCAATACTGTCGAATTCGATCACTGGTGCAGCGCTCCTCGTGTTCCTGAAATGTCTCTTCCCTTATCATTCGTTAATAGGATCATGGACGCGACGCCAGGCAATCAAATCCGCAATAGAAATCATCGCGAGATGATGACGATTAGCCCATTCACGGAGTTCTTCGCGGCGTGCCATAGTGGTCGGATCTTTTTCAGACACAATCTCACACAATGCCGCCACTGGCTGGTATCCAGCTAAACGAGCAAGATCGGAACCGGCTTCAGTATGTCCCATACGCTTGAACACACCACCAGAAACAGCGCGTAGAGGAAGAACATGGCCGGGGCGGTGGAAATCTGCAGCAACAGCCTGCGGATCACCCAGTTTCTTGATAGTGAGTGCACGATCATGTGCAGAAATACCGGTGGTGGTTCCCTCTGCAGCATCAACAGACACGGTATAGGCAGTAAGTCGGCAGTCTTCGCTCTTTTCCCACATGATCGGCAGCTCGAGGCGATCGCAGATACCAGCATCCATACCGACACAGATATAGCCCGAGGTGTAGCGGATCATGAAAGCTAGTAATTCTGGAGTAGCTGCTGCTGCCGGGAAAATAAGATCTCCCTCATTCTCTCGGTTATCGTCATCGACAACGACAACGGGGCGTCCCTGCCGAAATTCTTCAATGGCAGTATCGATACTCTCGAAAAGACTCATGATCGTACTCTCGTTCTATAGTGATGATGGGTTCAGTATGGCCTATTACCTGTTTACGTGGGGTATTAAAACAGTGACAGATCTCTTACTTATAGGGGGTAAGGAGATGATCAACATATTTAGCGATGGCATCAACCTCAACATTGACAGCATCCCCCACATGTGCTTCCCCAAAAGTTGTGCGCGCAAGAGTTTCTGGAATAAGAGAAACCTCTAGCCACGTATCCCCCACCGCTGAAACGGTAAGAGAGACACCATTAAGAGTGATAGAGCCTTTGTAAGCAACAAAACGTAAAATCTCTGGGCTAAGAGAAATACGCACAACATGCTCGGGACTAATAGCAGTAATGTCGCCAGTTGTATCAACATGACCTTGCACCATATGTCCGCCGAGACGATCCCCAATAGCAATAGCGCGTTCAAGGTTGACTGCACAACCGGGAGATAACTTTCCCAGAGTGGTAAGTCGTAGTGTCTCATGCATAATGTCGGCGGAAAAGCCATGCGGAAGAATCTCTACAACAGTAAGACAGACACCGTTAACAGCAATGGAGTCACCAAGTCGTGTTTCCTCCATAACAGTCGCGCAATCAATAGTGACACGCTGCGACGGACTATCGGGAGTACCCGTATCAACTGCTTTAACGAAAACTCCACGTTCTTCGATAATGCCTGTAAACATTAAAGATTCCTCTCCAGAACAAGTTTGAGGTCTGCTCCTACTCTCTCACAACTTGTGAACTGAAAGCGCTGCGCGTTCGGCAAAGTGTCAATAAGTGAGCTATGAGCTGCGGAAAGTCCTTGTCCTAAAATAAGCGGGGCAAGATAGACAAGTAGTCGATCAGCATATCCACGAGCTACAAGATCACCAGCCAGACGAGGCCCACCCTCCACTAAAACATCTTGATAGTCGACAGTAGAGAAGTAGCCGAGTACGTTTTCCCACTGTCGCGTACAAAGATGTGTAAAAGGCGCCGCAGCATACCCGGCAGAAACCTGGCAGACAGTCATACCAGAAATGCGTGATACTACGGTCTCACCGGGAATTGGCCGAGTACCAATAACATAGCGGTGTGGTTGGTGCGGGTAGAGAGTTCCATCAGCACGACGTGCAGTTAGGCTGGGATTATCGGCCAGAAAAGTACCAGTGCCAACAATAATGGCGTCCACACGGGAACGCTCGAGATGTGCATCACTGCGCGCATCCTCCCCCGTAATCCATTGGCTTGTACCGTCAGCTGCCGCGGAAAAACCATCAAGAGACGATGCCATTTTTACTGTTACACGTGGGTGTCCAGTCTTTTGTTTATGCAGCCAGGCACCTAAACCTTCTGCTTTTACCTGTTTCTGACGAGCACTATCAAATTGCACACAGTGTATACCTTGTTTACTAAGGTACTGTGCACCACCTTTGAAAGAGGTCTCATCGGCGACAGCGTAGTACAGATGGGAAATACCTGCGGCTGCTAAAGCATGCGAGCACGGCCCCGTTCTCCCCCACTTATTACATGGTTCAAGCGTAACGACAGCAGTTCCCCCTACTGTATGCTTACCAGCCATACGGAGAGCCTGAATTTCAGCATGAGGACCGCCGGGAGGCTGTGTAGCGCCAATCCCCCGCACATATCCGGCTGAGTCCAGTATCACTGCTCCCACTGGCGGATTAGGGGTGGTACACCCGCGTGAGCTTTCTGCCGCAGCGATAGCAAGATTGAGTGCTTCAGTGGGGGTGAGTGAATGGCCTAGGGCTGCTAGAACCGTTTCGGGAAGATGCGGCGGTACAGTCATAAACTCTAGGCCAAAGCGGCTTCTCGAAGTTTTGCGATAGCCTCGGCACGATCAACCTGGTTATATACCGCTGATCCAGCAACAAAAGCATCAACACCAGCCTGATAACAGGATCCGATAGTGTCGACAGTAATACCACCATCAATTTCAATAAGTGTCGGCAGGTTGCGGCGATCAATTTCTGCCCGTAGAACCCGCACTTTGTCAAGCACTTCCGGCATAAACGATTGTCCGCCGAAACCAGGTTCCACACTCATGATGAGAACCATGTCAACGGCATCGAGGATATCGAAGTAGGGCTCAATAGGAGTGCCTGGTTTAACAGAAATCGCCGCGCGTGACCCCAACTCACGCAATGTTGCACACAATGCTGCAGGGTCTTTTGACGCCTCTACATGGAAGGTGACGGAATAAGCTCCACTTTTGGCGTAATCGGGTGCCCAGCGCTCCGGATCGTCAATCATGAGGTGGACATCCAAAGGCATATCCGTTACTTTTCCGACAGCTTTCATAACAGGTAGTCCGAAGGAAAGGTTGGGCACAAAGTGGCCATCCATAACGTCGACGTGAACCCAGTCTGCGCTAGCGATAGCAGCAATATCGTCTGCTAAATGAGCAAAATCTGCAGAAAGGATAGAGGGGGCGATGAGTGGTTCTCGTTGCATAACTTAATCCTACGTCTATAACGACTCGTGAGAGGGACGGCGGAGGAGGGCCACGAACATGGCGTCAGTTCCATGTCGGTGCGGCCACAGCTGGATGAAGGGGGCACTAGTGAGATGGTAGACACTATCTTCACCTGCCCAGTCTGGCCAGATTTGGGTGGCATCAAGGATATCTAGGCCGGTTTCAATAGCTACATCCCGCACTACTGCTTCGGTTTCTCGAAGATGCGGCGAGCAGGTGGAATATGCGATAACACCACCCGGCCGTACTAGTTGGGCTGCACTCGTCAAAAGTTCATGCTGTAAAACAGTAAGATCAGCGAGATCACTGGGCTGACGAGTCCACCGCGACTCTGGGCGTCGTCGTAATGATCCCAGCCCAGAACACGGAGCATCCACGAGAACACGGTCAAAGCCAGGATCAATCTGCGGGTCTCGACCATCGGCTTCTACAACCGTAACGGGTAGGTCAGAACATGCTTTTCGAACCAGATCTGCACGGTGATGGCTGGGCTCTACCGCTGTAACAGTGGCTCCAGTGATGGCAGCTTCTGCTCCTAGGAGTGCAGATTTACCGCCGGGACCAGCACATAAGTCCAGCCATCTCCCCTGGTCTTCCCCTTCTAGCGGCGCTTTCCGAAGGGTGAGAGCCACAATCTGTGATCCTTCATCTTGGACCCGTGCATGTCCTTCGCGGACAACATCAAGACGGCCTGGATCACCGCCCTCTGTCAGATGTACAGCATAGGGGCTGAGAGGTCCTGTCTCTCCCCCCGTCATAGCGGTTACTTCCATTGCCGTCGCTTCGCCCGGCAGCGCCACAAGATGCACAATTGGCCGTGTATCATCAGCTTCTAATGCTGCAGCGAGTTCTGGTGAATCTTCGCCAACATGCAATGCTCCGGCAAAAGCCTCCACAATCCAGCGTGGGTGAGCTGTGTGGTAAGCAAGAGCTCCAACCGGATCACGCTCTTCCTGTGGGCAGCAGCGTTCTTCCCACTCTGTAGGAGTACTCCGGGAAATAGTACGCAATACAGCATTGACGAAACCGGTGGAGCCCTGTCCTCGTTCAGCACGTGCTAGCTCAGTAGATGTCGATACGGCTGCATGCTGCGGGACACGTGTGCGGAGTAGTTGATATGTCCCTAAACGCAAGATATCCAGTAAATCTCCATCGATTTCGGAGACCGGACGATGGGCCGCTTCCTCGATAACAGGATCAAGAATCCCCTGGGCACGAACAGTACCGTTAGCGAGCTCTGTGGCAAATGCGGCATCTTGCTTATTAAGATGGCGATGCCGCAGTTCCTGAGATAACGCGATGTTGGCGTAAGCACCATCTGCCCGCACTGCGCGGATAACAGCCAACGCTGTTTCGCGTGCCGCATCTTCAATTGCTTGTCCGCGGCGTCTGTGCGCATGCTGCTGGTGGTGGCGAGACGATGCTTTATCATCATGCTTTACTTGCGTATTTTTTACAGTATCAGTGTGACGCTGCGCCGGTTGTTGCTGCTGTGCAGAGTGTTGTTGAGCAGACTTTCGTTGTGCCGCCACTTTTGACCGAGATCGGAATCCTCCACTCATTGCAGCGTCTCCCCTCCTTGTAGATGAGCACCGCGTGCCCAATCTGCTGCCCTCATCATTTTCTTCCCAGGCGCTTGGATAGTGGCAAGCTGTAAAGTTTCACTAGCCGTCCCCACTAGGACGTGCTTTCCAGTGAATAGTACTTCGCCGGGTTGAAGTTTAGTGTCGCGAGTAGAGAGATACTGCATGGCGGCAGGGTGGAGAGCCTCTACACCCCCAATTTTGAGACGAGAGTCGCCAAGCATAGTCCATGCTCCAGGAGCAGGAGACATAGCCCTAATATGGCGGCTGACAAGGTGGTCGGGAAGATCCCAGCGAATATGCGCATCTGCTGTAGAGATCTTAGACGTATAGCTCACTCCATCAGTCGACTGTGGAAGTGGTTCTACTATTCCAGAAGCAATGCCATCCACTGTCTCAACGAGTAAATGAGCCCCCACTTCTGCAAGACGCTGCATCAGTGTTTCGCTTGTATCCGTCGCCTGGATGGGCTCGGTTATTGTCCCATAGACCGGACCAGTATCCATTCCCTCATCAAGGCGGAATGTAGTAGCACCAGTAATCTCATCACCAGCCCAAATAGCCGATTGTACAGGTGCTGCACCGCGCCATTGCGGCAGAAGGGAAAAATGAAGGTTAACCCACCCATGCGCAGGGATCGACAGAACCTCCGGACGCAGCAGCTGACCATAGGCAACTACCGGACAACATTCCGGTTGATACTCGCGCAGTTCGTCAATGAAAGCAGGATCGCTGGCAGAAACTGGTTTAAGCACGGGGATAGAATGCTCAGCCGCGCACTGTGCCACCGGTGAAGGATGTACCTTACGACCACGACCAGCGGGCGCATCGGGCTGGGTAACGACGGCAACAACATCGTGCTGTGGAGAATCAATGAGGGCTTTAAGAGAGGGAACAGCCGCCTCCGGAGTTCCTGCAAAAACCAGCCGCATGAAGATCCTTTCTAGGACAGAGAAAAGGGGGCACAATAAACAACCTGAGGTTGTGCTACCCCTGCGGTTGTAGAGTGGACTGTCCAAACCAGTTGGCATTGCGGACTTCTGCCATGGAGAGTTTACGATTCTCCGCAGACTGTTGCTTCATGAACATAATGCCGTCGAGATGGTCACTCTCATGCTGGATACAGCGTGCAAGCAATTCGGTACCTTCATAGCTGACATCGTTTCCGTGACAGTCCTTACCGTGTACGACAACGTGGTTATAGCGTTCCACATCCCCATAGACGCCTGGTACAGAAAGACAACCTTCCATACCGTACTGCATTTCATCGCCAATAGGCTCCCACACCGGATTAATAACGTATCCCGACTGTTCATCCCCACAATCAAAAACGAAGAGACGTTGAGACACTCCTACCTGGGGTGCAGCTAAGCCCACACCATTATCAGCACGCATAGTGTCGAACATATCTTCCACAAGCTTTTCCAGTGCGCCGTCGAACTCCGTCACCTCATCAGCGCGGGTACGAAGAACCGGATCCGGGAAAAGTCGGATAGGAAGAACCGCCATAAAAACCCTTTCACTAATATGCCATCTACCAGCAAGTATAATCACTCTACACGGTAGATGACGTATATCTGAAGACTAGCCAATACGAGTAGGATCAACGTGGATACGAACCGGTATGTTTTTGGTTTTCGCAGATCGATAGCGACTTATTTTACGTACCTCAGAAAGAATATCGTCAAAATTATCCCCATTATCCCGCAGTAGCATCCGCAGTGGCTCTTCCCCACTATCCGCACAACTAGCGGGGAGAGACTCAAATACAGGAAGCTCTATAGGCCCAAGAGTGTCGACAGAAACCTCTGCAGTGACATCAGAAACAAAATCTTTCACAGCAGAGAAAGGACCATCAATCGCAATAAAATGACGACTCGGCGGTAGCAACGCACTCTCACGCTCTGCACAAAGGCGCTCCGCGACACCAACCGGATCCCAGCGAATAAGTCCCTGGATAAGGGGGTGACGCGGCTCCCCCGCAATGATCGCTTCTCCACCTTGCGAAAATGGTCGGACAAGCCGAACAGCATTGCACCATAAACGGAGTGTATCTTCATCAGCTGAGAGATCCGGACGTTGCGTGAGTGCCCACGGATCGAGAAGCACGACAGCACCATATCCCGACGGCGCAACAGGCTCACTCCCCGGTGTCGAGACAACAATCATAGGGCCAGCAGCAATACGTTCTTTTCGCTCATCCCCATAGGAAAGGACAACAGGGAAACCTGGAAAAGCTCGGCCTAGCTCCTCAGCAGTACGACCAGCACCCTTCGTAGCAGCTCGCAAGGTATGGCTGCCACAGTGCTGGCATGTAAAACGTGGTTCCGGTGTACCACACCAGCGACACACCGGAATACTGGCGCCCTCCGCATTTGTGCTACGTGACAAACCAAGTGGACCTCCACAGTGGCGGCAACGTGCAGGCTCACGACAATTCCCACACACTAAAGTAGGAATATAGCCGCGTCGAGGAACCTGGAATAGTACCGGTTCATTGCGTTCTAAGGCCGCCTTCACCGCTCGAAAAGCAGTATGTGGAATACGGGCTGCCCGTGCTAGAGGATCCCTCTCAAGTGCTTTATCGGAGTCTCCTGGAGCAGTAATCCGAGGAAGCTCCTTCTTCAACTCGCTATGCTCAGGCTGCAGATAATGCGCCCACCCCTCCTCCACGCGATAGCTCATCGCAACACTGCAGGACCATCCTGCAGCGAGAAAATTAGCTCCTGTGCTTTCCGCACGATGTGCTAATACATCTCGCAGATGAGGGTACGGTGCATGCAGATCCGCATAGATATCATTCCCATCATCCACCATGAGAACGGTGTGCAGATTCCGCAGTGGTGTAAAAGCCGCACCACGAGTACCGATTACCACATCAACAACGCCATAAAATGCGTACAACCAATTCCGGTAACGCGGAGCCTGCCCAGACGCAGCAGATAATGCGGCAATGCCAGTGTCACCTAAACGCTGCACAATATCGTTATACAAGGGATCAAGATCATACTGATCCGGCACAAGGATGAGAACTGATCCTCCTGCTGCACGAGCAACAGTAATAAGATCGCAGGCACGCGCCGCCAGATCCTCATGCGGAAGTAACTGCCATGCTGCCCGTACACCACCCCGTGGAAGTGCCGCCACCATACTCGTTCCCCACCGGTAACGCCCCCACGCGGCACGCGATTCTTCCGCCAAAAGATCGCAAGAGAGATCTGCGTCCACACTTTTCAGAACATCGGGAACTCGCGTAGCGGGTATCTCTTCCTTATCTACGCGAGCAACTCTAGGCGGAATCGCCAGACGAATGACGTCAGCTATCGTTCCCGCATAGCGGTGTGCTGTCCACTCCACTAACTCTCTATACGAACCTGTGAAAACCGGGTGTGGAGAAGTCACTTTACGAATAGGAGTTAACTTTCCCGGAAAATCTGATTGCGCACAGCGCTCCAACACATAACCATCCACCTGACGACCGTGAAAAGTGACGCGGACACGGACCCCCGGCTGTGCAGTATCAGAGAGATCAGTCGGTACAGAATAATCAAAGGGCCTATCCAAATGCGGCACATCAAGCAACGGCAATACCCGGGCAATAGGGTTTTCCGATGCGAAATGTGGTGAACCAGCCATGTCTATATTCTTACCAGAGACACGCGGAGTGCCTGTGAGAATAACACAGGCACTCCACCCAGTAGGTGATGTATTAGGCAGTCAATCCAGCTAGTGAAGCAAGATCAGCTGCACGATCAGTATTCTCCCAAGGAAGATCAATATCAGTACGGCCGAAATGTCCGTAAGCGGCAGTTTGCCGATAAATGGGGCGAAGAAGATCAAGATCGCGGACGATGGCGCCGGGCCGTAGATCAAATACTTCCTCAATGGCTTCTTGAATATGCAGAGGATCGCACTTCTCCGTGCCAAAAGTCTCCACGAAGAGCCCGACGGGGGCGGCTTTTCCAATAGCATAAGCAACTTGCACTTCAACTCGATCAGCAAGTCCCGCCGCTACCACATTCTTTGCAACCCACCGCATAGCGTAGGCAGCAGAACGATCCACTTTTGAAGGATCTTTTCCAGAGAAGGCACCACCACCATGGCGAGCCATACCACCATAGGTGTCAACGATAATCTTGCGACCGGTAAGACCGGCGTCGCACATAGGACCCCCAAGGATGAAACTTCCGGAAGGATTGACGAGGAGCCGTGGAGATTCTATATCCAGATCTGTTCCGCTCAGGCTTTCTAGTACCGGGTTGAGGATACGATCATGAATAGCTGGGGTTAGTTCACTGTCAAGGTCAATGCCCGCATCATGTTGAGTAGAAATGATGACGGTATCTAAACGAACTGCTTTATGACCGTCATATTCAATAGTCACCTGGGTTTTACCATCTGGGCGCAGCCACGGCAGTTCATTATTTTTACGTTCTTCGGCAAGGCGACGGGAGAGCCGATGTGCCAGTGCAATAGGCAAAGGCATCAATTCGGGAGTATCGGTGCATGCGTAGCCAAACATGAGTCCTTGATCGCCTGCACCTTGCCGGGAAAGCTCATCCTCATCACATTCGGTGCGTACCTCATGGCTGACATCAACACCACCAGCAATTTCTAGAGATTGCTGGCCAATAGAAATATTAATGGCGCAATTATTACCGTCTAGTCCCTTAGCGGTATCGTCGTAGCCTACATCGAGAATGGCGTTACGAACAGTGGCATCAATATCAACATGGGCATCACTACGAACCTCGCCACCAATATGCACCTGGCCAGTAGTGGCGAAAGATTCAATAGCGACATGTGAGTGGGGGTCTTGTGCCAGGTAAGCGTCAAGTAGTGTGTCGCTAATAGCATCACAAAGCTTGTCAGGATGTCCCTCTGTAACCGACTCGCTAGTGAAGAGACGGCGAACAGTACTCACGATATGATTCCTCATTTCTGCGGTGTGGGCAGACGTCTATTAGATTGGCACGAAAAACCGCCCGACCGCCAAAATATGACGGCAGGGCGGTACTTGCTTTTATTGAAACTATTCAGCAGCCTGTAAAAACATCCTGTTTTCTGTGAGGCTATTCCCCTTCAGTGCATTCGAGAAGATCCGCATCAATCTCACGCATTGCGATAGATAACGGTTTCTCATGCAAACGAGGTTCTACAAGCGGACCAACGTATTCGAGAATGCCCTCAGCAAGCTGATTGTAGTAATCATTAATTTGGCGGGCTCGCTTAGCAGCAAAGACTACGAGTGCGTATTTAGATGACACCTTAGTAAGGAGTTCATCCAACGGCGGATCGGTAATACCGATCGGTGGCTCGTATGGCTTCGGTGCTGCAAGACCATCATTTAGGCTCTGTTCAGCCACGTTCTGTGCCTCCGTGTGCCTGAGAGTGTTACTTTTCAACTCTAGGGGTAACACACTAAACAGGCAAATTAAGATTATATAACTTTATTTAATATCCCAACAGGATACTAACTCAGCAACAGCCTTATCGAGATCATCATTGACGATGACACGATCAAATTCATCCTGTGCTTTAAGCTCAGTTGCCGCAGTTTGTAGACGACGTTGAATAACATCGTCAGTTTCAGTTCCACGCCCGACAAGACGATCCACCAAAATCTCCCAGCTAGGAGGAGCAAGAAAAACGAGCTGAGCCCCTGGCATTGAGTGACGAATCTGCCGTGCACCAGCAAGATCTACTTCAACAAGAACGGGTCTTCCTTCCGCCAATGCTTGTTCGACTGGCTGGCGAGGAGTACCGGAACGCTGCAAGCCACCATGAATATCTGCCCACTCGAGCAGTTCATTATTATCGATGTAGTGCTGAAATTCTTGCGGCGACACAAAGAAGTAATCACGCCCATCAACTTCACCTGGCCGTGGCTGTCGTGTAGTGACAGACACAGAAAAGTACAGGTTAGGAATGAGTTCTCGCACGCGCTGAACGACAGTAGATTTTCCTACAGCAGAAGGGCCGGCTAGTACGACCAACCGACCCCTCTGAGTAGTTCTGTCGTCTGAGGATGTAGATACAGAAAAAGTTCTTCTAGTCTCGTCAGACACAGTGGAAACTACTCGCCAAAACCAAAACGTTCCAGCAGGGCACGACGCTGACGGTCACCCAGACCACGAAGACGACGAGTGGGAGCAATCTCCAACTCAGTCATGATTTCTTGTGCCTTTACCTTGCCTACCTTGGGTAGTGCTTCCAAAAGGGCGGAAACCTTCATCTTTCCGATGATTTCATCAGTCTCAGCATCTTTCAAAACAGTTTTAAGATCTGTTTCGCCCTTCTTCAGGTGTTCCTTAAGCTCGGCACGGGCACGACGAGCTGCAGCAGCCTTCTCGAGTGCAGCAGCACGCTGTTCGGGGGTTAGTTCAGGAAGGGCCACGATTCCTCCGTATCAAATAACTTTTATTAGCGGAACACGGTTATCGGTTCCGGGTACTTGAATAGCCAAGCACCAGTGTGTGTCGTTTATTTTCTTAAATAGCGTAGCACCAAACGACCAGGTACAACGCAACACAACAGCATGTTTTAACGGTTTACGCCAAATATTCAGAGTTAAACTTTGAAAGCTGCGTTGCTAAGTCTTCCACAGATGGACCGCATTCTAAAAGTGCACGTGAAATATTCGGAATTCCTAACGTACCTTTGTTCCCAACAATACGATCAACATCATCTTTTGTAGCTCCTTGCGCCCCTACACCAGGTAATAGGACAGGTCCGCAGAGGTTTTCAAGAAGCGGTGGTTGCTGTACTGTCGCACCAACCACTACGCCATAGGAACCTATACCCCAGCGCTCTTTTTCTATAGCGTTACATGCCGACACATAATCGACAACATACTGTGCGACGCTACATGAGGACGTTTCACTATTCTCCATACGTTCATCGGAATCTAATGAGGTAACAGCATTTTGAATAACTGCACCTTCTGGATTAGACGTACGGGCTAAAACGAATAGACCCTTCCCCGATTCCTGCGCTGCAGTAAAAAGAGGGGCAAGAGAGGCAACTCCCAGATAAGGGGATACCGTAAGGGCATCACATGCAAGCGGAGAGTCATCACGTAGCCAAGCATCGGCATAACCCTTATTTGTGGAGCCAATATCACCGCGTTTAGCATCAGCAACTACCAAAGTTCCAGCATCATGCAAATCTGCAAGAGCCTTTTCTAAGATGGCAAAACCTTGCGAACCAAAACACTCGAAAAAAGCCACCTGGGGCTTCACAAGAGCTACGCGGCCAGCAAAGGCTTCCACACAGATCTGTGTAAACTCCCGCAGACCAGCTACGTTCCACTCGAGTCCCCACTGCTGCATTAAAGCAGTGTGGGGATCGATACCAACGCAAAGACGACCAGTCTTCGCACATGCCTCTTGTAAAGCTAGCCCAAAAGGCTTACTGGAGCTACAGAGTGACACTAGCGGTCCCTATCCATACGGTGAAGTTCCTGCAGCGGGTACACAGTAAACTCTTCTTCTCCACGCAGTGCCTCAATACCCTGTACACATGCACCTGCACCAGAGACCGTCGTAACACAAGGAATGCCGCGGGAAACAGCTGCGGCACGAATACCATAGCCGTCTTCCCGAGAACCGGAATCACCCTTTGGTGTATTAATAATGAGATCGACTTGACCAGAATTAATGAGATCAACGACGCTCTCGGCACCTTCTGGACGGTCATCATCACCGGTCTGCTTGTACACATGTACGCAGTCGATACCGTTACGGCGCAGAATGTCGCTGGTACCACCCGTAGCGAGAATACGGAAGCCCATATCATAGAGACGACGTGCCGGGAATACCATGGCACGTTTATCCGTATTGGCGACGGAGATAAATACTGTTCCTTCTGTGGGCATATTGCCATAGGCAGCAGTTTGGCTCTTTGCGAACGCTTTACCGAAGTTGGTATCAATACCCATAACTTCGCCAGTAGACTTCATCTCTGGCCCCAGCAGTGTATCCACTCCTCTCCCGTCTACCTTGCGGAAACGGTTGAAGGGAAGAACAGCTTCCTTGACTGCAATAGGATGCCCCATAGGAATAGTGCCGCCATCGCCTTCTGCCGGCAGCATACTTTCCTGGCGAAGCTCAGCAATAGTAGCACCCAGCATGATGCGAGCACAGCACTTAGCCAACTGTACAGATGTTGACTTCGAGACGAAAGGAACGGTACGCGAGGCGCGCGGATTCGCTTCCAGGACGTATAAAGTATTCCCCTTTAACGCGTACTGGACGTTCATGAGTCCCTTGACGCCGATACCCATAGCAAGTGCCGCTGTGGAATGCCGAACCGCCTCAATATCACCGCGTCCAAGCGTCATTGGGGGTAGCGCACAGGAAGAATCTCCGGAGTGGATACCGGCCTCTTCGACGTGCTCCATGATGCCGCCCAGGTAAACCTCTTTACCGTCGCAGAGTGCGTCAACATCGATCTCAATAGCATCGTCAAGGAAACGGTCCACCAACACAGGGTGTTTCGCAGTGAGTTCAGTTGCGCGTTCAATGTAATCGCGGAGAGAATCCTCGTTATAGACAATTTCCATTCCTCTACCACCCAAAACATAGGAGGGACGGACGAGGACGGGAAAACCAATCTCGTTAGCGACTTCCGCTGCCTCTTCGAAGGAGATAGCAGTTCCGTAGCGGGGAGCCGGCAGTTGTGCAGCAGCGAGAACCTTACCGAATTCACCGCGATCTTCAGCGAGATCAATAGCAGCGGGCGATGTTCCCACAATAGGAACGCCTTCCGCCTCCAGTTTGGCGGCAAGGGACAAGGGGGTTTGTCCACCTAGCTGAACGATGACACCGACAACCTCGCCAGACTCACATTCTGAACGGTAAACTTCGAGGACATCCTCCAGCGTGAGCGGCTCAAAGTAGAGGCGGTCAGCGGTGTCGTAGTCGGTCGACACAGTTTCGGGGTTACAGTTGACCATAATGGTCTCATAGCCAACGGCAGAAAGCGCCTGAGCAGCGTGTACGCAGGAGTAATCAAACTCAATGCCCTGCCCGATTCGGTTGGGACCAGAACCCAAAATGATAACTTTTGGACGATCCTTCTGCGGGGCTACTTCAGACTCTGCTGCAGAATCATACTCATAGGCTGAGTAATGATAGGGAGTTTTCGCCTCAAACTCCGCCGCACATGTATCAACTGCTTTATAGACGGGGTGAATACCCAGGCGATTACGCAGGTTACGAACACCCGCTTCCCCATCAATTTCTGTGCGCAGGGACGCTATCTGGCGATCTGAGAAGCCATTGTATTTGGCAAGCTGAATCATCTCGCCGGTGAGTACAGGGGCATTGACAATCTCGTTGCGGACATCAACAAGAGCTTTAATTTCTCCGAGGAACCATGGATCAATAGCGGTAGCTGCATACAGATCGTCAATCGAAACACCTTGTCGGAGCAAGTATTCAACTGTGTAGATACGGTTTTCGGTAGGACGTTTGATCTCTTCGAGTAGATCCGCGACAGTTTTCTCCCCATTATTGGTGAGAGCATCATCGGGACGAGTCCAGAAACCAGCAAACTTCGTTTCTAGGGAACGCAGTACTTTGTTCAGTGCTCCACGGAAGTTACGGCCGAGGGCCATGGCCTCTCCCACTGATTTCATCGTGGTGGTGAGGGTGTCATCTACGCCAGGGAATTTCTCGAAGGCAAAACGTGGAGCCTTAACGACAACGTAGTCGAGAGTCGGCTCGAAGCTCGCTGGGGTTTCCTTAGTAATATCGTTAGGAATTTCATCCAGCGTGTAGCCAATCGCCAATTTGGCAGCGATCTTGGCGATGGGGAAACCAGTTGCTTTGGATGCAAGCGCAGAGGAACGCGAAACACGCGGATTCATCTCGATAACAACGAGGCGACCCGTCTTCGGATCCTGTGCGAATTGAATATTGCATCCACCGGTATCGACACCAACAGCGCGCAGAATAGCGATCGATTGATCACGCATTATCTGGTATTCGCGGTCGGTGAGGGTCATTGCTGGGGCAACGGTTATGGAATCGCCGGTATGAACACCTACTGGGTCGAGATTCTCGATAGAGCAGACAACCACGACGTTATCGTTATGGTCACGCATCAGCTCTAGCTCAAATTCTTTCCACCCAAGGATAGATTCTTCAATGAGAACGTTTGCTGTTGGGGATGCTGCTAATCCGCCGCCGGCAATACGATCCAGGTCCTCCATTGTGTAGGCCATGCCGGAGCCTAAACCGCCCATTGTGAAAGAGGGGCGAACGACTACGGGGAGACCGAGCTCTTCAACTGTTTCATGGACTTCGTCCATGGTGTAGCAGACGCGGGAGCGGGCTGACTCACCACCGATCTGTTCAACAATATCTTTGAAAGTTTGACGGTCCTCGCCGCGCTGAATGGACTCGAAAGAGGCGCCGATTAGTTCAACGTTGTATTTCTCGAGAAGGCCACGATCATGCAGATCAACAGCTGCGTTGAGGGCAGTTTGGCCACCAAGGGTAGGCAGTACGGCGTCAATGGGATGGCCGTCAGCAGCTTCTTTCTGGAAGATCTTCTCAATGTATTCTGCAGTAATAGGCTGCACATAGGTGGAGTCTGCAAACTCTGGATCGGTCATAATTGTGGCCGGATTGGAGTTAACAAGGGAGACACGAATGCCTTCTTGCTTCAAGACTCGACATGCTTGGGTACCCGAATAGTCGAATTCGCAGGCCTGGCCAATAACAATAGGCCCCGAACCGATGACAAGAATGTGGTTAAGATCGTCGCGACGTGGCATTTACTTCTGTCCCTTCTTGTCGTGTTTCTCAAGGAGATCAACAAACTCATCAAAGAGATAGTTTGCGTCGTGTGGCCCAGCACATGCCTCCGGGTGATATTGCACAGAGAAGGCGCTACCATCAAGCAGTTTGACGCCCTCCACCGTATTATCGTTGGGGCAACTATGGGAGATGAGTGCCCGACCATAAGGAGTGTCAAACTCCATGCCGGGTTCACCTTCCAAAGCAAAACCATGGTTTTGGGATGTAATAGCAATACGGCCAGTTTGGTGGTCTTTCACAGGGATGTTGATACCACGGTGGCCGAATTTCATCTTGTAGGTATCAAGCCCTAAAGCCCGACCGAAAATCTGGTTACCGAAGCAGATACCGAAAAGCGGCACGTCATTTTCCAACGCAGCCTTGGTGAGTGCAATAGACGCAGTAGCAGTGACTGGGTCCCCTGGGCCGTTAGAGAAGAAAAGCCCATCAACATCGAGATCGTGGACTTGTTCCCACGTAGCAGAAGATGGCAACATGTGAACACGCAGTCCACGGTTGACAAAGTTACGCGGAGTATTAGCTTTAATACCCAAGTCAATAGCCGCAATGGTAAAGCGATGCTCGCCTACTGGATCAAGGGTATACATTTCCCGCGTAGAGACTTCACTCGCAAGATCCTGACCAACTGCTGGTGGTTGTGACCGTACCTTTTCTAGCATTTCTTCGTCACTGGCCAGAGCGTCACCGGAAAAGATGCCAGCAAGCATACTGCCCTTTGTCCGAAGATGTCGCACGATGGCACGTGTATCAACATTCTGAATAGCAACAATACCCTGCGCTTCTAGTTCCTCCTGCAGCGTGTGATCTAATCGCCAGCTGCACGGCTGATGGGCATAATCACGAATGACGTATCCTGCAACATGAATTTTTCCCACCATGCCGTGGCGAACGGCGTCATTGGTGGGGTCGGCAGTCATGGACTCACCGTCGATACGATTCCACCCAGTGTTACCAATCTGCGGTGCAGTAGAGACAACAATCTGACGCCGATAAGAAGGATCCGTCAGAGTCTCCTGATAACCAGTCATACCGGTGGAAAAAACTGCCTCGCCCAGGGTCTCCCCTAGAGTTCCAAAAGCATGACCGTGAAAAATACGCCCGTCTTCAAGAACTAGGGCTGCTGGAATCCGCTTGCTCACTATTCCTTTTCTCCTCTTCTGCTCGCTATAGAGCCCTAGAACTCAACTACCCCATCACGGGCAGTAACATGTCCACGAAGCACTGTTAGTACTGGGCGGGCCCGGAACTCCATGCCCTCGTAGGGAGTATTAGAGGCGATTGAGGCTAGCTCTTCGCCATGTACTTTCCAGCCGGCATCTGGATCAATAACAGTGAGGTTAGCTGGCTCTCCTACTGCAAGTGGACGTCCTTGATCCGATAAACCGACAAGTTCTGCTGGACGTTCACTCATAACTCGCGCGATATCACGCCACGTCATACGGCCAGTTTCCACCATCACTTGAGCAAGGATGGCAAGGGACGTCTCCAACCCCAACATGCCATTGGCAGCTTTCGCGAACTCACCACATGTCTCCTCGGATCCATGTGGTGCATGATCAGTGGCCACACAATCAATAACACCATCAACAAGAGCTTGCTGAAGTGCCTCATTATCTGAGTCTTCCCGCAGTGGCGGATTAACACGGTAGACACCGTTATAAGTAGGAAGAACAGAATCATTGAGAAGCAGGTGATGTGGAGTCACCTCAGCGGTGATAGTGACACCTTGCGTTCGTGCCCACTTCAGCAACTCAACGGTTCCCTTAGTAGAAGCATGGCAGACGTGAATACGGGCATGTGCATCACGTGCTAACAGAATATCCCGCGCCACAATAGATTCCTCAGCAGCGCGCGGCCATCTCTTCATTCCCAACTTTGCGGCCATTGGCCCTTCGTGGGCAATAGCGCCTTCTGTTAAACGATCTTCTTCCGCATGTTGAGCAATAGTTGCCCCGAAACCTGCCGCATATTCAAGTGCACGCCTCATGACCAGCGGATTATTGACACACTTACCATCATCGGAGAACCAACGAACATGGGCTTTACCCTTATTCATCAATCCCATTTCGGAAAGTTCTTTACCCTGCAGGCCTACGGTTATAGAGCCAACAGGGTAAACATCGCAGAGACCAATTTCTTGGCCCTTGCTCCATATCATTTCGGCAAGATTATTGTTGTCGATAACTGGCTTAGTATTGGGCATAGTGAGAACAGCAGTGAAGCCGCCGCGTGCAGCTGCCGCCGAACCACTAGCAATAGTCTCTGTATCTTCTCGACCGGGTTCACGAAGATGCACGTGAATATCAACAAGACCGGGCAGTAGTACATTGCCCTTGCCATCGTATTCATCACAATTATCTGGAAGAGACGTTATTTCTCCGCATGGAGTAATACGGCTAATGCATCCATCTTCAACAAGAACATCTACGGTGTCGCCTTCACCATAAGGACGAACGTGGCGAATAAGAAGTGAAGTCATAGTATCTTTCTGCATGATTACGCTTCCTTGTCACCGGTGAGAAGCGAGATGAGGATGGCCATACGAACGTGAACACCATTGTTCACTTGTTGAAGAACAGCAGTCTGTGAAGAATCAGCAACATCAAAGTTGATTTCCATGCCACGAATCATCGGGCCCGGATGCATGATAATTGCATCGTCGCGCAACATACCGAGACGCTCTTTGCTCATCCCGTAAAGAGCAGCATACTCACGGACAGAGGGGAAGAACGCCTCCCCCGCTTTCATTCGTTCTTCCTGAACTCGTAGAAGCTGAATAGCATCAGCATCTTTCAACTCTGCATCAAGATCCTGCGTTACACGACATGGCCAATTCTCGACACCAACAGGAAGCAATGTTGGAGGTGCCACAAAAACAACCTCAGCACCGAGCTTAGAGAAGAGAAGAAGATCAGAACGTGCTACGCGGGAATGCAGAATATCCCCCACAATGACAAGTTTCCGTCCCTCGAATCCCCCATGATGCTGCCGGAATGTCAGAGCATCAAGTAAAGCCTGGGAAGGATGCTCATGCTGTCCGTCACCTGCGTTAATAATTGACGGACCATGTATTCCATCGGGAGAAAGCCAGCGAGAAAGCTGATACGGTGCGCCAGAATTAGGATGCCGAACGATGAGGGCATCCGCACCGATAGCAGTTAACGTTTGACCCGTATCTTGGAGAGACTCCCCTTTTTTCACTGATGAATTGGCAGCCGCAATACTACCGACATCCGCACTCAGCCATTTAGCGGCAGTCTCAAAACTAGTACGCGTACGCGTTGAGTTTTCATAAAAAACAGTAAAAACAGTACGTCCCCGCAATGTGGGAAGTTTTCGAATTTCCCGTTCTAGCAGAGAAGACTTCAGATCATCTGCCAGGTTAAGAAGAGCAATGGCACTGTCTTTATCAAGGTCATTAATCGAGACGAGATGCTTCACTCTGCCTCTCCTCCTGTGATATCTCGAGTGAGGACAACTTCATCTACACCGTCTGTTTCTTCCATGTGAACAGCAACCCCTTCAGCACGAGCAGTAGGAATGTTCTTGCCTACATAGTCGGGTCGAATAGGAAGTTCTCGGTGTCCACGATCCACTAAAACTGCCAGTTGGATAATATCTGGGCGTCCGATATCCCGAAGTGCATCCAGTGCGGCGCGCACCGTGCGTCCAGAAAAGAGAACGTCATCAACAAGAATGACTAACGCGCCATCAATACCAGCGCGTGGGATTTGAGTTTCCCCCATAGGACGAGGGGGGCGTTGACGTAAATCATCACGGTAGAGAGTGATATCGAGAGATCCGACTTCTGGAGAGATACCCGAAAATTCAGCAATTTTCGAAGCAAGCCGGTGAGCGAGGTGGCTACCTCGCGTAGGAATGCCCAACAATATGACGCGCTTAGACGAGGATTCGTCAAGTGCTGTCTTCTCAATGATCTGATGGGCGATTCGTGCGACGGTGCGTGATACGTCCGCAGCGTCAAGCAGTTGCACATTGTCGTTCATCCTGACCTCCTTCTCCGCCTCTCTGGACGGCTTGTTAAAGGATGTCTGCTCTGCATACAGAGTATACCAGTCTGTAGACTACCTATATACGGCAAATGGCCGGAACCTAACAGATTTTTAGGTTCCGGCCACCATAATGAATGCGGATATGCAGTTAGCGAGTTTCCGTCCCATCAATTTCAGCAGGAGTAGAGTCATCTGCTACGGATTCTTCCTCTACCACGTCGACAGTACTGGTATGAGAAAGCTGTTCTTTGAGGACATCGCGATCGCGCAATACTTTGTCAAGCACACCGTTAACAAAACGTGGTGCATCGTCATCGGAATATTCTCTGGCTAAACTCACTGCCTCATCAACAGCAGTGAGGGCAGGAACATCATCCGTAAAGAGTAGTTCCCAGAGACCGATACGCAATGCTGTGCGATCAACAGCAGCAAGCCGATCAAGAGACCAATCAGTGAGGTAGGAGGCTAAAATCTCGTCGATGCGATCAATTTCTTCCGCCACTCCGGTAATGATGGCAAGAGCGTAATCACTTACCAGCGGCATACCGCCTTCGCCACTACGCGCCAGCTCCAGCGCATAGTCACGACGATTCTCCGCTAACTCAACTGGGTCGACATCCCGGCTTTCTGCTTCAAAAAGAAGTGTCAAAGCACGCTGACGAGCTTTATGCCTGCTTCCAGCATGACTAGGACGGCTTTTTCCGTCTCCACTCATGGCAGAACTCCGAGGGGGATTAATTGTTGACACGGCTTAGATAGTGACCGTTGCGGGTATCGATACGGAGGACATCTCCAGTGTTAATGAAGAGAGGAACCTGCACTTCAGCACCAGTTTCCAAGGTTGCAGGCTTAGTACCAGCAGAAGAACGGTCACCCTGCAGGCCCGGATCAGTATGGGCAACAGTGAGGTCAACTGATACCGGCAGATCTGCAAACAGTGGCACACCATCGTGCATAGATACCTGGATAGTGGTGTTTTCAAGAAGGAAGCGAGCACCATCGCCAAGGATTTCCGGACCAACAGTAATCTGGTCAAAAGTATCTTCGTCCATCAGAACGAAGTCCTCTCCATCCTTATAGAGGTAGGCGAAATCGCGGCGGTCCACGGTAGCCGTTTCAACCTTGACGCCAGCATTAAAAGTCTTGTCAACAACTTTTCCAGTAACGACATCTTTCAACTTAGTGCGTACGAAAGCTGGGCCTTTACCCGGTTTCACATGCTGAAATTCCACAATTTGCTGCAGCTTGCCGTCCATCTGCAGCACCAAGCCATTTTTGAAGTCAGCGGTACTCGCCACAATAAGCTCTTTTCTGTCGAAATATCTGAATGGTTGCTGACGCTACATCAGTACAACCGTTACCTCATGGTAGTTTACTAAACAAGCAGCAATTCTGCGGAAAATGCCTGCAGAGAGCGCACATTCCCATCTTCTTCTAGCACATAGGTATTTTCTATGCGTACACCTCCCCTATCGGGCAGGTAAATACCTGGTTCTACGGTAAAGACTGTGCCGGGAACAATAGATTCTTGTGAACCTGTCCGCACCCACGGATGTTCATGAATATCAATCCCTACTCCGTGTCCCGTGGAGTGGCCAAAACACTCTCTATATCCGGCGTCGGTAATAATAGCGCGGGCAGCATCATCAATACTTCCCGCAGTGATTCCGGGAACAACAGCCGCTACTGCGGCTTGGTGAGCCTGCCACACAATATCGGAGATTTCTTTTTGCCACGGTTGCGGATCACCAATACAGAAAGTGTGTGTGCAGTCTGAATGATATCCATCAACAACTGCACCGAAATCGATAACAACGAGATCACCAGCACTAATCTGTGTGCCATCTGGACTGTGGTGTGGAAGAGCACCATTGGCGCCAGTGCCCACAATGGTCTCAAAGGACACACATTCAGAACCGTGTATCTTCATAAGATAATCCAGCCGTGCAGCTACCTCATTTTCAGTAACTCCCGGGGCAAGAATCTTCTCATCAATAAGATCGCACAAAGCGGCTTCAGCACAACGCGCAGCTTTATCGAGAGCAACTATCTCCGCGCTGTCTTTGACAGCACGTAACTGGGCTATTTGTGGCGAAATATCAACAAGCTGGGCAAGGATAGTCGTACTGTCCACCCCGCCGCTATTTTCTGTATTCAGCCATGCTGCTATTTCCTGGTAGTCGAGCCAGTTGAGGAATTCTCCATCAACCCCCAGTGTGTCTGCATGTAATCCACGCTCTGCCGCGGTCGCGCACAATGCCGCACTACCACGTGAGGACTGTATATCAATCGTTAACCCTGGGCATTCACCCCGTGCCTGCGTCGTGTAACGGCCATCGGTAATAAGAACATCACGTGCCGCATCGCTACCATCGATCCATAACAGTGCATTGGAACCACTAAACCCAGAAAAATACCGGATTGAGCTTAGCCCAAAAATAAGAACGGCATCTGGCACATTCTTACTCTGTATATTCCCACTCTGTATATTCTCGCGGAGCTGATTTCGCCGAGAAAGATACGTATCTACTGTCCCCATAATCTTTCCTTTACAGTCTCTCCTACGCCCTTCGTTATTAGGCAATACTAGTTGTGCTGTGCAAACCAACGCAGTGCTAGACGGTAGCCATCAATCCCCAGGCCGACGATAACACCGGTAGCAATGTCAGAAAGATAACTATGATGGCGAAACTCTTCGCGCGCATGCACATTAGAGATATGCACTTCGATAAAACCGGCATAATCAGTTAATTCCGCGCAAGCATCGCGTAATGCTACCGACGTGTGTGTAAGAGCACCGGCATTCAAAATAACAGGCTCCCGTTTATCAGCACTATCATGTATCCACCCCAGCAGCTCGGCTTCAGAGTCTGTTTGCTTCACCTCTACGTCAACACCCAAATCTGCAGCGTCATGTTCAAGCAAAGCGACAAGATCTGAAAAAGTCGTGGAACCGTAAATGTCGGGTTGACGCTTCCCTAATCTTCCCAGGTTAGGCCCATTGAGTACATGAATCATGACTATTTTCCTTCCGGTTCGCTTATGACGGAGTAAGCATCTGCCAATTGTTGGGGAGAGGGATTTTCCAAGCGGATGGGATTTCCGAAACCATCGAGGACGACAAAGCGAAGTGCCCCATTCCGGTTCTTCTTATCTGACTGCATAGTATGAGTCAGTTCATCCAAAGCCCCAGCTTCGTATGTCGTGGGAAGCCCCACAGAGTGAAGTACAGCACGGGTACGTGCAACGTCTGCATCATTCAATAATCCCGCAGTACGAGCTAGTGCAGCAGCAAACACCATCCCCACTGCTACCGCATTCCCATGCCGCCACAGATAGTGTTCACGCTGCTCAATCGCATGTGCCAGAGTATGCCCATAGTTAAGATTTTCGCGGAGGCCGGTTTCTCGTAGATCGCAGCTCACTACATCAGCTTTTACCTGTACTGAACGCTGCACAAGCTCATGAAGAACAGCACCATCAACATCGAAAACTGCTGCAGGGTTCTCTTCAATAAGATCAATAATGCGCTGATCAGAAATAAAACCACATTTCACAACTTCAGCCATACCTGAGACGATTTCTGCTCGTGGCAGTGTATGCAGCACCGAAAGATCGATAAAAACACCACGCGGTTCATGGAAAGTACCGATCAGATTCTTACCAATGGCATTATTGATACCTGTTTTACCGCCTACACCAGCATCTACCATGCCAAGAAGCGACGTGGGACAACTAATAAAAGCTATTCCCCGCATCCATGTTGACGCAATAAAGCCAGCCAGATCAGTGGCTGCACCGCCACCCACTCCCATGATGGCATCTGCACGAGTAATACCGGCATTACCACAGCTCATCCAGAGTTCTTCTGCCACTACTAAGGTTTTGCCAGCCTCCGCATCAGGAACTGCAAAAAGATGTACATTAGTCCCTTTACTTTGAAGTGCGGCAGCAATATCCGCAACGAAAGTGGACACGCTCTTCTGATAAACGATGCCTACATTACGGAAAGTACTGCCCAGTTCAGCAATATCTGGAACTAAATGCGAGCCGATACAAACGTGATAAGGCTGTGCAGCTTTTACATCAATCACAGTAGAACGCATAAGACTCTTTCAGTTGTCACTATTGGTAGTAATGCGAGTACGGCCGAGGAACGTACAGATCTCGTCGATAACATCAATCGGTTTACGATGTTCTGGTTGGAGGACAAGATCCGCAACCTCGAAATAGTATGGTCTCCGTATGCGGTACAACTGCCGATAATGCTCTACGGGATCAGCCGCCGCAAGCACAGGACGCGTAGCCGTTCCACTTGTGCGCCGGATACCCTCTGCGGCAGAAATATCGAGAAAAATAACCGGTACGTCCATCAACAAAGTACGGGTCCGTGGCGATAAAATAGCTCCCCCACCCAGTGCGAGAATACCGCCATAAGACGCTAAGGCCTCTGCTACCACATCTTCTTCAACGTCACGGAAAGCTTTTTCGCCAAGCTCTGTGAATACTTCTCCACAGCTTTTTCCATAGCGTTCTTCAATGATCTGGTCTGTATCCGCAAAAGGCAGCTGTAGCGCACGAGAAAGTCTTTTGGCCGCAGTCGTTTTCCCAGAACCCGGAAGCCCCACAAAAACGCAGACTGGAGAACATGCTACTTCGCCCATGTCAGGCGTTCCTTCACATACTCTTGATACGCATGGTAATTCCGCTGCGTTTCTGCAAGCGTATCTCCCCCGAATTTTTCCAGCACTGCCTGGGCAAGAACTAAAGCCACCATAGCTTCTGCGACTACTCCAGCAGCAGGCACAGCACATACATCCGACCGTTGATGAATAGCAGTAGCAGGTGCACCCGTCGCCATATCAATTGTGGCTAAAGCACGAGGAACTGTAGATATAGGTTTCATTGCGGCACGTATAACTAACGGCTGTCCGTTGGTCATACCGCCTTCCAGCCCTCCGGCATGATTAGAACGTCGAATAATGCCATCTTCAGTGGGATCCATTTGATCGTGTGCTACAGAGCCGCGATGGCGTGCAAGTGCGAAACCGTCACCAACTTCTACCCCCTTAATGGCCTGGATCCCCATTAAAGCACTGGCTAATCTAGCTTCTAGACGACGCTCGCCAGAGACAAACGATCCCAAGCCAATAGGAAGACCATGAACGACGACTTCAACAATGCCACCTAAAGTATCGCCAGCTTTGCGAGCTGCATCAATCTCTGCGATCATGCTCGCTTCTGCTTCTGGATGGGAGGCACGCACTGGGCTTTCATCAATACGACGTTGATCGGTACTAGTGGGAAGGTCATCCTCACCATAAAGGGTGGAATTTCCGATGGAAAGTACACGGGAGACAACCTCTACCCCCAGCACTTCCCGCAGGATAGAGCGCGCCACTGTACCGGCAGCAACACGGGCAGCGGTCTCGCGGGCGGAAGAACGCTCCAGAATATTGCGCGCATCGTCTGCATTGTATTTGAGCATTCCGGCAAAGTCGGCATGTCCTGGTCGTGGACGGGTGAGTGCCTGGTTACGCGCTAAATCATCAATAGCGGCAGGGTCAACATAGTCGGGAGACATGATTTTCTCCCACTTAGGCCACTCACTATTCTCAATCTGAATAGCGATAGGACCCCCCAGGGTCTTGCCGTGTCGCACACCGGTGAGGAGTGTGACATGATCCTGCTCAAACTTCATCCGCGCGCCACGACCATAGCCGAGACGGCGACGCGCTAACTGAGTAGCGACCTCATCGGTCGAAAGCGGAAGGCCAGAAATAACATCCTCTACGAGAGCGATGAGAGCTTGGCCATGGGATTCACCTGCAGTAGTCCATCGAAACACTTCTCCATTCTGTCATGTTTCGCTTCTTCTCCACGGCGATACGTTCCCTTACTGGGCATATTCTTAGCGGAATATAACCAGATAATGAGAAATAAGAATGATTCCAGTGACGACAGCAAGTGAGACACCATGCGGAATAGTAAGACTATGAATCTCATCGTGGGCACTGGTGTGCGAGAATTGTGTAGATAGACGGAGAATAATGCGTTGTCCTATTCCCACACACGCAGTAACAAGAAATGCACCTACACTCGCGCACCACCAAGCAGCCCATCCCAATGCCCCCACAAACATCCCAATGGGAAAAGCCGCTTTAACATCTCCCCCACCAATACCCGCGCCCATGACATAGGGAATGAGATAACAGGCAAAAAGGCATAATCCAGCGCATACTGCGCGACCGCAGGCACCTTCACTGAACGAATACATGCTTGCTAACACTATTCCGAGTCCCACAAGATATGTAGGGATACGCCGTGCTGCACTGTCCTGCCGCGCTAACCATGCTAGCCATAGCAAAGACAATACTGTGATAGCGGTAGAACATATAAAAGGTATAGAAGATACAGTCACTATTTTTTCCTCACGAGGGTAAATCGCCCTCAGTGTAGGATTTTTAGGACCTTTGTAGGGAAGCTACCATTGCGGCAAAAACATCATCTGTCACAGTTTTTTGGGTGAAGGCTTCTATCTGTGCGACAGCCTGGTGTAACAACATTGTCCGTCCACCGACCACTGTACCGCCATTATCTGCCACTACTTGCGCTAATGAGGTAGGCCATGGTGCATACGTCACATCAATAAGACGTGGAGTTCGACGGAGAAATGTACTGTATCCGGCAGCTGCGTCACCCGGTAAAGTCGAAATAACTAAAGTGGCGTTATGACAGCTAGCGCGCAAAATCTCAGGATCATTGAGAGGTATCCAGGAATAATCCAGTCCTAGCCGTGCAGCAACATGCAACGTGTGTTGTGCACGTTCCTCTGCACGCGACGCAATAGCGACTCTCCCTACTCCTTCTACTCCGGCACTGCGAAGGGCGGAAAGATACGGGCGAGATGTTCCACCTGCACCTAGCAGAAGAACATTGCCGCCGGTGTAACCAGATTTTTTAAGAGAAGCACATGCACCATCAATGTCTGTACAGTCCGCATACCACTCTGTGCCCCGACGAATGAGTGTATTGGCAGATTCCACGATATGTGCACGCTCTGAAACAACGTCAGCAAACCGCAACGCAGCATCTTTGCATGGTCTGGTAACAGAAAATCCACGCATACCGGGATCCGCAGCAGAAACTATTCTAGGAAGATCACTGGCAGTGCACTCAATTTGAGTGTACGTCCAATCATTTAAACCCAGTGCGCGGTAGGCAGATTCATGAAGAAGAGGGGAAAGCGAATGATCGATAGGAGAACCAAGAACTGCTGCGGCAAGCATAGTGACCTTTCTACGAATCCGCGATAAGTACCCTTTTATTGGCTATCGAAAACTCCATTGCGATGAGCTTCTTTAATATCTCGTTCATGGCCTTTTAGCGTGGCATTGAATTTAGTAGTGCCCCGCTTGTCAACTGTCACAAAGTAAAGCCAATCACCTGGAGTGGGATTTTCCATAGCGTGTACAGCATCCATTGTAGGTGAGCAAATAGGGGTGGCTGGTAGCCCCTTCTTTGCATAGGTATTCCATGGGGTCACTGCGGCACGATCTGCATCTGTAGTAGCAACCTGCTGCTCAGACAAACCATAGTTAACAGTTGAATCAAACTGCAGGGGCTGATCACGGTTTAACCGGTTAACAATAACGCGTGCTACTTTCCCGTAATCAGATACTCCTACTTCCCGCTGTATTAGTGATGCTCCTGTCACAATTTCGTACGGCGATAATTTTTGCTTCTTAGCAGCCTCTACTAAACCTGACTGCTGATAGATCTCTGCCGATGCCGTCACAAGATCGTGAATAATCTGGAGGGGACTATGCGTCGGATTGAAAACGTGAACTCCCGGAAGAATAAGCCCCTCGATTTTACGATCAGGATATTTTGCGTGAGCTACCGCATGGTATGCCCACTCGGGAACACCTAACTGGGCAGGATTCGCTTTCGCAACAGCATTCCGGAAGGCTGCACTGCTAATACAATGCTTTTTTTGCGCGTTCATATAACAGGATGCGACAGAAAGATGATGGTAGATACCGAATGTCTTCCCATGCACAACATGAACATCTTCCAGCGTTACACCACCAGGGAGATTAACTGCACCTGCTCTGTTAGAAGGATCGAGAAGCTTCTCAACAGCTTTCACAGCCGCCATTTTTTTACGAAGTTGGTAGTAGCCAGGCTGCATGGACGTAATACGAGGATTATCATTAGCTGCTTGAATAAAAGCACCAGTAGATTTGACGACGCCCATTTCCACTAATGTTGGAGCTAATGAGGCAGCTGACGCCCCTGGAGTAACTTCAACGAGAACCGATCCTGTCCCCGGTCCCTCAAAATCAGGATATGAGTGCCTATTGCGGTGATGGTACAGCATCGCTCCAGCGAAGAGGACAACGACTAATAGCACGACGCCACTGACAATTGAAAACCGCCGACTTTTTACAGTTTTGCCAGATTGCGAAGAAATATTATTCGCATCATTGCTATATCCTTCGGCGTTATCACTGGGCGCCGCGTGTTTATCAGAAGATTCAGCAACGATACTAGATTCTTCCGTATAGTCTTGCGGGTCAATCCCTTTACTGTGCCGTCCCACTCACTGTTCCTTCTCATTATGACAACAATGTCGTCTACGAAGATCGAGCCATGTATTAAGAATTTCTACAGCGGCAGCTTGGTCAACGAGAGCTCGTTGTGCACGGCTCGCTACCTGCGACGAACGGAGTGCCTGGGTAGCAACCACTGTTGATAATCGCTCGTCTACTAAGCGTACAGGTATTTTTGGCCACGACGTGCGAAATTCATCGACAAAACCAATAGCCATCTCTACTGAACTAGACGCGCGTCCATGCAATGTACGTGGTAAGCCGACGATAACTTCAACGGGTTCATATTCCGTTAGAATGCTATCTATTCTCTGCAGGGTAACCTGTGGCCAGGGATAATGCTTTAAATGAATAGTCTCAACGGGAGTCGCCAAGATACAGTCTGGGTCACACGATGCAACGCCTATACGTGCTTTCCCAACGTCAAATGCTATCCGGCGGCCACGTCCCGGGTCATCATCACCCGGGACGTCAGGACGGTAATCATCTAATTCCACAAAAACCCTACACAGTAGCTTTATACGGTACTTTTACACAGTAACTTTCTGCACTGCAGCAGTAACAGTGGTCAGAGCTTCCGCAAGTCCACTAGCGTCACTCCCCGAGCCTTGGGCAAGATCGGGTTTTCCGCCGCCACGACCACCAATTGCAGGAGCGGCAGCCTTCACAATATCGCCGGCTTTCACACCACGTGATACGGCTGAAGAGTTAACAGCAACAACAAATGGGAGCTTTTCCCCAGAACCAGTGAACAGTGCAACAACTGCCGGGTTTTCTCCAAAATGCTTACGAATAGTGCAGGCCAAAGTACGCAGTTGGGCACCATCTGCTCCATGCGGAGCCTCCGCAGCGATCACCTGTACACCGTTAATATCGACAGCCTGCTCAATAAAGGAACCAGCATCCTTCAATACTGCCGCCATACGTACATCAGAGAGCTCTCTCTCAAGATTTTTCACTGTTTCTTGAAGAGCAGCCACACGCGGTACAACATCGTCTGATTTCACCTTAAAACGAGCCATCAGATCGTTGACAATACGCTGGTCATTGCGAGCTGCAGCAAGCGCTTGGAGGCCAACATAGGCTTCTACTCGACGGATACCTGATCCCACAGATGAATCACCAATGAATCGAACTGATCCAATCTGTGCCGTAGATGCAACATGGATTCCACCGCAAAGCTCTTTAGATACGCACGGCTTACCCTCCTCACCAATGGTGACAACGCGAACTTTATCACCATAATTCTCACCGAACAGTGCCATTGCACCAGAAGCTTTAGCATCGTCCAAAGCCATAATTTCCGTTGTTACCGGAAGGTCTTGATCAATAGCAGTATTGACCCACTCTTCAATTTCGGTGAGTTCCGCCGGGGTAAGAGGAGACGTCCAGTTGAAATCAAACCTCAAATATCCAGGCTTATTGAGCGATCCTGCTTGCACAGCTTCTTCACCGAGGATTGAGCGGAGAGCTGCGTGTACCAGGTGAGTAGCAGTATGCGCCTGCGCTCCATGACGCCGATTAACCGCATCTACCTGCGCCTGTGCAGAACCAACAGTGATAGTTCCACTTGTCACGATGCCACGATGCAGCCAAACTTTTTTCCCGATTTTCTGAACATCCCGGACATCTACGCACCCTTGTGCCGTTGTAATTGTTCCACAATCTGCACACTGTCCTCCCGCTTCTGCATAGAATGGGGAGTCTTCCAGAATGACCTCAACATGAGTTCCGGTATCTGCGTGGTCGACATGCTCACCATCGACAACGAGACCAAGAATCTTGGTGTCAGTAGTAAGACTGTTATAACCAGTGAAAGTAGTGGGGTGCTGATCGATAAAATCTCGATAAACACCAAGGTCAGCATGTGCATGCTTCTTCGCGTGCGAATCAGCTTTAGCGCGCTGTTTCTGCTCCTGCATAAGACGATCAAAAGCTGCATCATCAACAGTCATTCCCTGTTCAGCAGCCATTTCACGAGTTAAATCGATGGGGAATCCATGCGTATCATGCAAAGTAAAAGCAACATCGCCAGGAATGACATCCTCGCCTCTAGCTTTTACCGCAGCAGCCTCCACAGCGAACAGCTTCATCCCCGAATCAAGAGTCCGGAGAAATGCTTTTTCCTCTGTTACACAAAGCTTTTGGATATGCTCACGCTTTGTCACCAACTCGGGGAAGGAAGGTGACATAGAGTCGCACACCGTAGCAGTTAGTTCCTCCATAACAGGACCATGCGCGCCCAGCAGACGAGCAGAGCGAACAATACGTCGAATAAGACGTCGCAAAATATAGCCGCGGCCTTCATTACCAGGAGTTACTCCATCAGCAATAAGCATGACGGCAGTACGCGAGTGATCCGCAATAACGCGGAAATAAACAGCATCCTGATGGTCTTCTGGAGCATCACTATAAGTAGACCCAGTTAACCGTTCCGCAGTGGTAATAGTGGGACGAAGCAGATCAGTTTCGTAAACATTTTCAACGCCCTGCAGAATGAACGCCACACGCTCAATACCCATACCAGTGTCGATATTCTTCTGCGGAAGAGACCCAATAACCTTGTAGCCGTCTTTACCGATGCCCTCTCCGCGTTCCTTCTCCATGAAGACAAGATTCCAGATCTCGATATATCGATCTTCATCGACAACAGGTCCACCCTCTTTACCATAGGCTGGTCCTCTATCGAAAAAGATCTCGGAGGAAGGTCCACACGGTCCGGGAACACCCATCGACCAGAAATTGTCTTTCATCCCGCGACGCTGAATGTGATCCTCCCGCATACCAACACCATCACGCCAGATGGAGTAGGCCTCATCATCATCCTTGTAGACGGTAGCCCACAACGAATCTGGATCGAATCCGTAGCCCCCCTCGTCAACTGGGCTCGTCAGCAGAGACCAAGCATGTTTAATAGCACCCTCTTTGAAGTACGCTCCAAAGGAAAAATTACCGGCCATCTGGAAGAAAGTATTATGCCGCGTGGTAATACCAACTTCGTCAATATCGAGCGTACGGACACACTTCTGGATAGAAGTAGCGGTAGAGAAAGGTGCGGTCTGTTGTCCCAAAAAATAGGGTTTAAAGGGAACCATACCGGCATTAACGAAAAGCAGAGTGGGATCTTCTAGTACGAGAGATGCGGACGGAACATGCGTATGTCCAGCTTTCACGTAATGATCAATAAAACGTTGCCGAATTTCGTGGGTTTGCACGGATGGAATCCTTTTTCTTTAAACACCGCGCTGTGGCTACTACGGTCGCCACACCAATAAGGCGCAACAACACGCAAGGGCAGCTGCAGTTCCACAGTGTGCGTATCGTTTTTCTCGCCCTTTAGCTTACCTTGTGACACACGCGGACCCATATCTCAGAGACATAGGCAAAGAAAACCCTCTTTTGTCCTAAGAATTAATTCTTCTTAGTTGCTCCCCGAACAGCTGTCCGTAATTTAGGTAGCCACTGGGCAATTCGTTTTTCTGCACCATGCTCAGTGGGATGATAGTAGTTTTTGCCTACCAAATTGTCAGGCGGATACTGTTGCTTCTGAATTCCCTCAGAAGTGTTATGGGGATACTGATAGCCGATCGCGTTTCCCAACTTTTTCGCGCCCGCATAATGGCCATCACGGAGATGCTGTGGAATAGGACCTACTACACCGTTCCGTACATCTTCTAAAGCGGCGTCAATAGCGGTATAACACGCATTGGATTTTGGTGCCGTTGCTAAATGAAGTGTCGCCTCCGAGAGGATAATACGCCCCTCCGGCATACCGATCATCTGTACTGCCTGTGCTGCCGCCACTGCAGTTTGTAACGCAGTGGAATCAGCCAAACCAATATCTTCAGAGGCGAGAATTATGAGCCGACGAGCAATAAAACGTGGATCTTCCCCCGCGTTTATCATACGGGCAAGATAGTGGAGAGCAGCATCAGGATCCGATCCACGCACCGATTTAATAAAAGCGCTTACAGTGTCGTAGTGCTGGTCTCCATTACGGTCATAGCGCGCCAACGCATCCGGTGTAGAACGCTCAATATCAGAAACAGTAAGCGGATCATCATCATGAAAACGCGCATCAGCTGCCGCCTCTAAATACGTTAACGCGCGACGTGCGTCACCCCCCGCCAACCTTACGAGATCTGTATAAGCGGCATCCTCCACCTCAATATGCCCCCCAAAGCCACGCGGATCAGATACTGCACGCTCTAATAAAATTCGCAGATCGTCGGGTTTTAGCGGTTTAAGCTGTAGGACAAGTGACCGCGATAAAAGAGACGCAACTACCGAAAATGAAGGATTCTCAGTAGTTGCCGCTACCAGCAGAACAACACGGTTTTCCACCGCTGCTAGCAAAGCTTCCTGCTGAGTACGGGAAAACCGATGCACTTCATCAATAAACAGTACTGTGTCAACGCCATACGCAAGACGAGTGCGTGCATCATCAATAACCTGACGTACTTCTTTAACACCAGCAGACAATGCAGAAAGCTCAACAAATTTTCTACCAGTGACCCCCGAAATAAGACTTGCTAATGTTGTCTTGCCTGTTCCCGGAGGACCATAAAGGATGACGGAGTTTACTCCCTCACCTTCAATAAGGCGACGCAGTGGAGATCCCTCTCCCAACAGATGTTGCTGTCCTACTACCTCATCAAGGGTACGTGGACGCATCCGTACAGCGAGCGGAGCTCCCTCCCGAATGTACCGACGAACACCACGCGATGAAGACGAATCCCCGTCAGTAGAAGTATGGTGGGCAACTGTCTCGTCAGAATCATTCATGGTAAAAAGACCCGGAGAAGAGCTATCCATACTTCCTCCATTAATGACTTAAGCCACAGCCGCAAGCGCTACAGATACTGTGCGAGCATGGTCAGCTAACTCGCTATCTTCCCAGTACTCAGCTAGCGTACCAAGTCTTTCTAAATTGCGGATTGCTAAAAAACGCACAATATCATCAGTATCTAATTTGTCTTTACTGGCAGCATGCTCGAAGTTAGGTTCATCTCCAAGGATCCAACTGACACTCAACCACGCCCATGTGAGGGCGCCATCTAAGATACGTTTACGCGATGATTGTTTCCTCCGCATACGAGGCCACATGGCATCAACTTGCTCAACCCACGTATGGGTAACAGCGTCGATTTCCTCTCTTGTCAGTTCATAACCATTAAGATCCGAGGGGAAACCTAACAACACAGCAGCAATATCAACACCGATGTCTCGGTAACCACAGAAAGCAAAATCTAGTAGCCTGATATTACGCTGCGACATGAGAATGTTTTCAGGAATAAGCTCCGCCGCACCAAAGGCTCGATAGCTTCCTTGAACAGCGCGTTTCACACTACGACGACCATGGTCTTGAACCGACTCGACAAGGTCGATTCCTAATTTATCGTGGAGTAGTTTCGGAACACGACGCAATGTATCCGCTAACACTTGCGAAGAAAAAGGAACCGAAAGACCAGGTATCTTTGTTTGCGCACGATGCAACAGTGCGTGAAAATCCTCTTCGCGCCCTGCTGTAGAAACCTGTAGTGAACCAATAAGGGTAGCCAATTCCTGTAATGCTGCAATGGTTACAGCACCATGCTGCCCCTCATTCAAAACATCCTGCAGAGTAGATGTTGTTCCCAAATCGGAAAGGACAAATGCACGTTCATCAAGGTCGTACGCTATTAGTTCCGGACCAAAAGTGGCTGCGCTACTAAGAGAACCGACGAACTGGTACCCCACAATTTCCCGCAACAGAAGTCCATCGCGTTCTTCTCCACGATTGGGGAATACTTTAACGACAACTTTCCGAGAGGGAAGAAAGGGACTATCTGAAGTAACACCACGCACTAAAACTGCGTCAGAGTCGGACGCAATGCGTTCGGTATGCGACAGGGTGACCGGGCTTCCCACTCGGGCACTCAGTATTCGCTCACCGAGCGCAATAGCGTCATCAACAGTGCTAGTCATTATCCTTAGAGTTTTCGCTCTTTACCTCACGCTCACCAGTGCGAACTGGCTTCGCATCAATTCCAGATTCCTTACGCTGCTGGGCAGTAATAGGAGCAGGAGCATCCGTCAGAGGATCAACACCACCACCGGACTTGGGGAATGCAATAACGTCGCGGATTGATTCCTCACCGGCAAGCAATGCAGTAATACGATCCCATCCGAAAGCAATGCCTCCGTGTGGCGGAGCACCATACTTGAAAGCGTCAAGCAAGAAGCCGAACTTTTCCTGTGCCTCTTCCTCACTGATACCCATTACTTTAAAGACGCGTTCCTGTACATCGCGACGGTGAATACGAATGGAACCGCCACCGATTTCATTGCCATTACAGACAATGTCATAGGCATAAGCAAGAGCACTACCTGGATCGGTATCAAACGTATCCATAGATTCAGGCTTTGGAGACGTGAAAGCGTGATGCACAGCCGTCCATGCAGAATTACCGAGAGCAACGTCACCCGAGGCAGTAGCGTCTGCAGAAGGCTCAAAGAGAGGTGCGTCTACAACCCAGGTAAAGGCCCAATCTCCGTCCTTGATAAGACCCAGCTTCTTTGCAATCTCATTACGTGCTGCACCCAGCAGAGCACGCGAAGATTTAACATCGCCTGCGGCAAAGAAGATACAGTCACCCGGCTCCGCGTTAACATGCGCAGCAATGCCGGCGCGTTCTTCATCGGAAATATTCTTAGCAACGGGACCAGATAGCTGTCCATCCTCACCCACGAGAATATAGGCGAGCCCCTTAGCACCACGCTGCTTAGCCCATTCCTGCCAAGCATCCAATTGACGACGGGGCTGCGATGCGCCACCCTTCATAACGACCGCACCAACGTAGGGAGCTTGGAATACACGGAAGGGAGTGTTTTGGAAGAAGTCGGCACACTCTACGATCTGAATATCGAACCGTAGATCGGGCTTATCTGAACCATAGAGACGCATAGCATCTGCGTACGTCATGCGCGGGATAGGAGTCTTGATCTCATACCCAATGAGTTTCCAGAGATTGACAAGAATATCTTCTGCCAGAGCAATAATATCCTCTTGATCAACGAAGCTCATCTCAACATCAAGCTGAGTAAATTCAGGCTGTCGATCAGCACGGAAATCCTCATCCCGGTAGCATCGTGCTATCTGGTAGTACCGTTCCATTCCAGCCACCATAAGAAGCTGCTTGAAAAGCTGTGGAGACTGTGGCAATGCATAGAAGGTGCCAGGCTGCAGACGTGCCGGAACCAAAAAGTCGCGTGCACCTTCTGGCGTGGACCTCGTCATTGTCGGTGTCTCAATCTCAACAAAGTCATGTTGAGCAAGAACCTCGCGGGCAGCTGCATTAACTTTCGAGCGCAGTCGAAGATCGTACGCTGGCTTATCACGGCGCAGATCAAGGTAGCGGTACCGCAAGCGGATCTCTTCGCCAGGCTCATCATCAAGTTGGAAAGGCAGTGGCGCACAGCTATTGAGCACTTCCAGTTCGGAAACGTTGATCTCAATCTCGCCAGAGGCCAAGTTCTGATTCTCGGAACCTTCTGGACGTGCCTCAACAACGCCCGTGACCTTAATGCAGTATTCAGAGCGCAAATGGTGAGCCTGCTCTGCAACATCAGCCTTACGGAAAACAACCTGTGCAATACCGGAAGAATCGCGAAGGTCAACAAAAATAACTCCACCGTGATCACGGCGACGGGCAACCCAGCCCGCGAGAGTAACAGTCTGTCCAATAGCAGCGGCGTTCAATTCGCCAGCAAAATGCGTGCGCAGCACGAGAATCCTTTCATGCTGAAAGTTATAAACAAGCCATAGGCATACGTTGTTTTAGTCTACCCGCTTCTTCACAAGCAGCAGAACTTACCATGCACTATTAGCACATACGTAGTAAAAAGAACGTTTTATTTACCTATGATGTTGAGGGCTCTAGCGACAGCGTCAGTTTTCGCAACTTCCTGCTGCTGACCATTGCGAAGATCCTTCACGACAACAGTTCCTGCAGCAAGTTCATTCTCCCCTATGACCAGAGCAACCACCGCTCCAGATTTATCAGCAGCTTTAAAAGCTCCCTTCATTCCACGAGAACCGAACACCATATCTGTACGAATACCTTGTGTGCGGGCTTCAGCAAGCAATGGCATCATTACTTCTTTTGCAGCGTCCCCCAGCGGTACACCAAACATTTCACAATGTGCCTCCGAACCCGGGACACATCCTTCCTGCTGGCACGCTAAAAGAATACGATCAACGCCAAGACCGAAACCGATACCGGAAAGTGGCTGTCCACCCAGAATCTCCATAAGTCCGTCATAGCGACCACCACCGCCAATACCAGATTGTGCGCCTAGACCATCGTGCACAAATTCAAAAGTGGTCTTGGTGTAGTAATCCAATCCTCGTACCATGCGAGGGTTGACGGTGTACTCCACCCTCAGAGTATCGAGGATACGGAGTACCGACTCAAAATGACTCTTGCATTCATCAGATAGATGATTAAGCATGAGCGGAGCATCCTCCGTCATCTCACGGACCTCGGGTCGTTTATCGTCAAGAACACGAAGCGGGTTGATTTCAGCGCGACGACGCGTTTCCTCATCGAGAGGAAGGTTAAAAAGAAATTCTTGAAGCGCCTCACGATAAGCCGGACGACACGTCCGATCTCCCAAGCTTGTGAGTTCGAGACGATACCCGCGTAACCCCAATGTCCGCAGAGCAGTGTCAGCCATGGCGATTACTTCCGCATCCAAAGCCGGATCATCCACACCAATAGCTTCCACACCAACTTGCTGAAGCTGACGATAACGACCCGCTTGCGGACGCTCATAGCGGAAGAACGGGCCTGCATACGTGAGTTTTAATGGCAATTGGCCACGGTCAAGATTGTGCTCGATAACTGAGCGCATAACGCCCGCCGTACCTTCCGGACGCAGCGTCAAAGACCGCCCTGAGCGATCTTCAAAGGTATACATTTCCTTCGTAACAACATCAGTTGATTCCCCCACGCCGCGCGCAAAAAGCCCAGTCTCTTCGAACATGGGTAGTTCAATATGCGAATATCCATACTTATGAATAGTTGCGGCGAGAGTATCACGGACAGCCTGGAAATGTGCTGAGAGCGGGGGTACATACTCAGGTACACCTTTAGGAGCTCGGAATGATGCAGCTGCTGATCCTTTAGCCATCCGTTTTACTTTCTCTTCGGGAATAATTGTGTCCTGTCTATTATGTCCCATTTACTCTACTGTCAGCGGAAGCGACGTAAGTAGACGTTGTCGGCCCGTTCCGCCGCCATCGTACTAGTAGCCCCATGGCCTGGTGCCACCACAACGTCACCAGGTAGTGGGATAAGTTCACGCTCTATCGAAGCAAGCAGAGTCTGTGCGTCGCCCCCGCATAAATCAGTACGACCAACTGCACCTTTGAACAAAGTATCTCCAGAAAACAATACCGTCGGAGCACTCGAGTCCGTCGACGTATCCGTAACAAGAAGCCCCACTCCCCCCGGAGTATGCCCGGGCAGTGGAAGTACCGTCACTGACAATCCACCAATTAATAATTCATTATCCTGGTATGTTGTCAAGAGACGTGGGGGTTTCCACCCGTTGAAGGGAAACACCGAAGAAAGGCCAGCTCCGACTCCTACCGCCGGATCCTCCAGCATGAACATATCGTCGTGGTGAACAACAACTGGAATGTCATATTTCTCTGATAACTCTGGAGTATTCCAAACATGATCTGCATGGCCGTGGGTGAGATAAATACCTGCTGGATGCAGTTTATTGGTATCGATAATGTCGCAGACTTGCGGTGCTGCATCCTGTCCTGGATCAATGATCATGCACTCATTGCTGTCATCGGAAGAAACAATATAGCAATTTGTGCGAAAAGCACCTGCTGGGAAGGTAGCAATTCTCATACCGACCTCTTTTCTGCACAATAATAAGCAATCGACTAGTCTTAACATGGCCATTTTAAGACTTTGCGGTAGTCTTCTAATGTCTACGTCTGTTGTGAAAGGACGCCTAGTGGCTGTATACGACAAGAATAATAGTGGTGCCGGGGATAATCCTGAGGACAAGCTCAACAGCATGGTTGAAGCAGGAGAAAACGTCTCCCCCGCCGATGATGCCGCTGCAAAAGCTGCGCAGCGCCGTATCGCTGCCCGCGAGCGACTGGAAGCAAAAATCGCGGAAGATAACGAGGCTGAGCGTAAACATCGTCGCAATGTTGCCCTCATCATCACTTCTATCGTGGTCATTATTGCTGTAATTGTCACGATTGTTCTCGTTGTCAACAAGAAGAAAGATGACAAGGCTCGCGAAGATGCCATTGAAGCAGCTAAATGGTCAAGCTGTCACTGGGTGCATTCAAGTGAAACTCCAGACCTTCTGAAGCAACTAACTGATGCTAAAAAACAGACGGAAGAGCAGTGGGAACAGCAAAAACTGCAAATTCCGCAGGCTCAATTAGGGGAAGCCGAAAAGCAGTACAACGAGCGTATGGCCTCAATTGATGCACAGATTGCCTACGCCCCCACTGCCATGGAACTGCTGAAGAATCAAACTCGTACGGTCGATGCTCCTCTCAACGGTACGTACCCGCGTACCGGAAAAGCCATCACCATACTGAAGACGTCAGCTGGCGATATACGGATAAACCTTATCCATCGTCATGCTGCTTGTAATGATGCCGCATTTGAAAAGCTCATTGAGGCTAAGTACTTTAACAACACATCCTGCCACCGCATGTTCAACAGTGAACAAGGCAGTGTTCTCCAGTGTGGTGACCCCACCGGAACTGGTATGGGAGACCCCGGTTTCTATACCCCCGATGAGCTCCCCGAATACCTCATTAATGCCGCTGGGGCCGAGTACGGAATGCAAGCTCAGCAAATTACATACCCCAAGGGAACAGTGGCTGTTGCTAACTCCGGCCCCAATACCGGTTCAGGCCAGTTCTTTATCGCCCTCACAGATACACAACTTGCCCCCAGCTACACCGTCATCGGTGTCGTCGATCCAGCGGACTTCTCAATCTTGGATAAAGTCAAGGGATACGGAATTGTACTTGCCCCCGGTACAGCAGCACCCTCCGACGGCAAGATAACTGACGGTGCACCAGCAACTCCTGTTGATATTAAAACTTGGACTCTGGTGAAAACTGTTGGAGTAGAACAGCATAAAGCGAAATAGGGTGTATAAATACAAATTCATAGCGTAAGACGTAGTGAAGGGGCAGTGCTGAGATGAAGCACTGCCCCTTCACTACATTTGTGCATTTGCTATTCAGCTATTACTAGTGTGCTACTTGCTGGCCAAACACTAGTCAGACATTATGGCACTACAGTTACTATGCGTTCTAAACACTATTAATGCGATAGACATCGTAAACACCCTCAACTTGACGAACCGCATTCAGCACAATACTTAACCGTTGCGGATCTCCGATCTGGAATGCCCACTTAGAAATAGCCACGCGATCATCGAGAGTTTTTACTTGAGCTGATATAACATCAACCTTTGATTCAGAGAGTGCATGTGTAACGTCAGATAAAAGCCCTTGCCGATCCAAAGCCTCCACTTGAATACAGACAAGAAAAACAGCTGCTGACGAGCTCGCCCACTCTACTTTTACCTCACGATTTTTATTTTTTTCAATAAGGTGAAGTCCATTAGGACAGTCAGCACGATGAACTGATACCGATCCCATACGAGTAATGTAGCCAATTATTGCGTCACCTGGCACGGGCGTGCAGCACTTAGAAAGTTTTACACTGATTCCCGGCATACCATCGACAAGAACACCAGCATCATCGGTCGTTTTTACGGCATGATGCGATGTGTGGAAAGCAGTACGCTCAGTGAGCGTTTCTTCTGCTTCTTCCATAGTGCCGAAAAGAGAAACTAAACGACTAACAACGTGCCCAGCAGTAATATTGCCGCTTCCCACTGCGCTATAGAGAGCCGTAGCATCCGCAAAGTTAAGTTCTTGGACAAGTTGCGCCATCGACTCGTTATTGAGGAGTCTGTGCAACGGAAGTCCTCCACGGTGTATTTCCCGTGTTATAGCTTCTTTTCCCGCCTCAATATTTTCTTCACGACGTTCTTTCGCAAACCACTGACGAATCTTTGTTTTAGCCCGCCCCGAAACAACAAATTGAGCCCAGTCGCGGCTTGGTCCTGCACTGGGATCTTTTGATGTAAAAACTTCAACAACGTCGCCATTTTTTAATGTATTTTCCAGTGGGACAAGTTTTCCATTAACTTTTGCGCCAATACAGTGGTGTCCAACCTCTGTATGTACTGCATAGGCAAAATCGATGGGTGTTGAACCCGAGGGAAGGGTAATAACGTCACCTTTAGGCGTAAACACAAAGATTTCTTTAACTGCTAAGTCGTAGCGAAGCGACTCAAGAAATTCACCCGGATCAGCAGCCTCCCTTTGCCAATCAAGCAGCTGACGCATCCATGCCATACGGTCTAATTCTGCAGAATCACCTTTATGGCTACCCTTTGTTTCTTTGTACCGCCAATGCGCCGCAATACCGTACTCAGCAGTTTGATGCATTTCTTGAGTACGAATCTGCACCTCAAGTGGTTTCCCCTGCGGACCCACCACAGTAGTGTGTAGGGACTGGTAAACCCCAAACCTTGGCTGCGCAATATAGTCTTTAAAACGACCAGGCATAGGCTGCCACAATGAGTGAATAACCCCTACAGCCGCATAGCAGTCCCGCAGGTCGTCACAAATAACTCGTACTCCGACCAAGTCATAAATATCGTTAAACTCGCGGCCTCTAACAACCATCTTCTGGTAGATGGACCAATAATGCTTAGGACGACCATAGACGTTAGCATCTATGTTGGCTGCTTTGAGTGCCTGCTCTATCTCTTCAATTACTTGTGCTAAATAACGCTCTCGCGATGGTGCCCGCTCACTGACAAGGCGGACAATCTCATCGTATTGGCGTGGGTAGAGGATATGAAAACTCAAATCCTCTAATTCCCATTTCACCGCTGACATACCCAGGCGAGCAGCAAGCGGAGCAATCACGTCAAGGGTTTGCCGGGCTTTTGCAGCTTGCTTCTCCGGTGGAAGAAAACGCATAGTGCGCATATTGTGAAGTCGATCAGCAACTTTAATAACGAGTACCCGTGGATCTTGCGCCATCGCAATGATCATTTTTCGGATAGTCTCAGCTTCAGCTGCAGAACCTAATGCAACGCGATCGAGCTTAGTAACTCCATCCACCATCGCTGCAATTTCTTCACCGAAATCAGCAGTAAGTTCCTCAAGGGTATAGTCTGTGTCCTCTACTGTGTCATGTAGAAGTGCGGCAGCCAAAGTAGCCGTATCCATACCAATTTCGGCTGCAATGGTAGCTACTGCTAGAGGATGTGTGATGTAGGGATCACCAGATTTACGATAAACGCCCTCGTGCAGACGCTCCGCAGTTTTATATGCGCGGACAAGAAGGTCAACATCTCCACCAGGATGAAAACTATGATGAACCGCGATAAGTGGTTCAAGAGCCGGCGGGACTGTGGTTCGGCTTCCTATCATCCTGCGCGCAAAACGGGCACGCATACTTTGTGAGGAGAATCCCCCTTTGCCAGCAACAGACGGATTATTGTCAACCATCGAATCACCTCCGCCAGTTGCTAATTACACATTACACAAGTGTGATGCTACGCTGTTGTAATCGAAAATATAGGAAGATCTGGAAGATTATTCCTACCACCCAGATCTGCTAATTCTAGAATGGTTGCGAAACCAGTCACTACTCCCCCAGCTATATCGATGAGTTCAAATGCTGCTTGAGAGGTACCTCCGGTAGCAAGGACATCATCAACAACGAAAATATGTTTGCCTTCTATATCAAGACCTTCAGCAGGGATTTCTAGAGCTGCCTCACCATATTCCAATCCATAATCTACATGGTAGACAGGAGGAGGAAGCTTACCAGCCTTTCTTAACGCTAAAACTCCCACATTATTAAGAGCAGCTACTCCCGCAGCAATCAAAAAACCGCGTGCATCTAGTCCCGCAATAATATCTGCGTCACCTGCCCACTCTGCCATCTGGTGCATGATGCCATTAAAGATAGTCGGATCAACTAATACCGGAGTTAGATCAGCAAAATGAATACCATCTTGCGGAAAATCAGGAACCCAGCGAATTGTACTGTGGATCTGTTTCCCTAGATCGGATGTCATTGGAACCACTCTTTCCATTTTCTTATATTCCCCAACGATCCATATTCCATCCCACACTTGCTGCAGATCGTCCTTGCGTCACTCCCTGTAAATCATTTCTGACAAATTGCCATCGTAACTGTACGTAGAGAGGAATGGCATACCCCATGTCATAGACATACTGCTGGAAATGAGCAACAGAATGGGCAAATTCTACATAGCGATCACTACCATCTTGCTGAATTGGCATTGTTTCACCTTGTAGATTATTGAGGCGTCTAACAGTAGCAAAGAGACCGCGTGCATCACCACTAGTGAAATCAGGTAATCTATACGGACTTAATCCAACAAGGCCACTTGCACTATCGAATGAACCACCCGGGCCAACAGCTCCTGCTGTGCCAAAAAGAGCCGCTTGCGCATGGGAAGAGGAAAGAATCTCTCCGGTGTAGACTTCGGTCGGAACTCCTACCACAGAGAAACCGCTACTTTTACAGTCCTCCGACACCAATTTAATAATGTGCTGTGCATGTGAAGATCCTGCGGGATAAACAACATTCACACGTTGTCGCCGTGGTGGTCGCGTACTGGAAGGCCGACGATCCAACGTAGTCCAGGACGATATCTGTTGAGCAACTGGCTCATTGTCCAAAGGCACAATGGCAGCAGGTATATGGCTATGAACTTCCTCGGAATGAGTAGTCGTTACCTCATTATTTCGCGCAATGTATGCAGTGATTTTCTCTAGTGGAATGCACCTCAAAAATGCACGTCTTCTCTGCACATTTGAAAAAACACCATGCGTCGAAAGACGCAGCTGCATGATATTTTCTGAAGAAATTACTGCACTCGTAGATTCTTCAGGTGTTGGCGGATTAGTGTCTTCAGAGGAGATATCTGCTACGCGAACGTGTCCATCACGAATCTGCTGTTTAAGATTAGCTCGTGTGGAATAAATGATAATTTTAGAAACTCGAGCTGGGTCGCCCCACCATTTATCGTTACGTTCCAAGGTAATTGTTCCATCATCCCCTACATTGGCAATTTTATAGGGGCCTGAAGAGACGAACCGATCAAGATCTAAGGGGGAATGGTCTAGACGCCATCCATGGTTCCAGAAATCAGCAACTCGATGGAGTTCTTTACTATTCTTGTCGCTCAGAAGCTTCCGTATATCGTGTACACCCGTTTTTTCTGACACGATATGCCACGGCATGATAGACCCAGCTCCGAATAAGGCGAGCCAATCACGAGGTAATTGTTCAGACCGAAAAACTATCTTTGCGTGTTTAGAGTGAGGATCACACGTAATAGTCGAGATTTCGGAAAGCCCTGGCATCGACATAGCGTGAAAAAGATTATTTTTTTGAGGACGCCGAGCTAACCAGCTCAATAAGATATCGTCACATGTTATGGGCTGGCCATCAGAAAATTGAGCATGCTCATTGATAGACATGTCGACACGAGTCGGTTTTCCCAGTTTAACCTGTACGGTTCCAAACTCTGTGTCGGCAAGTCTATTCCCCATGCCGTCAACATACGAGAATCCCGTATTAACGCGCGGGAATGCAGCTAGACTTCCTCCTGTGTAACCAGCCACAGTGGAAGTGTTGTAATCGATAACGGGACCATCAAGACCGTAACCAACTACATCACTACGTTGATTCCCCAGTGTGCAACCAGAAAATACGATCGATAGTAGACAAGCAATACTAGTAATTCCAATACGCTGAAGTACCGAATTACGCATGTGATTGCACCTTAGTCAGCAGCTGCTTTGACAGTTTTAGTAGTACTTTCTGATGTGCGTAACTCTATAACAGACTTATCGTGTTCCTGGACATCCTTACTAAAGCGTTTCTTGATATCAACCACAAGAGGAGTAGCCAAGAAGACGGATGCGTACGTACCCGTGATAACACCAACAAGCTGAATAAGAGCTAGGTCCTGTAATGTACCGACACCCAGCATCCACACCGCAACAACCATCAATGAAATAATGGGAAGAATAGAAATGATCGCCGTGTTGATTGATCGCATAATAGTTTGGTTAATCGCCAGGTTTGCACCTTCTCCATAAGTATGTCGCTTATGGTGAAGAGCCGCCTCAGCATTCTCTTGTACCTTATCGAACACAACGACGGTGTCGTAGATGGAGAAGGCGAGAATTGTGAGAAGGCCAATAATCGTTGCTGGTGTTACTTCGAACCCGATGAGGGAATACACACCGGCGGTAGTAAATGTACAGAAAACTAGCGATGCTAATGAGGCTAGTGCCATGTCCCGTTCAAAACGAAGGGCGATATACAGACCAACAACAACGAGGAAGACGACCAAAGCTAAGAGAGCTTTTTTCGTTACTGTCGTTCCCCATGTATTAGACACGGTCGAGTCTCCAATTGCAGAAGCACCAGAACGTCCAGAAGAGTCTTCAGGTTTGAACTCCTCCCCCAGCTTCATCTTAATCTGCGCAACTTGACCATTATCGAGGTGCCGTGACTGGATTTCCACCATGCGGCCAGATCCCGACCCCACGATAGAAACATTAGAAGGCTCAAAACCCAGAGTATCTGTAAAGACCTGCTCTACTTGTGATGTCTCAATATTCTTTGAGCCCGCCGGCATATTAAGTTTCGAACCACCGGTGAAATCTACCCCAAAGCTAAATCCTCGAATAATGATAGAGAGAATAGCGATGGCAAGAATAACACCACTGGCGATATACCAATTTTTACGCTTACCGACAATGTCAAAGGCGCCAGTACCAGTGTAGAGACGGGTGAGTCCGGAGTGACGTTGTTTTGCAGGATCATTTGATGAACCATAAGCTTCATCAAATTGCTCAGCGTCAACATCGATCGGAGCAAGATTCTCTGCCATGTTTACTTCTCCTCTCCAGTAGCAGCTTCAGCAACCGGGGCGGTGCGCCTTTCTTCAACTAATCGGGCAGCGGCAGCACGACGCTCTGCAGTAATCTCCTGCAGCTTGCCCAAACCGTTGAAGCGTGGATTCGACATAAACTTCAGATGCGAAGCAAGTAGCACCAGTGGCGAAGTGACAATAAAGACGATCAAAATATCGAAGATAGTAGTCAAACCAGTGGTGAACGCGAATCCGCGAACCTCACCAACTGCAAGAGTGTACAAAACGATCGCTGCAATGAACGTGACGGCGTTACCAGTGACAATAGTACGACGTGCTTTCGCCCAGCCACGCGGAACTGCTGAGCGGAAGGATCGACCTTCACGGATCTCATCTTTAATACGTTCAAAGAAGACGACGAAGGAGTCTGCTGTAGTACCAATACCGATAACAAGACCAGCTACACCAGACAAATCAAGTGTGTAACCAATCCAGCGTCCTAGTAAAACCAAACTTCCGTACACCATAGCGCCAGTAGCAACCAAGGAAATTATGGTGACGACGCCCAAAGCACGATAGACCGCAAGAGCAAAGATAGCAACGAGGACGAGACCGACTAAACCAGAGATAAGACCCGCATTCAGGGATGCAATACCGAGAGTAGCCGGAATCGTGTCAACTTTACCGCCAGGAGTTCCATCTGGTGAAGAGAAATTCAGTGGTAGAGCACCATATTTCAGGTTATTTGCCAAAGAGACAGCTTCGTCTGTATTAAACGGACCAGTAATTTGCGTATTACCGTTTTTAATCGGTTCTTGAATGGACGGTGCAGAAACAACGTTAGAATCCAGCACCATAGCTACTTGTTTACCGGTGTATGTGCTAGTGACACGTGCCCACGTATCAACTCCTTTACCTTTGAAAGAGAAGGATACGTATGTATGTCCCTGTTGATTGTTAAATCCACCCTCGACCGTATCAGCTTTGATAAAAGATCCATCAAGACGTGATCCGTTCGGATTATTCGGATCAATGAGAGGAGCAGGACCTAAAATATATTTCTGTCCTTGCGAATCACACGTGACGAGCGGACGCGAAGGATCATCATTACCGGCAAATCGGTCAGCTTTCTGACATGTCATCTTCGACGCATTTTCACGCAAAATGTGCAACTGTTGATCCGCGGCAAGAGGTTTCCCATCTTCACCATTAAGGGGTGCTTGTCGGAATTCTCGCAGTGCTTCTATTTCACGTTTACGGACATCGACAGATGTTTCATCTGACTTATCTTTAACTTTTGGCTGCTGATCCACCTGAGTGTTGTCAGGGCCGAGAGCTTCCATCACTGGACGCACGACAAGCTTAGCTGTAGTACCAAGGTTACGTGCATCTTCAGCACTCGATCCAGGAACAGTAATGACGAGGTTATCGCCATCACCATCAATCTGCACTTCAGCACCGGAAACGCCCATACCGTTAACACGGTTCATAAGAATCGTCTGAGCTTGCTTCAACTGATCATCAGAAGGATTACCGGAAGGAGTAAGGGTAACCCGGGTACCACCTTGTAAATCGATACCAAGTTTAGGTGCGCCTTTACCACCACCGGTACAGAAAATAAGGCAATACATCAAAATCACGAGGATCGCGAAGACGCTCAACAGAATATACTGAGTAGATTTCTTCGACGATGGCGTCGCGGTCGTGTGGTTAGCAGCCACTGTCGTCGGACTCCTTTAAGTAACGTTTAAGCCAGAAAAGCCGTTAGCTTTTCCAGACTACGGCCATTTGCTTAATTATCCGAATCCTCGGTGGAAGTGTCCTTCGGATGATCTGAATCTTTCCCGTCTATACCGTCTAGACCTTCAGGCGTATCAGGAATGATCAGATTATTCATTTCCTCTTGTTTATTTTCAGTAATCTGCTGAGGCGCAGCTTCCTGCTTATCGGCATCTTTACTATCGCTGTGGGCAGCTGTTTCTAATTCCTCATCGAGATCGCTCTTAGTATCTTCGACTTTTCCGCGTACGGAGTTCAGATCCCACGTCGTAACAACTCCATCGGCGATCATAAGATCGATCTTCGTATCAGAAACTTTTACTACAGTGCCATATACACCGGCAGTAGTGGATACTTCATCACCCGGAAGAAGCTCTGACAGCATACTGTAACGCTGTTCCATCATCTTCTTCTGCTTACGAGACCCGAGCAGCATGAAGACGATCATCGCAATAACGAGAACGATGAGCATTATTGAACCAGCCATATGGTTTCCTTCCCACTAGCGCAATGCGCTTATCTATTATTCTTTCACCATTACAGTGTGCCAGTGTTATCTGAAAATAACCCAGCTTGATTGGTATTGTGAGTTTTTCCCGTAGCTGAGGTGCTAGACGGTGGAGTTAACCCCAAGTGTTCCCAGGCACGTGCAGTCGCAACTCGCCCTCGCGGAGTTCGAGCCAACATGCTTGTTCGTACAAGGAAAGGCTCACACACTTCCTCAATAGTATTCGGTTCTTCACCGACTGCTACAGCGATAGTAGAAAGCCCCACAGGTCCACCATTGTACATGCGAATAATGGTCTCTAAGACCGCTTTATCTAGACGATCAAGTCCAAGATCGTCCACATCATAAACTGACAGTGCAGCGCGCGCGACCTTCCGGTCAATACGTCCTTTCGAGCGAACATCTGCGTAATCTCGAACTCGTCGAAGCAACCGATTCGCAATTCTCGGAGTACCTCGTGAACGCGATGCTATTTCTGCTGCACCACTGGGAGCAATATCGATGTCGAGAATTTTCGCGGATCTGTCAATAATTTCTTCTAGTTCTTCAACCTCGTAAAAATCTACATACCCGGTATATCCAAAACGATCTCGTAGTGGACTAGTGAGTAGCCCCGCCCGAGTTGTCGCTCCTACCAGGGTAAAAGGTGCAAGACTCAGAGGAATAGATGTAGCGCCAGGTCCTTTCCCGACCATGACATCGATACGAAAATCCTCCATTGCCTGGTAGAGAATCTCTTCTGCTTGACGTGAAATACGATGAATCTCGTCAATAAACAGAATGTCCCCCTCCTGCAAATTGGAGAGTATCGATGCAAGATCGCCAGGTCGTTCAAGGGCCGGTCCAGACGTACTACGTAAAGTAGTCCCCATTTCTTTTGCAATAATCATGGCCAGTGATGTTTTGCCAAGGCCGGGAGGACCGCTGAAGAGAATATGATCTGGAACTACTCCCCTACTACGGGCACCACTAAGCACTAAATCAAGTTGTTCTCGGACTCTCTCTTGCCCAATAAAAGTTGTGAGATCAGTAGGGCGAAGGGTTAGCTCCTCATTCTCTCCCCGCAGTACTGTCCCAGCAAGCACATTTTCTTCGGAGGCAGATGAGGCAGACTCATCCCCCAACAGTCCTCGCCGCGCAGAAACAAAATCATCATCTGTAAATTCGATCATGACCGTGCTCCCAAATACGCTAAGGCTTTTCGCAAAACAGTGGAAGTATCTGCATCTGTTTGCTGTTTAAGAATACTAGAAATGGCATTTTCTGCTTCACGTGCAGAGAAGCCTAGACCGGTAAGAGCTTCTTCCACTTCTACTGCAACACTTGAAGTAGTCGGTGTTCCCTCTACACCGGTCGGTTGTACAGCGACAGCATCAACTTTATCTTTTAGTTCAACAACTAGACGTTGCGCGACTTTTTTACCAACACCGGGAACTTTTTGAAGTAGTGCAATATCCTCTTGTGACAATGCTCTACATAAATCTTCAGGAGTAAAAACAGAAAGAATTGATAGCGCCATCTTTGGCCCTATACCAGACGTTTTTTGTAGAAGAATGAAAAGATCTTGTTCGTTGCCATCAACAAAACCATAAAGAGTGAGATCATCTTCGCGAACTACCAACTCTGTCAGTAATGTTTCTGTGCTGCCACACGTTAGGTTCGCGAGTGTACCCGGGGTGGCAAAGACGCGATAACCTACTCCACTAACGTCAATGATGACGCTGTCAAACAGTATGCGAGTAACAGTGCCAGTAAGGGAAGCAATCACTTAAAATTCCTTGCTACGAGTTCTCGTCATAAGAACGCCAACAGCATCCGCAACAGAAGAAGGCGGCTGAATTTCTCGAAGTTTATGTTGTAGCGGATTTCGCCATAAATGGCAGATAGCAATGGCGAGCGAATCTGCGGCATCAGCAGGACGAGGTTCTTCAACTAAACCAAGAATACGTGTCACCATAGCAGTAACCTGTGCTTTATTAGCATGGCCATTACCCGACACTGCCGCTTTCACCTCACTGGGAGTGTAAAACGTTACAGGAATATCACGTCGCGCTGCTTCCATAGCAGCAACCCCCGCTGCCATCGCAGTTCCCACTGCAGTATTGCGATTATGTTGGGTAAAAACTCTCTCAATAGCAACAGCATCTGGCTGAAAACGATCAAGAATAGTGGATACTCCCTCCGATATATCCAGTAAACGACGCGCTATATCAGTATCTATGGGAGTTCGGATAACATCTACAGCAACTGGCTTAATCGCTGCACTATGTTGTTGTAAACACACTACCCCAATACCACAACGAGTGAGGCCGGGGTCAATACCTACAACACACGATTGAGACATGACCACCGTCCTCACTCATCAAGGGAATGAAATTAAGCGAGACAATTTCTTGTACCAGCGTCTGTACTAGCGAGAAGAAAACTGATCTTCGTCGCCATACAACTCTGCAGCTACCTCATCAGAAACTGTCATATTGGTGTATACGTTCTGAACATCGTCGCACTCTTCCAGAGCATCAACGAGACGAACGATCTTTTGCGCACCGTCCAACTCTAACGGCACTTGTACTTCAGCACGGAACTCAGCTTCAGCCGACTCGTAGTCAAGGTCAGCATCCTGGACAGCTTTTCGAACTTCTACAAGGTCAGAGGGACTACACGTTACCTCAAAGGTAGTATCCTGATCGACAACTTCTTCTGCGCCGGCATCCAATACCGCCATAAGAACATCGTCTTCGCTAATGCCGTCTTTCTTCTCCACAGCAACGACACCAATGCGATTAAACAGATAACTCACCGAACCGGCATCTGCCATATTGCCCCCATTACGAGACATAGCGATGCGAACTTCACCTGCGGCGCGGTTACGATTATCGGTAAGGCACTCAATGAGGATAGCAACACCATTAGGTCCGTATCCCTCATACATGATGGTTTCCCAGTCAGATCCCCCAGCCTCGGCACCAGAACCACGCTTAACAGCACGGTCGATGTTATCTGCAGGAACAGAAGACTTCTTAGCCTTTTGAATGGCGTCATAGAGGGTAGGGTTTCCAGCCGGATCTCCGCCACCGGTACGCGCTGCTACCTCAATATTTTTGATAAGCTTGGCGAACATTTTGCCGCGCTTAGCATCAATTGCAGCTTTCTTATGCTTAGTCGTCGCCCATTTGGAGTGGCCACTCATAGTGTCACGTCCTTTCCCTCAACGTGGTACATACATCTTTATATACGTTTATCCGTACTGTAAGCACCACATACGTCCTTATAAACTAAAATTAGCTATATACAATGTACTGCCTAGCTAACGAGCATGCAGAATCTACACGTGCAGAACCTACATGGTACCCTGCACAATCGACAAAAAATACTGGTGCATACGAAGATCTGTAACAAGCTCTGGGTGGAATGAAGTTGCTAAGGCATTCCCCTGCCTAACTGCTACGGGATTAGTGTTACCGTGCGTATCAGTCACAGTGCAGAGAATATCCACAGCTTTCCCAACTTTTTCAACCCAGGGAGCTCGAATAAAAACTCCTCTAAACGGTTTCATCCCAAGCGGAGTAATTGTTAAATCTGCTTCGAATGAATCCACTTGGCGTCCGAATGCATTACGGCGGACAGTAGTATCCATCGCGCCGAAGCAGCGTGCATCTTGACGCGTATCCAGCACTTCTTTAGCCAAAAGGATCATACCAGCACATGAACCATAGACAGGAAGACCCTCCCGCAGCAAATCTGCTATTGGCTCCCACATATCACATACTGTTAGCAGCTTACTGAGCGTTGTAGATTCTCCACCGGGAATAACAAGTCCATCAAGACTATGGAGATCACTAGGCCGACGGACTCTCTGTGTTGTGGCACCACATGCTTGAAAAGCATCAATATGTTCAGTGACAGCACCTTGTATATCGAGAACGCCGATAAGAGGAGCAGACATAAACCTAAATCAGTATCCTTACCAGCCGCGATCTGCAAGACGATGATCGACAGGAAGATCATCAACATTAATACCCACCATTGCTTCACCGAGACTCCGCGAGACATCAGCAACAACACTAGAATCGTCATACATATTGGTTGCTTTAACGATAGCGGCAGCTCGTTTTGCCGGATCCCCCGACTTAAAAATGCCGGAACCAACAAACACACCATCTGCACCAAGTTGCATCATCATTGCGGCATCTGCCGGTGTAGCAATACCACCAGCAGTAAAAAGAACTACCGGCAACTTTCCCTTTTCCGCGACCTCTTTCACTAGCTCGTATGGAGCTTGCAGTTCTTTAGCAGCAACATAGAGTTCATCCGGGTCCATTGCTTGTAGCCGTCGAATACTGGCATTAATAGAGCGGATATGCGTAACAGCGTTGGAGACGTCACCCGTACCAGCTTCACCTTTAGAGCGAATCATCGCGGCACCTTCAGTTATCCGTCGCAGTGCTTCACCTAAATTAGTAGCTCCACACACGAAAGGAACCGTGAAATTCCACTTATTGATGTGATTGCTGTAATCAGCGGGAGTCAGAACCTCTGACTCGTCAATGTAGTCCACCCCAATAGCTTGGAGAACTTGTGCTTCTGCGAAATGGCCAATACGGGCCTTCGCCATCACCGGGATAGTAACGGCATCTTTGATGCCTTCGATCATGTCCGGATCCGACATTCGTGCTACACCACCTTGTGCACGAATATCCGCAGGAACACGCTCAAGAGCCATCACCGCAACTGCACCCGCATCTTCAGCGATACGTGCTTGTTCTGGATTGACGACATCCATAATGACGCCGCCTTTAACCATTTCAGCCATGCCGCGTTTTACTCGATACGTACCGGTCTGATTGTCACTAGTCATTAATGACTCCTGTTCTCTGCTGATCCTGTAAAGGAAATACCAGAATAAAAACTATCCTTAACAGCTTAAACTACTATGCGGGAAGATAAGTCAGTCTTGCTCAGCGTGCGAAGAATTCTCTAACTCTACCGAGTCCCAACTATCATCATGCGTTTGCACATCGATATCCGGCCACGATTGATCAACAATATTGAAAAAGTAGGGCTTTGGAGCGTGCCCCGCTAAATGCAGAAACTGCACCATTGGCATAGTCTGAACTGTGCGGGCTTCCCGAACTGCATTGTTATAAAAGCGACGCGCCAAATTAACTCGCAATGCTGCTTCTTGTAAGTCTGCGACATACTCACGACCGATATAAGAAAAATCTGAACGCCGCAATACCAACGTCAGATCATTTTCGACAGTCTCCCGCTCCCGCATATCAAGTAACTGCGTGCACACCGTCGATTCCACGATATGTGCACAATGGCTAATTGTATTAGCATCAGTCACGATCTCTGCGGCTTTATCCGGATCTGTGGTTAGATCTGCGGCGACTCTTCTCATCTCACGAGCCGCCATTCGCGCAGATAATGCACGTCTATCTAACGCACCTTCAAGAGCAATCGCAGTTTGTTCACAACGCTTATGCAGCCGGTGAAGTCGTTGTGCCGTCAAATACGCCCAGGTAGCAGTGATAATGACAGCAATAGCGACAATGCTAATAAGAATAACAGCCCAAATTGGTAAAGAAATCATTTGAGCTGCACCTTTCCTGCACCTAATGTGACAGTTTCATACACGGCCAGCACTTGCTGAGCTACTACTGACCAGTCATATTGCGCTACCACACTTGTAGCATGAACTACCTTTGCCGTTGTTTCATGCTTATCAGTGAGTGCTTGCACAATTGTCTTGCCTAGCATGTCTGAGTCCCCCACAGAACTCAACCATCCAGCAGCCCCTTTATCTAGCACCGCTGTAAAAGCAGGAATATCACTGGCTACCACGGGAACACCTGCTGACATTGCCTCAACCAGGACAATTCCGAAACTTTCTCCTCCTGTATTAGGAGCAACGTAAATACTGGCAGAACGAAAAGCGGACGCCTTCTCCTCATCAGAAACATGCCCCAAGATAGTGAGGGTACCCACTTTTCCAGCAAGTTTTTCCCGTAATATCGCAGCATCCCCATCGCCGATAACCATTAGTTCAACATCTGGATATTGTGCATAAACCCGTGGAAGTGCATCTATCAAAACATCCATTCCTTTTCTCGGTTCGTCATAGCGCCCCAAGAAAAGCAATACGGGATGATCATTCACTTCATACCCAGGTAAGGGCTTTGCTGTGCGGAATTTTGATACTCTCACCCCATTGGGGATCAGTACCGCATCTCCCCCAATCCCATCCATTTGCCAGCGTCGAGCCATATTAGATACGGCTATATGCCCGCTAATACCCTCTAGCCGCTTCATTAAAAAAGATCGAAATACTCGTACAAGAGCACTAGGTTTTCCAGAAGCATGAAATGTGCTCACAAGTGGCCCCTGTGCCATATATGTAGCCCACATTGTGAGGCTAGGTGAAGCAGGTTCGTGTAAGTGCACTACATCAAAGTCACCTTCAGCAATAAATTTACGAACGGCACGCCAATGCTGTGGGGTAAAACTCAAACGAGCTACTGAACCATTGAAGGGGATAGGAATAGCTTTCCCCGTCAGTGTGACATACGACGGTACACTGTCAGTTTTTTCTCCCGGCCCCAGAACCTCGACATGGTGGCCGAGTTCAATCATCTCATTCGCAATCTCAAGGATGTGTATTTGTACTCCGCCAGGAATATCAAAAGAATAAGGGCAGATCATACCAATACGCATGTGTTAGTCGTCCTTCTCCCGTTCGAGCCTTTTCACACCTTCTTCAATATGAGAAAGATGACCAGCTGATAGATCCTTGAGCCACAAAGGCTGTAACAGATGCCAATCCGCTGGATGCTGAGCGATATTTTTTTCGAAAACATTTGCCAACTTCTGGGTAGTGAATTCCACTCCCCTGCTGGTATCCAACGGCTCTTCTATACGTATTCCCCACCCACGTGATGTATACCAGCAATGAACGGGACAAAGAACAGCACCTGTATCAATAGCCAGTTTAGCTGGCCCAGCAGGCATACGTGTTTTTTCGCCAAAAAAGACTACTTCTACCCCTCGAGCTCGCAAATCACGCTCGCCTAACAGACACACGACCCCATTATGCGACAATGCTTCTCGCAGTCGTTGCATAGGAGCAACTGCTCCCCCCGTAAGAGGGACAACATCAAATCCCAAACTTTCCCGATAATCAACAAAACGTTGATAGAGACTTTCGGGTTTGAGTCTTTCCGCGACAGTAGTAAATGTTCCCACTGTCTGGACAAGCCACACGCCCGCCATATCCCAGTTACCCGAGTGTGGAAGCGCCAGGATAACACCATGACCTTTTTCTAGAGCATGAGTAATATGTTCTTTCCCAGTAACAGAAATATCTAGTTCGGAGAAACGCTCCTCTATATTCATAGTGGGGAGACAGAATGCTTCTCTCCAATATCGAGCGTAGGACCTAATAGAGTCCCGCACTAGGCCATCAGGGACTTCCTCTGGCCCATCAACACCTATAACACGCGCAAGGTTCCTCCGTAATTGTGTGAAATCTTTACAACGCGCAATAACATCGGCAGCCTGATTGAAAAGACATTCAGAAAGAGAACCTGGAAGCGCTTTCACTGCAGCCCACCCTAAGGCATAGGCTTTATCGGATAGTCCTTCGCGCAGCTCCACTAACCAGTTATGTAGCTCAACCATAAAGGTAAAACTCCTTGTTAAAGCGCCGCAAAACTCTCTACAGCGATTTATATAAAAGGATTAATTATCCTGTTCGGTGAAATCTTCTCTAGCATTTGGAGCTTTCGAAGCTACATATAGACGCTGAATAACGGTAAAAATACTACCAATGGCCAAAACCCACATGGCGGCATCAATACAGTACGACAACCACCGTACATTGTAATGAATACCGATACCGGTAAGGCACAGACAGACCAAGGAAATAATGAGGCGTTCAGGCCTTTCAATAAGACCAACGCTGACGGGAATTCCCGAAGCCTCTGCACGTGCTTTGGCATAGGAAATAACTTCCGAAAAGACCAGGGTGACAAGTGTTGTGATGAGAAGCCAGGTATCGCCAGCGCGATTCTCCATAGCCCACCACAAAATTGATCCAAAAACCGCACCATCTGCGACCCTGTCCAAGGTGGCATCAAGGATCGCACCATACGGCGTACCATGGCCGATTTGTCGCGCCATCGCACCATCAACAAGATCGACAAAAACCGTCAATCCCAACAGTAAAGAACCAATGATGATGTGATTAGTAGCAGCAATAAAAACAATAGCCAAAGTAATATTGAGAACTGTTCCAAAAACAGTCACCATATTCGGCGTAACACCAATTTTGAGAAGCCCGCGAGCTATCGGGTTAATTATTTTCGAGATCCCCGGACGAAGATACTTTCCGATCACAGCTTCTCCTTATACCGAACTATCTCTGTCGGCAGTTTGACGTACCCATTCTTCCGACAGTAGTCGGCGTGTTTCTCGCAATGTTTGCGGGAGCACTTTAGTGTTTGCGAAAAGAGTAATAAAGTTGGCGTCACCAATCCAGCGAGGAACAACATGCTGATGTACATGCTCCGACACTGATCCGCCTGCTCCACTGCCAAGGTTAAAACCTATATTAAATGCATCAGGATGCGAAACGGCACGAATCACGCGGATGAGTCTTTGCGTCATCAACGATAACTCTAAAACCTCATCTTCGGTGAGATCCTCATAATGTGCGACTTTTCGATAGGGAATGACCATAGCGTGTCCGGGATTGTAGGGATACAAGTTCAAGCACACAAAACAGAATGTTCCACGCGCAATGATAAGACCAGATTCATCATCCCCTTGCGGAATTTTCACAAAAGGATCATGGTCAGATGGCTCTGCTACTTCCCCATTCTCAGTATTATTCTCCACGGGATCGGGGTTTTCCGCGATATAGGACATACGGTAGGGAGCCCATAAACGTTCGAGTTTATTGGGCTCCCCTGCCCCGGTATCCACATACTCAGGCTTTGGCACGTTCTTCCTTTACCAACTCAGCGGTAGGCGACTCATTGCGCTGGGAACGCGCCCATTCCGTAATAAGATCTATGGCCTCAGCACGAGGTACTCCGTTGGCTTGAGAACCATCACGGAAACGGAACGATACGGCTTCTGCTTCTTCATCGCGAGCTCCCGCCAACAGCATGAACGGGACTTTTTGGGTGGTGTGCGTACGGATCTTCTTCTGCATACGATCATCGCTCAGATCTACTTCAGCACGAATACCGCGTGCAGATAGCTCTGCGATGATGTCCTGCAGATATGGAGCAAAAGCATCCGCAACAGGAATTCCCATCACCTGTACAGGTGCTAGCCACACGGGGAAAGCACCTGCATAGTGTTCTGTCAGAACTCCGAAGAAACGTTCAATAGAACCGAAGAGCGCACGGTGAATCATGACAGGACGCTGCTTGCTACCGTCAGGAGCAGTGTATTCCAAACCAAAACGCTCAGGCAGATTAAAGTCCAGCTGTACAGTGGACATCTGCCACGTGCGGCCAATAGCATCACGTGCCTGTACAGAAATCTTCGGGCCATAGAAGGCAGCGCCCGCCGGATCTGGAACAAGTTCCAGTCCAGATGCCTCTGCGACGCGCTGCAAAGTACTGGTGGATTTCTCCCAAATCTCATCTGATCCAACAAACTTATTGGGATCCTTCGTGGATAGTTCTAGGTAGAAGTCATCCAAACCATAGTCACGCAGTAGTGAAATGATGAAGTTCAAAACGTTGGTGAGTTCTTCTTCAAGCTGATCCTCTGTGCAGTAAATATGGGCATCGTCCTGAGTAAACCCACGTGCACGAGTGAGACCATGAATAACACCTGACTTTTCGTATCGGTACACAGTGCCGAATTCAAAAAGACGCAGAGGGAGTTCTCGGTATGAACGACCGCGCGAAGCAAAAATAAGATTATGCATCGGGCAGTTCATCGGCTTGACGTAATAATCCTGCCCAGCCTTACGAACTTCCCCATTTTCATCGAGTTCCTCATCTAAATGCATAGGAGGAAACATGCCATCCGCATACCAGTCAAGGTGACCAGAAGTCTTAAACAGATCCCCCTTCGTAATGTGGGGGGTGTAAACGAATTGGTAGCCGGCTTCGATATGACGACGCCGTGAGTGCTGTTCCATCTCGTTGCGGATAATGCCACCTTTGGGATGGAATACGGGGAAGCCCGAACCAATCTCATCGGGGAAGCTGAAGAGATCAAGCTCTGTACCTAGACGACGATGATCACGCTTCGCTGCTTCTGCCATACGATCGAGGTACTCGTCCATGGCTTCCCGCGATTCCCACGCAGTTCCGTAGATACGCTGCATCGCGTCATTTTTCTGGTCACCGCGCCAGTATGCTGCAGATGAGCGCGTCAGATGAAATGCGGGAATGAACTTCGTGGTTGGTACATGCGGGCCACGGCACATATCGCTCCACAGTACTTCCCCAGTACGCGGATTGGCATTGTCATAAACCGTGATGTCACCATCATTGATATCGCCAGATTCTTCACCAGTGAAGGTGGCACCCTGCGCTTTTTCACGAAGAAGCTCTAGCTTATAAGGCTGATCAGCGAGAAACTCTTCCGCCTCAGCCAAACTGCTAAATGAGTATTTCCGGAACTGCTGCCCTTGTTTGATGATCTTACGCATAGCTTTTTCAATCGCTTTAAGATCATCTGGAGTAAATGGTTCATCGACTTTGAAATCGTAATAAAAACCGTTCTCAATAGCTGGCCCTATACCGAATTTGACGTTAGGAAACAGCTGCTGAACCGCTTGCGCCATCACGTGGGCAGCAGAGTGGCGAATAATAGTACGACCCTCTTCTGTGTTGGCGGGGATACCCGTAACAGTAGTGTCACTATCGGCTACCCAACCAAGATCGTGGATAGTCCCGTCACTAGTGGTGACACCGAGTATTGCCGTGCTGCCTTTTGTCGGTAGGTCAGTATCGCGAAGTGCGGTACCAGCGCGCGTACCAGCAGGGACAGAAAATACAAGATCGGCCGCTGTGAAGGCGGCCTGCTGAGAAGATGAGTCATTCGACACGAGGAAATGCTCCTTGATTGTGGTGCGGTGCTACATACCTGGTAGCTACCGACGTTGCCTGATCATCTTAGCGCGAAGAAGCACGAATATTCCACGCAGCGTAGTGAGGATCCTTCTTACTGCTGGAGAAGAGTGAACCAGGAGCAGTACTACGATACAAAAAGTGGTCCCAGCTGGGATCGAACCAGCGACCTCCCCGGTGTGAACGGGACGCTCTTCCACTGAGCCATGGGACCCTTTGCATATCGATGCCATTCAGCCGTTCTGTGAGTGTGTCACTCGCCCAGATAGCATCAACTACAATGAGAAGAATCTAGCAGACTGCAGCTTCTTTGTCCAAGCAGCACGTGACATGCCAGTAGTACTGCCCAGAGGATCTCCTAGAGTGTTGCTCGAAGCACTGTCCACGTAGCGTGTCCACGTAACGTATTGCCACACGATTGTGAAGTGACCCATTCTGGACCGTGCCAGCGGATAACTTGTCTACGCTAAAACGAGTTCGTAAACAACATGCAACACACCTGTGAACAGGCGATTTTGCACAGGGGCTTGTTGTCCGCTAATGTAATCGGAGCAAGCCCAAGAGCGAGCGTCGTTCGAAAGAACATGAGTTCAGGGAATGTAATGCGGATGTAGCGCAGTTGGTAGCGCATCACCTTGCCAAGGTGAGGGTCGCGGGTTCGAATCCCGTCATCCGCTCCATGGTGGAAACACCTGCGGTGGAGTGGCCGAGTGGCGAGGCAACGGCCTGCAAAGCCGTGCACACGGGTTCGATTCCCGTCTCCACCTCTCTTTTTTTTGAAGCCTGCGCGATTAGCTCAGCGGGAGAGCGCTTCCCTGACACGGAAGAGGTCACTGGTTCGATCCCAGTATCGCGCACCACTTAATGTGACGGTCGAAAGGCCGTCACATTGCTATTTGCCACTGCTTAGTTTGTTTTATCCGTTCATGGAGAGTGCAGTCACTCCTCTTTTCCGCTTTTGTTATGGGGAATCGTTAGATGATTACGTCTCAGCTCGAAATAAAGACTCTTCTTCCTTTACACTGATAGTCATGCTTTCTCAGCCCACTCCCTCTTGTACTATTCGGTCTGCTAGAGAAGATGATATTCTGCGGTTAATGAACTTGCGTACATAACATTTCCCATGGCATGTCCCGACAGTGTTGGTCCTGAAGATATTATCGAGCACTGTGCGTCTCAGTTCAGTACAGAGCGTTTACTGAACCATCTCTGTAATATAGCTCACTATTTAGTAGTGGCGGAGGATCAAAATTCGCACCAACTACTAGGCTATATGCTGCTTGTAGCCGGTGCGGAAATGGATCCCACGGCCTATGAGAATCTGCAAGAAAAACCGTCACTAGGCGTGGATAAGCTATATGTAAGAAAAGAATTTCACGGGTGTGGTATTGCTACGGCTCTCATGGAACATGCTGTTGAACAGGCCTTTGCATGCGGATATTCAAGTCTGTGGTTAGCAACTAATTCGTATAACAAGCGTGCTTTGCGTTTTTATGAAAAGCAGGGTTTTACACCTGTTGGAACGAGAATCTACTACGTAGGCAAAACTCGTAATGATGATGTCGTTTTAGAGAAACCTCTTATTAGTTCTCTATCTAAGTAAGCTCATAGACTAGGTTCAGTAACGGTACCGCCTAACCGTCAATCACCTGATATCCACGAGGAAAAGAATGGCATCACCTGCGCCTTTATCAACAGCTAGTACATGGGATAAACACTCCCTCAACAAAGTACTCACTGTTGTATTTTGGCCGCTTACGGTATTCGTCATACTGTATAAAGTCTTTATTCAAGCAGTTAATGGCTATATCACTAATGACTTCGCTCCTGTTTATGACGCAGTAAAGCAATTTCTCGCAGGTCAGCCCGTTTATACAGATAATTACAATTTTACTAATCCACATTATCTCTACTCCCCCTCGGGTACTCTCCTCCTGGCTCCATTCGGATTTATTACTAATGAGACGATCAGCCGCTGGGTGTTCATAGGGTTTAATGCGCTCTGTATAGTGCTTGCCTCCATTATTTTGGTGAAAATGTTTGAGTTCAGTCTGAAAGGCTGTGCTCTTCCTATCCTTCTTTTCGCTAGTTTTATCTCCGAAGGCGTTACCAACACACTGGTATTCAGCAATATAAATGGAGCTGTCTACTTATGCGAAGTCGGTTTTCTCTACCTGCTTTTACACAATAAAAATTGGTGGGCGGGAGTCCCACTAGGTATATCGCTGGCAATAAAGCCTATGCTGGCTCCGCTTCTTCTTCTCCCCATTTTGTTGAAACGATGGCGGCCTTTTATTACCGCGTTCGCAATTCCTGCTGTCCTCAACATTATTGGATACTATATCGCTGCTGATCCTGCAGAATATTGGACTCGCACCGTTAAATATCTAGGTGAAGTACGTGACTACTACAATAATTCCATTGCTGGCTGGTTAGCCTATTGGGGCGCACCACCGGCCTTTACATGGACTATTCGAATTATTGTCATCATGCTTGGCCTAGCCACAATCGTATTACTGCAGCCTTATCGAACTATTGATTGTCGATTGTGGCTTACAACAGTTACAGGAACTGTGCTCCTCATCGCTTTTTTAGGTGGATCGCTCGGCCAACGGTACTACTCCATCATGCTTATCCCCATGGTGATGACAATTGTAAGCAAGGCCAGTTTTCTTAAAAATTGGCCAGCCTGGCTTGCTATATATCTTATTCTGGGAGAACACCGCTGGTATTCCACACGCTGGATTACCTACGGACGCTGGTTCGAATATAGCCGTGCCACTATCGGATGGCTGCTCCTACTTATCATCATCTTCATCGTGTCTTTGTGGCGGTATCGTGTAGCCCGAAAAATACAAGACCCTACTTATCCAACAGGTAAAACTGCATTCTTATAGGGAAACTCGCTCAAAGTTGTCAAAGCTCGGCGCGTCAACTGGGAATCTTCTCTCAGTGTTTTAGCGTAATAATCGTGACCAGCGAAGAAAATAGCCTCGACACTACAGCCTTTGATAGTGCAGTCGATTCTCTTAAAACCGCTCAATTCCGTCCTGAAATTGAAGTTGGACCTATTCGTCCTCCGCAACGACTTGCTCCCCTTAGCTATGCCGTTGGTTTGGAAGTATCCCACCCGGACGAACTTATTATCCCTGAACAAAGCGAAGGTGATGCGTACGGACGCTTCATCATTCTCTGTGACCCTAGTGGTCAAGATGCCTGGAATGGGACAACTCGCATTGTGACCTATATTCAGGCAGATATGGATGCTGCGGTAGCGGAAGACCCCATGCTCACTGAAGTTGCCTGGACATGGTTAGTAGATGGTTTACACGAACGCGATGTTAAATTCTCCATGCTGGGTGGCACCGTCACTGCAACGCATTCAGTTCGTTACGGAGATATATCTGGGCCACCACGTGCCTACCAGCTAGAGTTAAGAGCTTCGTGGACGGCAGAAGATAATGCTATGACATCCCATCTTGAGGCTGTTGCCGAAACTCTCGCATTTGTCGCAGGATTACCTCCTGTCGGAGTAACAAACCTTTCGAAACATCATTAAGGACATCATGCCTAATGGTTCATCGACGCCACCAGAACCACTAACACCTGACTCTGCGCCCATTCCAGTAAATGCTCCACGAGAAGGACTTCCCCCTCTTTTAAACACTACCCACGATATAGCAAAGGCAGCTGAGTCGTTATCTGCTGGCGTAGGGATCCTGGCACTTGATACTGAGCGTGCAAGCGGATTCACTTATTCTCAACGGGCTCAGCTTATTCAACTTCGCCGGAGGGGTGCAGGAACCTATCTCATTGATCCCACAGCTTTCTCCCATCCGCAAGAAGACCTCGCTCCACTCGCATCGGCCATCAATCCACTCACGTGGCTCCTTCATGCCGCAGATCAAGATCTTCCATGCCTACGGGAGTTAGGGCTCACTCCTCAATATCTGACAGACACACTACTTGCCGGACGCCTTCTGGGATATAAACGATGCAATTTGGGACACCTTACCGAAGAAATTCTTGGTCTACATCTTGCTAAAAACCATAGTGCTGAAAACTGGTCTCGCCGACCACTCCCCGACTCTTGGCTTAACTATGCAGCTCTTGACGTTGAATATCTCGTAGAACTATGGGATGAACTATACAAAGAAGCATTAGACCGCGGACGGTCCGAATGGATTGACCAAGAATGCGAATTTGAACGGTGTAAACCCAGTCCTGCACCGAAAAAAGATCCTTGGCGCAGTATCTCACACATCCATACTCTAAAAACCCGGCGAGACATGGAAATAGCTCGTCAGCTGTGGATATCACGCGATGCATTAGCGGCAGAAAAAGATATTGCCCCTGGACGACTTCTTCCTGACCGTCTCATCATTACTCTAGCGAAAGCTAAGCCAACGACAGCAGCGGACCTACAGACTCTTAAAGGAACAGGACGACTCCGCTACCGTAATCGTTGGCTGCACACCGTTAAAAATGGTTTACATACTCCCGCGAATAGACTGCCACCTCTACTGCTTCACAGTGATCAGCCCATACCTCATCAATCTCAATGGAAACGACTAAATCCAGATGCGGCACACAAATTATCACAGTGCCGCACGGTTACTGAGCGTATTGCAGAAGAACTAGGAATTGAGCCACAAGATCTTATTGCGGGTGAGGCACTGCGGACACTCAGCTGGACGCTGACAGAGGAGAACTCGCCGGAATCTATTACTGCCAGTCTTGTTGCCTCGCAGGCACGTCCCTGGCAAATTGCTCATGTAGCAGGAGCATTAGCGGAAAAGCTCGCTGTTCCAGTTGAGTAACAGATATCTCTTGTGGCGTTTACCCGCTAATTTTCTGGAACCATTCTTTTATACGGTGAGCTGCACTACTGCTGTCCAAACCGTAATTTTTCAGAAGATCCTTGCGGGTACCGACCGGTAAAAATTCTTGTGGAAGTGCTAACTGTCGTAACGGTACATCACATTCACGTCGATGTAAGGCAGTACTCATAACAGAACCAATACCTCCGTTGACGGCATTATCCTCATAAACAACCACTAGACGATACTTACCTGATTCCTGGAGAAGATATTCCGGAAGAGGAAGTACCCAACGAGGATCCACAACGGTGACGCCAATATTCTCTTGTACCAATTTCTGCGCAGCAGTTACTGCACGGCGTGCAAAAGTCCCGACACCCACAATAAGGACATCTTTTCCCTCTTCAAAAAGGATATCAACACCATCTTCAGTACGGCGTATAACAGTGAGATCGTCAGTAACTGGTCCTTTAGGGTAACGAACTACTGTTGGACCATCGTCAATGGCGACGGCCTCATTGATCTCTTCACGCAGTGTGCGCGGATCACGAGGTGCAGCAACACGCATTGTGGGAATAACACTCATTAAAGAAAGATCCCACATACCATCATGACTTGCACCATCTGGTCCTGTTACCCCAGCTCGATCAAGCACGACTGTAACCGGTTGATGGATGAGAGCAACATCCATCAAGAGCTGATCAAAAGCACGGTTAAGGAAGGTAGCATACAAAGCTACTACGGGGTGTTTACCGCCCAATGCCAACCCTGCAGCAGAAGCAATAGCATGCTGTTCCGCAATACCTACATCAAAAAATCGATCAGGATATTTATCACGGAATGGAACAAGACCTACTGGACCTGCCATGGCTGCGGTAATGGCCACAATATCTGGTCTTTCTGCACCAAGTCGGAGCATTTCTTCTGAAAAGACTTCTGTCCATCCTGGCCTATGCAGAACGAGGGAGATACCTGTCTCTGGATCTATAGCCTCCGTGGTATGCATATGATCGCGTTTATCATGTTCTGCGAACGGGTACCCTTCCCCTTTTCGAGTAACCGCATGCACTATTACCGGGCCATCAAAATCTCGTGCTCGTTTCAAAGCAGTTTCTATAGCACGTTGATTATGCCCATCAACTGGACCAATATATTTCAACCCTAGATCACTATAAAGAGGTTCGGGGACAACTGTATCTTTAATACCCGTTTTAAAACCGTGCAGAAGCGAATAGACAAATTGTCCGAATTTACCCCTCTCCTTCAGTTTTTTCTTCGTTTGATACATCGCCCACTCATAGGCGTTTTCAGTACGTAGCCGCGTTAAACGCTCTGCTAATCCCCCGATAGTAGGAGCGTAGGAGCGACCATTGTCATTAACAACAATGGTTAACGACGCATGCTTATGTTCAGCAATATTATTGAGGGCCTCCCACGTCATACCTCCGGTGAGAGCCCCATCGCCAACAACAACAACGATGTTACGGCGAATGCCATCAATAGCGAACGATTTTACAAGACCATCTGCATAGGACAGCGAAGCTGAAGCGTGAGAAGATTCAACCCAGTCATGACAACTTTCTGAGCGACTGGGATAACCAGATAGTCCACCTGCCTGTCGTAAGGTATTGAAGCGTTCTCTCCGACCAGTGATGATCTTATGCACGTAACTTTGATGGCCAGTATCAAAAATAATAGCGTCCTGCGGAGATGTGAAAACACGATGTATTGCGAGAGTCAGCTCCACAACGCCTAGATTAGGACCAAGGTGACCACCAGTTTGGGAGACACTATGAATAAGAAATTGGCGGATCTCTTCAGCTAATTCTTGCATTTCGGGATACGTCAACCCCGCCAAATCTGCAGGTTCATTAATATGCTCCAGAAGCGACACGGATGGCACCTCCTTAACAATAAACTCGTCCGCTGAGGACTAATACAGTTTAGAGTAGACGCCTCAACAGAGCGAAACACTCCATGTGAGGGGTATTAGGAAAACTATCAAAAATGCGCACTTCAGAGATACCGTAACCATTCTCTTTCCACAAATGGAGATCGCGTGCAAAAGCTGCAGCATCACACCCAAAATGCATGACAGTTCGAGGTTGATGGGCTGCAACTCCACACACGACATCTTTCCCCGCCCCTGCGCGTGGAGGATCCAACACTACTGTAGCGGGTGCAGTATCGTCAGCAGAAACACCTTTGTGCAGCCACTGTGAAACAGAACTTTCCACCATAGAAATTTTTTGGCCAGTGTGGCGAAAACTAGCTTTTCCCGCAGCTATTGCTGGGCCTGCAGTATCAACGGAAACAACAGCGCAGGAGTGGGATGCTGCACGCGATAATGCATGGGCAAAAATACCGCATCCGCCATATAAATCCCAGGCTGACTCACCATCATGTAAATCCGCACAATCACACACAAGCTGGGCATATACAGCTGGTGCAGCATAATGCGCCTGCCAGAATGAATCAGCTGGTATATGCCATTCCTGTCCCAGAACTCTCTCCGTCGCCATTCCAGATCCTTCTAAAACTTCACGACGAACAATATGGGAAGTATGAGCACGACGGGCAGTAGCTTGTGCACGGCGAGATCCACGATAGTGCCGTTGTTCGCGCGTTAGAGAAACGATATGGCGTTCCCCTAATGAGTCAGCCGCCAAGACTAGCTCAGATGACGTACCTGCCAAAGAAGCTACTTCATCCGCGATCCCCCATTCTCGAGGAGAACCGGATAATAGTGGTACTACCTGCGAACACGTAGCCGCAATAACAGTGTGAGAACGCGCTGCTAAAGGTCCCACTTCTCCACGACTATTAATACTCAACCGCTGACGTACTCGCCACTGTGTTCCATCCGTATTGGGTTCTCCAGACAATGTTTCTCCAGAAAGCGGAGTAACAGACCCCTTCCAGGGAATATGAGAACAACCACCAATACGGTGAAGAAGATCATCAACAATCTGTGCCTTCATCGTTCGCTGCAGAGTTAATGAGGCATTATCCCATGTACAGCATCCGGCTCCAGCCGCTGCTGCTTCACACACGTGGTCTCGTCGTTCAGGATTCGCTGAATGAATATCGACGACATATCCGCGTACAAAAGATTTTTTCTCCTCCGTAACACAGACAGTAACGTCTTCATTGGGTAATGCACCGTCAACAAAAATAACGCGACCATGATGTCGCGCCACCATAGCTCCCCCATGCGCAGGACCACCACACTTAACGCGTATACAGTTATCGAGAGTCTCTGCCTCTGGGTCTGGCAAGCACTTCGTAGAGTCGTTATGCACTTTCTACACCACCCTCACTCTCACGAATCTGTTTTTGAACAAGATTCAGACTGTTCCCGTGTTGTCTTCTTGACAGCCCAAACAGTGATAACGACGGCAACAATAGTAAGCGGCCATCCCATGACGATACGAGTAACCCCCAAAGCAGTTGCTGCATCTTTAAGATAAAGCCACTGTTGTATAGCAAAGCGAGCGGCGAATACTAAGGCCCACGCAAAAGTAGCAAGATCATACCAATAGCGACTGGTCTTGTTCTTTTGCCACGATTGGTCATGCCCATTCAATAGATTCAGTACAACACCAATTAAAGGCCACCGAACCACAATGGAAATGATAGATATCACTGCATAGGCAGCCGATACCCAAATTCCCCAGACAAAATATCCCTTAGCATTGCCCATCCGATAAGCAATAAAGGCACACAATGCCACCGCTATTAGGCCAGATACGGCAGGGGTAAGTTTTTCTCGACGAATAAGACGGAGAAGAAAAATGACGACGGCGACAGCGAAAGCACTCCATAGCGCGGGCATAAGTCCCTTCCACGCGTTAACGGGCACAAAAACCACAACTGGAAGCGTGGAGTACACCACCCCACGCCATCCGCCCATACGCTCCAAGAGAGTCTCTTCAAGAGCGTCGTTATCCTCTTGAAGAGTGCAGTCTTTATCTTGTTCTTGCTGTGGATCTTCGCACGGAATTGAGGAGGAAGAACTCATATTTAGGACTCGGATTGGTCAAATTGTTGAAGCGCTTCGCCATTATCTGCAGCATCACGCTTCCGCGCCTGTTCGGCAGCCAATTTCGTGTCCTCTTGCTGACGAAGTTGTTCGGCCTGTATCTGTTCGAGAATCTCCATGGGAAGCACCAACGGAATGGGGGTACGCGCAGGCATGGGATTTGTACCACGACGTACTACAGTATGGCTCAACATTGTGCGTGCTATTTCAGCAGATTGTTCAGCTTCTGCTGGACTACTGACGATAACAGCTCGGAGCATCCACCGAGGGCCATCCACACCGATAAAACGAATAACGGACTCTGCGGCGGATCCTATGACCTCACGGCCCCAAGGACCATCTTGGATAGAAACCTTTGCACCTTGGTTACGTAAACCATCTGCTAGCTCGGAGGCGACAAATCTCCATTGGCCCCCCGTTTTAGGAGCCGCATACGCATCTATCGTAATATTGCTTTGCCCTGACAGAACGTGTACAACAAGGTTCTGTTCTTCAGATGACTCAATCTGAAGTTGTGTATTGACAGGAGGAACGAAAGCATAGGCCCCAAAATCAAGAATGCCAAGTCCTTCACCATCGGGGTCGAGAAGCCCCGTTATAGTGCCATCTGACTCATCAAACGGACCTTCCTGAGGAGGAACCTGACTGCCAGTATTACTGGAGCTAGCTGTTGAAGTGACGACACTGTCTACCGAGTTCTCAGAGGTATCTCTCGTGCCTTCAGCACTCGCGTTTTTAACACTTGTCTCTTCTGCTACAGCGCTCTTTTTCTGTGCTGCTTTCTTTTTTTTCTTTCCGAATCCAAACATTAACTAGCCTTCTACAAGCGTTGAATGACCACCGGTAGAGCCATAGCCATTCTCTCCTCGCTCGGATACACCAAGCTTTTCTACTTCATTAAATGTAAACATTTCAACACGTTGAACCAGCAACTGTGCAATGCGATCTCCACGTTTAATTTCAATAGACTGCTGTGGATCAAGATTGATAAGGCACACTTTGATCTCTCCACGGTAACCAGCATCCACAGTACCAGGCGCATTAACGATAGAAAGACCACTACGAGCAGCAAGTCCTGAACGTGGATTGATAAAACCTACCGTCCCAAAAGGAAGTTCAATAGCAATACCAGTACGGACAAGTTGTCGCTGTCCGGGTTCTAGTGTGAGAGATTCCGCAGAGTAAAGATCCACCCCTGCATCATCATGATGAGCACGCATGGGAAGAGGAAGCTCCGAATCAAGGCGAACGATATTAACAACACAAGAGGTAGGTGTGAGTCCAGACATGATCTTGAGTGTACCGCTGCATTAATTGCTATGGAGACCTAAAGGCCACGCAAAGATTTTCCTTTGCATGGCCTTTAAGGAACTGCACAATAGATTATCCAGCACAATCCTGGCACACCATGGTGCCATCCTCATCGATATACGCAAGGCGGCTAATGTGCTGTACGAGAAAACATACACCACACGTGAATTCGTCTTTTTGTTTAGGAACAACGCGGACAGTAAGTTCCTCATCAGACAAGTCGGCGCCAGGCAGCTCATACGACTCGGCAGTATCTACTTCATCAATTTCTGCAGAACCAGCTTGGTTCTCCCCGCGGCCTGCTTGTAATTCTTCAAGAGAATTACTTTCAAGACCGTCAGCGTCGTTATTACGCGGTGCGTCGTAGTCAGTCGCCATAATTCATTCCTTAATCGTCGCAGTAAGAGACGAGATGGTGCCTATACCCACATAATGTAGGCCTAGCTCGACAACGGCATATTACAGAAAGAAAGGCCCTAATGCTAGCTAATGCGAACATTTTTCATAGCTTTCTCTGCTAGAGATTCTCGCATTTTTGTCAAGTCTCAAAATTACGCGCGTATAGCCTCTCTCCACACTCTCGATTTTCCTCTATGAGATCGTCATAGCCGCATTGTTATACCGTTTATCACGTGATCCAGATAAAGCACTTGTACATTACAAATAATTAGGATAGGCTTACCTTTTAATAGAGCAATTATGGAAATAATATTCCACAATACGGAAATTAGCTGATAAAAGGCTATATGGAGTTCATCTACCAGAACTTTCCCATACAGCAAATCTAAGAAATATTGTCTCTATATATAAAAATTTAAAAACAATGCTATTCGTTCCAATATATGTAGCGTAATTACGCTATAAACGCCGCTACTACACAGGTAACCTCTCCATTTCAGCCGTATAGTTCTAAATATGGTTGAGGTACGAATTCATGGACGAGGCGGACAAGGTGTAGTTACTGCATCTGACCTTCTCGCCTTTGCTGCATTTGAAGATGGACACTGTGCGCAAGCTTTCCCCAGCTTCGGCTCTGAACGCACCGGCGCCCCAGTAGTGTCATATTGTCGTATCCGGGATACAGAAATCCGCACTCGCGAACCTGTACTTGAACCGGATCTCATCATTGTCCAGGATCCCACCCTGCTGGCAATTATGGATGTCTTTTCAGGTTTAAAACCTGACGGTTATGCCCTTATCAACTCAACAAAAACATTTGATGAGTTAGATCTCAACGACCTTGTCAACAGTCATATCCCTGGACATATCCGTCTTATTCCCGCTACCGATCTCGCATTCCAATACGTGGGGCGCAATGTCCCAAATGCGGTTCTTCTCGGTGCCGTTACTGCTTTCACCGACATTGTCTCTATGGAAGCTGTTACGAAGGCTATTCATTCAAAGTTCCCTAAGCCAATTGCAGAAAAGAACATTGCTGCAGCTCAGGCTGCCGCGGAACTGCTCTCTCACGAAGAGGTACATGCCAGTGCTTAAGCAAATTGAAGGCTCACAGGCCATGGCACAAGCTGTTGCCGCTTGTAAACCACAGGTCGTTGCCGCATACCCTATTAGCCCCCAAACTCACATCGTCGAAGCCCTTTCTAAATTAGTTAAGGATGGAGAACTCCAGGACTGCGAGTACCTCAATGTGGAGTCCGAGTATGCTGCTATGTCAGCTTCCATTGGTGCTTCCGCAGTAGGTGCTCGTGCTTATACTGCAACAGCATCACAGGGCTTGCTCTTCATGGTGGAAGCCGTATACAACGCTTCTGGTCTCGGCCTTCCCATTGTTATGACAGTGGCCAACCGCGCTATTGGTGCCCCTATTAACATTTGGAATGATCACACTGACGCTATGAGCCAGCGTGACTCCGGGTGGCTACAGCTTTACGCAGAAACAAACCAAGAAGCTGCCGACCTCCACGTCCAGGCATTCCGTATTGCGGAGGAACTTTCACTACCTGTCATGGTATGTATGGATGGCTTCATCTTGACTCACGCAGTCGAGCAAGTAGATGTCCCGGAAGAAGAACAAGTCGCTAAGTTCCTCCCCCCGTATGAACCACGCCAGGTACTCGATCCTGAACACCCCATGTCCATTGGCGCCATGGTCGGTCCTGAAGCATTCACCGAAGTTCGTTACCTCGCACACCACAAACAAAAGCAAGCTCTTGAACTTATCCCACAGGTTCAAAAAGAGTTTGAGAAAATCTTTGGCCGTCAATCTGGTGGACTTATTCACACCTATCACTGTGATGACGCCGACACCATCATCGTGGCTCTTGGCTCCGTTGTGGGAACGCTCAAAGACGTTGTTGATGAACGTCGTGCACAAGGCGAAAAAATCGGTGTTCTTTCCATCTGCTCCTTCCGACCTTTCCCCTTCGAAGTCGTTGGAAATGCCCTAAAGAATGCCAAAACCATCATTAGCTTTGAAAAAGCTTTCCAAGTTGGAATTGGTGGTATCGTCTCCTCCCACATTTTCCATTCTCTCCGCGATATCGACCCCGATCTCCATCCCGATCTGTACGAAGTAATTGCAGGTCTTGGCGGACGTAATATCACCAAACATTCCATTCACGACATGCTTGATTCTGCCCAGAAGAATGAGCTTGAACCGCTTACTTTCCTCGATCTCGACCGCACTCTTGTGGAGGCCGAGCTTGAGCGCCAAGAAACAGTTCGCCGTTCTGGTCCGATGGCAGAAAACATGCTTCGAGACGTGAATACTCGTGCTAATCAAGCGGCAAATGCCCGCAACAACTAGGAGGTAAATACAATGAGTGAAGTAAGTCTTCCCCTCCCCAGCATGCCGTCAACTCGCGAGACCTCCATTCCAGCTCGTGAAAAAGTTAAGTTCTACCAGGTTGGTTCCTACGCAGTTGGTAACCGTCTTGCTGAAGAACAACTTCGTTCTGTGCAGTCTGATCCCGACCGTTACAACTCTCTAACATCTGGTCACAGAGCATGCCAAGGCTGCGGTGAGGCCCTCGGTGCCCGCTATGCGCTGGATACAGCCATGTCTGTCACAGATGGCCAGCTAATTGCCGTCAATGCCACAGGCTGTCTGGAAGTATTCTCTACTCCGTACCCAGAGACATCTTGGACATTGCCATGGCTCCACTCGCTATTTGGCAATGCCCCGGCAGTTGCAGCAGGTGCTGCTGCTGGTCTGCGCGCCCAGCACAAGGACGATATCCGCGTTATTGCACAAGGTGGTGACGGCGGCACTGTCGATATTGGTATGGGTTGCCTGTCAGGCATGTTTGAGCGTAACGACGATGTCCTCTACCTCTGCTACGACAACCAGGCCTATATGAACACTGGTGTGCAGCGCTCCGGCTCTACACCCCCTACCGCACGTACTGCTACTACTCAGCCAGTTGGTTCACACCCCGGTAATGAGTTTGGTAAGGGTAAAGATATGGCGCGCATTGCCATGGCTCATGAAATTCCCTACGTAGCTACAGCAACTGTAGCTGACCTGCGTGACCTTGAATATAAAGTCACAAAGGCTATGCAGTATCACGGAGCTCGCTATATCCATATCTTGGTGCCGTGCCCGCTCGGTTGGGGATCAATCTCCCGCGATACTGTTAAACTTGCCCGTCTTGCTACACAGACTGGCCTGTTCCCGGTCTATGAGGCAGAAGCTGGCGAAATAACGTCAGTCATGAAAATTCGTCGCCCAGTGCCGGTCGAAGAATACTTACGACCGCAACGTCGATTTGCGCATATCTTCAAAAATAAAGACACGGAGACACTGACTCGTCTGCAGGCTATGGCTGACCGCAATATTCGCCGCTATGGGCTGATCGATGAGGAAGGTCTTGACGATGACGTCCTTAAACGCGTGATGTCAGCAGGAGATGACCCCGAGGGTCGTTTTGCCAGGGCTGTTCGTGACGCTGCTAAAACGACTCAAGCTGATAAAGAAGCGAAAAAGCATAAGCAACACATTCTTGATGCTAAAAGCGAACATAAGGAGAAGTAGGACATGACTGTCCCGGAATCTAAAGGTGCTGCCCACACCTCTGAACCGTTTGCTATCACATTGGAAGTTGGTTCTTCTCTTGCAAACGAAACGGGCTCATGGCGTACCGAACGCCCTGTCTATGTTCATAACTTGCCTCCTTGTAACAAGGCCTGTCCTGCTGGTGAAAATATTCAAGAATGGCTTTACCATGCCGAGGAGGGAGATTACGAAGCTGCTTGGCGGGAGATTATGGTTAATAATCCCTTGCCAGCAACGATGGGACGCGTGTGCTACCACCCATGTGAAACAGCATGCAACCGCGGCCAGGTTGATGAAGCCGTAGGTATTAATGCCATCGAACGCTTCCTTGGAGATAAGGCCATCGCAGAAGGCTGGACCGTTCCCCTCCTACAGGAAGAGACTGGGAAAAAAGTTCTCATTGTCGGAGCTGGCCCCTCCGGACTTTCCGCTGCCTATCACTTGCGTCGTGCCGGACACACCGTCACCATTCGTGATGCAGGCCCAGAGGCTGGCGGTATGATGCGATTTGGCATTCCGGCTTACCGTCTCCCCCGCGGCATTCTCCGCTCGGAAATCGAACGCATCGAAAATATGGGTGTCACCATTGAGCTCAATACCAAAGTTGAGAATGTCGATAAGGAAATTGAGAATTTCGACGCAATATTTCTTGCTGTTGGTGCCCAGATTGGTAAAAACGTCAATATCCCAGCAGGTTCTGCTGCCAATATGGTCGATGCTGTATCCGTCCTCCGCGGCGTAACAGATGAAGACGCTGAAGATAAGCCATTGCTTGGCCGTCGCGTTTATGTCTATGGTGGTGGCAATACCGCTGTTGACGTCGCCCGTACAGCTCGCCGTCTCGGCGCATCTGAATCCGTCATTCTTTACCGTCGTACACGAGACCAAATGCCCGCCCATGATTCTGAGGTAAAAGAAGCCGAAGAAGAAGGCGTACTCATGCGTTGGCTCTCCACCGTCAAGCATGTTGACCAGGGCGAAATCCAGATCGAGAAAATGGAACTCGACGAAAATGGTTTCCCTCAACCAACTGGCGAGTATGAAACCTTACAGGGCGATTCTCTCATCATGGCACTGGGGCAGGATGCCGACCTGTCGCTTGTAGAAAATGATGATGAGATTGAAATTAGTAATGGCGTTGTGCAGGTGAATAACCAAATGATGACCGGCCACCGCGGTATATTTGCTGGTGGCGATATGGTTCCGTCTGAGCGCACAGTAACCGTCGCTATTGGACATGGAAAGAAAGCTGCTCGTTATATTGATGCTTTCCTCCGTGATACCGAGTACCACCCGGCTCCGAAGCACGCAGATGCTACTTTTGATCGCCTTTCCACGTGGTACTACGCGGATGCCCCCGTACAGGTTCGAGAGAAGCTAGAGGGTGCTCGTCGTGCTTCTACTTTTGATGAGGTTGTCCTTGGTTTAGATGAAGGCTCTGCACTATTTGAGGCACGTCGCTGCATGTCCTGCGGTAACTGCTTCGGATGCGATAACTGCTTTGGTGTTTGCCCCGACAACGCAATTACCAAGATCAAACCGGGCGAATACGAATTTAAGTACGACTACTGCAAGGGCTGCGGTATATGCGTTGAAGAATGCCCCTGTGGTGCTATCGATTTAGTGCCGGAGCAGTCCTAACTTTATTTGCTGAACTAAAAGATAATGGCAGGGTTCCTAGCCTCAAGGAGATGGGAACCCTGCCATTATTTTCACCAACTGGGAGTGTTAAGGCAGCGGCATGGGCTGCAGACCACCTGCTTCTTCCATCATGGCGAGAAATTCTTTCGCTACAGAAGGCGCTACTGCGTAGTTGAGAGTACCTTTATGACCAATCTCTGCAGGATCTGGAATAGCGGTGACGGCACCTGCTTCCTGTGCAATAATTCCACCTGCAGCACGATCCCATGGATGTAGACCGTGCTCGTAGTAGGCATCTAAACGACCTGCTGCAACAAAGCATAGGTCCAACGCTGCCGAACCCAATCGACGGATATCACGGACATGCGAAATCACTTTGGAGAAGAGCGCGCCCTGAAGAGCTCGCTTTGAAGCAGTGTAGGAGAATCCCGTACCCAGTAGTGTTACCCCCAAATTGGCGGGCTCATTGCAGCTGAGACGCGGAGCAGTACGCGCATTCTGAGGATCAGCAAGAGCGTCTTCTACACTGATTGCGCTTGCTCCTCCTCCGCGGTGTGCAGAGAAGATTTCATTACCCACGATATTGGCGACGGCACCAGCGACAACTTTACCGTTCATAGCGGCAGCAATTGATACTGAATATGCGGGAATATTGTAGAGGAAATTGACGGTTCCATCGATGGGATCGAGAATCCAGGTGACGGCGTTCTCGTCACCTGTCATGACTTCTCCCCCACCTTCTTCTCCCAAAATTGAATCGTGTGGACGAGTACTGGTGAGGAAATCACGCAGAGCTTTCTCATTTTCTTTATCAACGACAGTGACAGGATCGCATTCCGTTGTCTTAAGTTGCTGTCCAAGTGCAGTTGCCGTGCTGGCAGTGTTTCCAGACAGCAATTCTGCGCGTCGGCGGGCAACGAGCTGGGCGGAGTTTGCCGCCATCTTAACAGCTAAGTCGCGCAGTTCAGCGGGAGTAATTAGAGATGAAGAGGTAGTAGGATCAGCCATATCGATACGTCTTTCTGAAAATCACTTATTTACGATGCCAGCAATAAGATCAGAGAAGCTCTGATCTGTCACTTACTATGCTACGTCTGGCAACAGAGTTGGCAGAACTCGTTTTACCCTCCATAATCATATCTGGAGCGATTCAGTATCTTCTAGCGTGATCTTTGCCAGGTTATGTTGACTAAGATATTGGTAGAGCACCATGACCTCACAGGCTTCTCCAGTGCAAAGGAACACCATGACGGAAAACGGTCTCCAGTCACAACTTCGTGGATTCGGCATTGACGTTGGCGGCAGCGGTATCAAAGGCGCACTCGTCGATCTCAATACTGGGCAGTTCATCGGTGAACGCATAAGAATTGCTACTCCCAAGCCTGCTACCCCCGATGCAGTAGCCGACGTTATTGCTGAAATTACTCACCGCTTCGAATGGGACGGACCGGTGGGAATCACTCTACCTTCCGTTATTCAGCAGCAAACTGCTAAAACTGCTGCCAATATTGACAAGTCGTGGATCGGCACGAATGTACCAGACCTCTTTACGCATCATCTTCCAGGCCAGGAAATCACGGTTGTCAATGATGCTGATGCAGCGGGTATTGCCGAACTACACTTTGGTGCCGCAAAAGATGTTGAAGGATTAATAGTACTTTTAACGTTTGGTACCGGAATCGGTTCAGCAGTTCTCTACAATGGCATTCTCGTGCCAAATACTGAATTCGGTCATTTTGAACTGGACGGTATGGATGCTGAAGCTTATGCGTCCGCAGCAGTACGAAAACGTGAGGATCTTTCCTGGTCCGAGTGGGCAGCACAGGTAAGCACTATGCTTCGTGGAATGGAAAAATTCTTTTGGCCGGAACTTATTATTGCTGGTGGTGGCATTTCTCGCCGTTACGAAAAGTGGATGCCCGACCTTGATATTCGCACTCCAATAGTACCTACTGAACTGCGTAATCAAGCTGGAATTGTAGGTGCCGCCTATGCTGCTGCCAACGGTATTCGCCCCTAGATTTACTCGGTTATAACTTCTCGGACAACACCGCTGCGTCTTATCTCAGATCTAGCTGATAATCGCCACATTGCGCATGTCGTTTTACCGCATTGTGACACGCGTCTTATAACAGTGTTTCGGCAATATCATGAGCTAGTCGGTACAATGGCTGTGTGTGCTTTCCGCGCCCGTGTACTTACAGTGTACTTACCCTATATTTACACTGAATATTTATTGTATTTATTGCGCGGAAGCAATAATTGACGTCATATTCGCCTAGTCTTGAAAGGTTTTTTGTGGCAGCCTCTAAGAGCGAATCTACCTCCGCCTCCACTACTTCAGAGAAAAAGAAAACGACCCGTCGCACTACTGCGCGGCGTCGTCCAACTTCTTCTGCATCAACAAAGAATGTAGATTCTGCAACGACTGGTACTGCAACATCTCAAGCTGCTTCTCAAAAAAAGAGCACTGGACGCAGCGCGTCAAGTACAGCAAAAACAACAAAAAAGGCGAAAAGCGAAACAGCTGCTAAAAAGACGAAACGTAAGCGTACAAATACAAAAACTGTTTCTACACGTGGCACTAAAAAAGGTACTAAGAAACGTACCGAGAAAACTGATAAAGAAGAAAACATCGTCCTCAATAATGAGGAAACTGCTGAAGACGCACTTGAGAATGACAATCTTGACCTTGACGAGGGTCTCGACAACGATCTCGACGAGGATTTAGACGATGATCTTGACAGCGCCGCTCTTACAGATGACGACCTTGGATTAGACGACGATGTCACACCCCTCGATGACGATGAAGACGAAGACGATGATGATGACGACATAAACGACGTTGTTATTGAGGGCGAAGAAGACGATGACGAGGAGGAAGAAACTCCTGTCATTGACAACTCCCCTGCTTCTCGTGTTCTCTCTAAGACATCCACGGGCAGAGCCCTTCCCAAAAAGAAGAAGAAAGTCACTCCGAAGGACTTTGTATGGGATGAAGAGGAATCTGCCGCCCTCAAACAAGCTCGCAAAGATGCTGAGCTTACTGCATCTGCGGATTCAGTGCGCGCCTATCTTAAACAAATCGGCAAGGTAGCACTGCTCAATGCGGAAGAAGAGGTAGATCTCGCTAAGCGTATCGAGGCCGGCCTTTATGCTGAGCACTTTTTGAAAGAGCTGGAAGCCGGAGGAGAGAAAGTTCTACCCTCACAACGCCGCGATCTTAAACTCGTCATTCGAGATGGAGACAAAGCGAAGAATCATCTTTTGGAGGCCAACCTTCGTCTCGTTGTGTCATTAGCTAAGCGCTACACTGGCCGCGGCATGGCCTTCCTTGACCTTATCCAAGAAGGCAACCTCGGTCTTATCCGCGCTGTTGAAAAATTCGACTATGCCAAGGGCTATAAATTCTCCACATATGCCACCTGGTGGATTCGCCAAGCCATTACCCGTGCTATGGCAGATCAGGCGCGTACTATCCGTATTCCTGTGCACATGGTTGAGGTTATTAATAAGCTCGGTCGTATTCAGCGAGAACTTCTACAGGATCTAGGTAGGGAACCTACTCCAGAAGAACTTGCTAAAGAGATGGATATTACTCCTGAAAAAGTATTGGAAATACAACAATACGCGCGTGAGCCTATCTCTCTTGACCAAACTATTGGCGATGAAGGCGATTCCCAACTCGGTGATTTCATCGAGGACTCTGAGGCGGTTGTTGCTGTTGACGCTGTGTCTTTCACCTTGCTGCAGGACCAACTACAGGATGTTTTAGATACCCTGTCTGAGCGCGAAGCGGGTGTTGTACGGCTTCGTTTTGGTCTTACTGATGGCCAACCTCGTACTCTTGATGAGATTGGTCAAGTTTATGGAGTTACTCGCGAGCGTATTCGCCAGATTGAGTCCAAGACTATGTCTAAGCTCCGTCACCCCTCACGATCCCAAGTTTTGCGCGATTATCTGGACTAGAAACAACATCAGAAAATAAAAGCGGGAGGCTAGCAATAACGCTAGCCTCCCGCTTTCTAGATTCTCACACCATAAGTACAATTATCGAGATTTTTGCAACGTATCGTAGATTCGCTGGCATTCTGGGCAGACGGGTGATCCCGGCTTGGGTGTTTGTGTCACCGGGAAGACTTCACCGCACAAGGCAACTACGTAGCTTCCCGTAACGGCACTTTCCACTATCTTGTCTTTCTTGACATAGTGAAAATATTTAGGAGCTTCATCGGTAGTTTTTTCTTCAACGTCAACATCAGGACGTTCTAAAACATCATTCGCTGTACTCACAGGCTACATTGTCCTCCAATTTATGTTATCCATCCACTCTTTCCACTGTTTATGTCTGTAAGGTTGGCACCTGGTTAGTTCGAACTATGTCAGAATAAGTGACGTGACTATTCCTCATACTGTTATTGATACTCTCCGGCAGACTTTTATTCGTCTTAACTACACAATTGATGGACTGCACGATTTACTGGGCGATGTAGCTTTTAGCGCACTTTTCCGTCATGAACCGGTACCGGTATGGCTTGCTACTGACCATAGTAGAGATAATGACACGCACGACTTGGCACAGCTTGTACGCCTACTCCTTTTAGGCGATTCGATGAGTGCTCAGGATATTGGTGCTCTCTTCCGCATACAAGATGATGACACCCTCGCAAGTTTTCTGAATTGTGCTCTTTTTACATCTAGTGACGGCATGAATTATCAAGTGTCACTTGATGTTCGTCCTATAGATACAGGTTTTGGAGTACAGTGGGTGTTTTCAGATCTCGATGGGGCTCTTTTCCCTGCAAAAACCCATGACGACCATGTTTTAGGAGTAGGAGAAGCATCCCTGTCGCTATTGCGGTCAACTCCTATTGAGCCAGTTAATTCTCTTCTAGATATAGGAACAGGCTGTGGAATTCAGACTCTTCACGCAGCACATTACGCTAATGACATTGTGGCAACGGATCTTTCACCACGGTGTTGTGAATTAGCAAAGGCTACGTTGGCTATAAACCAGATTCCCGTAGCATCCCGCGATGATTCTTCTGCTACTGCACAGACAATGGTAGATATCCGACAGGGATCATGGTTTGAGCCAGTACATGATCAACAATTCGATGCCATTGTCGCAAATCCTCCATTTGTCGTTGCCTCACAACACATAACCCACTCCTATAGAGATTCAAGTTTAGATCTTGATGGGGCTACCCAACTAATGATTGAGAATGCTCCACTTCACCTTAAAGAGGGAGGACACGCCACCATATTAGGAGCATGGGTACATTGTTCTGATGAAGATTACCGCGCTCGCTTGTCGAGCTGGATAGCCCCTCATGGTGTCGATGCATGGATTGTCGAACGAGACTGTGTAGATCCGGCTCTCTACGTCTCTACATGGATGAAAGACTCCGGTAGAGACCCTGCAGATCCACAGTGGCACAACTATGCTGCCGATTGGCTTACTCACTTCAGTGATAACAATGTAGAAGGTGTGGGCTTCGGCATCATTTTCCTTCGTAAAACGACGAAACCGTCAAGTCTTATGATTGAGGAACTCACTACTCCTTCTGGAGATGCTCTTGCTGCAGAATGTCTTGCCCGCTGGGAAAGATGGGATAATCTTCAGCGATGGGATGACGAGAACCTCTTATCACAACATTTCGCTTTATCCCCGCAAACTGTCTTTATAGAGACTGCAACCCCATCACTGCAGGGACAAGGTACGACAACGAGCAGCCTTGTCGTGTCTCGTGCTGACATGCCCAGCTTCCGTCATACGATTGATGAGTCTCTTCGTGCGTTTCTTAATGGTCTTTCCCGAGAAGGACTTTCAGCCGGAGAAACGGCACAACTGTTGTGCACTGTTCAGAATGAGGACTGGACTGTTTTTCGTTCAGCTATTTGTCAGGCTCTCTATACTCTCTACCTGCACGGAATCATTACGCTGTAATTAATTTCCTAATTTGGGAACTCTTTTGGCCGGTTATGCGTTGAACTGAGTGAATCGACATCATGATGAGGAGGATCCTCATGACCTCAGGCACCGCAGCAACCGCAATCGTTGATAGAACACAAGGACAAGATCTCGACCGCCCTTCACAAACAGCGGATCTTGTTCGTGTCTATCTTAATGAAATCGGTAAACGGCCATTGCTGACTGCTGCAGAAGAGGTAGAGCTAGCCAAACGTATTGAAGCAGGGATTTATGCGGATCACCTACTCAAGGAACATCCACGATATGGAGCTACTCGTCGTGCTCAGCTTCGTATGCTTGCCCGCGATGGTGAACTAGCTCGTCAACAACTTCTTGAAGCGAATCTTCGCCTTGTTGTATCGCTGGCAAAACGTTATACCGGACGCGGCATGCCACTACTTGATCTCATTCAAGAAGGAAATCTTGGCCTTATTCGTGCTGTAGATAAGTTTGACTATGCCAAGGGATTTAAGTTCTCCACGTATGCCACCTGGTGGATTCGTCAAGCCATCACGCGAGGCATGGCGGAACAGACCCGTACTGTCCGTCTTCCTGTTCACCTTGTAGAACAGTTCAATAAGATATCGCGCATTAAGCGAGAACTTAACCAGCAGCTAGGTCGCCCAGCTACGTGGGAAGAAATTTCGGAAGAGTCTGGTATTCCAGTTGAAAAAATTCTTGATTTAGTCGATAAAGCACGCGATCCTATTAGCCTCGATACCAAAGTGGGTTCTGACGATGACTCTCCTTTGGGGTCTTTCATCGAGGATGACGATGCATTAGATGCTGTCGAATACACGATGACTCGCTTCATGGCTGATGATGTCCACGCCGTTTTAGAGGGTCTTAGCGAACGTGAGCGCAACGTCATACGGTGGCGTTATGGTCTCGCAGATGGCGAAACTCACACGCTCGACTATATTGGCAAGAAATTTGGGCTATCGCGTGAGCGTGTACGCCAGATTGAACGAACGGTGCTCGAGCGTCTTCGTGAAAGCGAAGATATTGATCACCTTCGTGCTTACGCCAGTTAACCCTCAATTTTGCGCTAGCTGCTAGCGAAATCGCAGAGATCCTGTCTAGATTCTCTTCTTATGAAAGTCTTTTAGGCAGGGTCTTTATGTATTTTTGTCCTAAGATAAATATGGCTAATGTGTTATTAATCCGGTCTGCTCATTAAGGAGAAAAACTCTCATATGAAAGAGCTTGTTGATACTACTCAGATGTATCTGCGGACCATCCTTGAACTCGAAGAGGAAGGTATTACTCCGCTCCGCGCTCGTATCGCCGAACGCCTTGAGCAGTCAGGTCCTACTGTCAGTCAGACAGTAGCACGTATGGAGCGCGATGGACTTCTCACCGTTGAAGCCAACAGAGAGCTGCATCTCACCGATAAAGGACGTGAAATTGCTGTTGCAGTAATGCGCAAGCACCGTCTTGCAGAACGTCTTCTTGTTGACGTTATCGGCATGGATGTTGCAGAGATTCACGATGAAGCGTGCCGTTGGGAGCATGTCATCAGTGAGAATGTAGAGCGTCATCTCATGGATGTACTGGACCATCCACATCGATCTCCTTATGGCAATCCTATTCCTGGGCTAGATAAAATTTCGGCTGATAGCGAGGATCTCTCTATCTATCCTCGTCTTACTGAAATTGATCTTGGGGACGACCCCGCTATTGTTACGCTGCGTCAGGTAGGAGAAATTGCACAAACTGACCAGGACCTTGTCGATAGTCTTATCGCCAATGAGGTTGGTCCCGGTGCACGTGTTAGTGTGAAAGAAAATAGTGGCATTATTTCCTTGCGTTCGCTAGGTGGAGAATGGATTACCATTCCTAACGATATGGCACACGCGTTTTACGTTGAACCTGTAAAGAGGTAGTAAATGAAATTACTGGTTACTGGTGGAGCCGGATACGTTGGTAGCTGCGTAGCTACTGTTCTCGTAGAACGCGGTCACGACGTCACTATTATCGATAACTTATCCACTGGTACCAGAGATGCCGTTCCAGCAGGAACACGTTTTATCGAGGGCGATGTTAAAGACATCGCGCAGGATGTTCTTTCTGCAGAGCACTACGATGGCGTCCTCCATTTCGCAGCTCGTTCCCTTGTTGGGGAATCGTGTGAAGTACCGGATCAGTACTGGCAGGGCAATGTTGTAACTACACTGGCTCTACTTGATGCGATCCGCGATAACAGTGTTCCTCGTTTAGTGTTCTCCTCAACCGCTGCCACTTATGGAGAACCGGACGTTGTGCCTATTACAGAAGATATGCCTACTCGTCCTACTAACCCTTACGGAGCGACGAAGCTATCTATCGATATGGCCATCACCTCATACTGCAATGCCTATGTTCTAACAGCAACGTCACTTCGCTACTTTAACGTTGCTGGTGCTTACCATGGTGCAGGCGAAAATCGTAGAGTAGAAACCCATATTGTCCCGTTGGTCTTGGAAGTGGCCATGGGATATCGCGATAAAATCTACATTTTCGGAGATGACTGGCCTACCGCGGATGGCACGTGTGTTCGCGACTATATTCATGTTCTTGATTTAGCTAATGCACACATTTTAGCTTTAGAAAAATCCCCTGCTGGTAAGCATTCTATTTTTAATTTGGGTTCTGGAGAAGGTTTTTCCGTTAAGGAAGTAGTAGAGGCTTGTCGTAAAGTTACCGGCCGTCCTATTCCTGCCGAAATTGCGCAACGTCGTATGGGTGATCCTGCCACGTTAATAGCCTCGTCGGATAAAGCTAAGCAAGAACTTGGATGGAATCCGCAGCATACTGATATTGAAGAGATTGTTAGCGATGCGTGGAACTTCACCCAAGGGCTAGGCGATCGCGCTTTCGCTGCACACAAAAATCGCTAACTCATTGACACAGTCTTCTATTGAGATCCTGCAATTTCATCAATAACGGTTCGTATAGCGGCTGGTTCTACACAGAGATTGAGTAACTGTCGTAGCGTAATCACACTCGCGCACGTCGGGTCTATCGATTCCGCCTGGTCAAGAAGAGTATGAGTTCGGAATCCGTCACCGTGCATATAGTGCCATAAAGCAACTGTTAGTAGTACATAAGGTCGTGTAGACAAGTCTAATGTGGGTAAAAGTACCCACATCCAGGCAACCCACCGCTCTGCTTTGTCGTCTACAAGTAGGGAGATAAGACCATCTGCGCCCTGATAAGACTCTATAGTGCGAAGAAAAAATTGATGCAGAGAGACTGCGGCCTTATCTTTAACCGACGTCGTAGGAGAGAAATCTAAATATGTATAGAGTTCATCGTGGGTAGGAAGAGGGAGAAAAGCTACATGGGATGATCGTACTTCCCACGCAGATAATAAAGAGGTGTCATTAATGTGCTCTTCTAAAGAATGACGCGTATCTTCCCGTGATAATAAATATTCTGCCGTTGTGAAGACATTTAAAGAATCATCAGCAGGAATGTGAGAATCTCTTGCTAAAGGTTCCTGCGAAACTTTTCCTTGCTCTCCTGTAAAAAGAGATACCCAGCGATCTTGTGGATGACAGCTTCTCGCCATGTAGAAATCTCGAATGGTAAATCCTGTTTTATATGCTGTATCCTCACATAATTCCTCTATTTCATCAGCGTATAGTGCACCATCTGAATCCCAATGAGAACTAACCAACACAATAATGAGCTCACTATATTCGCGATCAGATAACTGGCGTAAGGCTCGCGTGATCGTCACTCGACAATCGTCCATATATTTCTCGTGTGGTATATCAATACGAATAAGTGGACCCACCAGGTGAGTAGTACACGTCGTCGTAATAATAATGAGTGAGTCTTGAAGATCGAATCCATAGAAATATGGGAGCTGTGCAATTAGGCTCCCCGGTGAAGAAATCGTGCGATGCATGCACCTACTGTGTCAGAGAAGCGTCACACTAATAGGTGATATCCCCGTACAACCATCACTTGTCCACACAACGACAAAATTGTGAATACACAGACATATTGCTTACTGAACTGATGCTGAATGCTTTTTATGCTCTGTTGCTACAGTAGCCTGCTTATGGATCTCACTACTTCTTGCGACAGCTTGCTGTAAAACTTCATCAACCTCACGACGGTTGACGGGTCCACCAAAATTCATCCCCATAACTTCTATGACGACTTCACCCATCGGAACAGCATAAAGAAGCTGTTCTTGAGTAGTAGTCCCCCGCAAATTAGTCGTTTTTGTTTTTACCAGGTAGCCCACACTATGAGCACCACTAACCTCTGGGCTATGCGTGTTCTCCACAGTGACTGTTGATGTCACTCCATTTTCTTGAGACAAAAACGTGGGGCATTGATTATTTTTTTGTGCCCACGTAGACACCGCAGCATTGGGATCAGAACTATTAATAACAACTAGTGTGAGTGAATGATTCTGCTTGGATGCCATTTGTATAGCTATCCGATCGTTAGCGGTACCAATACGTCCGGCAGCTCCATTACAGGATTCTGGGAAATTCTCGACACTTACTCCAGCCCGCCCCACATCCTGGATAGCTTTACCGCTTTCTGTCAGGCTCAATGTGCGGGCTACATAGCCTTGAGGAAAGTCACCTTTCTCTAAAAGATAGTTAGCGGGATCTTGGAGAAACGCTACCCAATCTCTATGGGATTCGTCATGGTGTGAAGGGTAGTCATCACCAGGTGAAGAACTATCAGAATGTTCTACACTATCTCGATGCGAAGAGTGATTACGCCCGGCAGAGCGCTTGTCAGGACGCTCCGTTGTCGTACTACGTGCTGCAGAGTTATCGCTCTTTGTATGGTGCGATCCGCAACCTGGAATAAAAACTAGTGATGCCACCATAGAAAGAGCGAGAACAGCACGGGTTATCCGTGTGCATCGAATCTTCATATTCCCAATCTACTCGAGAGGTTTCATCTCTGCAGGAGGTAGCGCCCATTGGATTTGTCGTTAAGCCAGCGTATGTTGACATTAGAAAGCTAGCAGATCATTAACCAAGTATGCTCGTAATAGAGAGCGCTAATCTATTTGTCCGCCTAGAAAGGAGTGACGACATGCCTGATTCTCTGTATCAATTACACTTTCCACGTCCGACACTTCCCGATGGTGTTGACAACGTGCCCTTCGTACACGGTTTAACAGGATTCGTTGATGCTGGTGATGCATTACTAATTACCACTCAACATCTTCTAGGATCGCTAGAAAAAGAACTCGTTGCACAGTTTACCGCGGATGCGATTATTGAATACACCAATAGACGTCCAGCATTACTGATGTGTGATGGGAAGCTTGAAGCTTGCCATCCGCATGACCTACAACTGTGGATGCTGTATGACAATACTGGCCACCCATTCCTCCTTCTTGAAGGTGCGGAGCCTGATTTGTACTGGGATCAATTAGCCCGCGAACTGTCCAGTATTCTATCGTCCTATGGTGTTACACAGATCATTGGACTGTGCTCTGCAGCAATGGGTATTCCGCATACTCGTCAAGCGCCCTGTTTCCACCATGGTTCTCAACACTATGAGAGTGATGATATTTCCCAATGGGAAGGCTCTATGCGTTTTCCCGCAAGTTTTGATGCTTATCTCGATTACTCTCTTCAAGAAGAGAATTTCCATATAGACGGGTTTACGTCTCAAGTTCCTAATTATCTTGCGCAATCCCGCTACTCACCTGCCGCAGTTCAGCTTCTTCACGTGCTACAGAGTTTCGGCCATTTATCTATTCCTATCGGTGCACTTGAAAAAGACGCGGATAAGCTCATGAACGATGTTAATGAGCAAATCGATGACAATCCTGAGCTTGTTGCAGTAGTTCGCGCTATGGAAGAAACCTACGATTCTTTTAAAGAAGAACACGAACGTAAAAAGACTGCGGAGGCAGATCTGAAAATCTTTGCGGAGGATATTAAAAATTCCGACAAGCTTGGTGCAGAACTGGAAAAGTTCCTCTCGCAAGTGGATTCCCGAACTGATCCACCGCATGAGGAAGGCGACGCATAGTCTGTGCCTTCCTCTACTCCTTGCTTAGCTGATTATCTTTCCGAGCTCTCTGACTGCCCTGATTCCCTTCTTGATACGTCTGTCATTGAGTGTTTTGAGCGATATCTAGAAGAGTCGGGAATTACACCATATCCTTCCCAATCCGAGGCTTTCCTCACCATCAGTGCTGGCGATCATCTTATCCTGTCTACTCCTACAGGCTCCGGGAAGAGTCTTGTCGCCACATTCGCGCATTGGTGGGCACTTACCCACAATCAGATAAGTTTTTATACTGCTCCAATAAAAGCACTGGTCAATGAGAAATTCTTTGCCTTGTGCAAGATATTTGGTGCATCTAATGTAGGCATGATGACGGGGGATGCAACGGTTAATCCCACTGCACCTATTATTTGTGCCACGGCAGAAATTCTTGCTAATAAAGCATTGCGCGAAGGGGATCAGTGCCCTGTGGGGTTGGTCATTATGGATGAATTCCATTTTGTTGCTGACCCAGATCGCGGATGGGCGTGGCAGGTACCGCTCATCGAACTCCCCCATACACAGTTTGTTTTACTATCTGCTACATTGGGCAACACTCAGCTCTGGAAAGAGGGGCTTCAGCAACGTACGGGCCGTGTTGTCACTGAAGTTGGTGGAGTGGAACGCCCTGTCCCCCTCACTTTTCGGTACTCTCGCTCCCCTCTGAATGAGACAGTATTGTCCCTCCTCGAAGAAGGATTGGGCTCACTCTATATTGTGTTCTTCACACAGCGGGAAGCTCTCGACTACGCAAATCAGCTGAAATCAACTGCACTCATTACTAAGGAACAACGCGCACGTATTGCAGAAGCATTACGCGGATTCCGTTTCTCCACAAGTTTTGGTGTCTCACTACGCAGCCTTTTACTGCATGGTGTGGGGATACACCATGCCGGTATGCTCCCTAAATATCGGAGACTAGTGGAACGTCTTGCACAGGCTGGATTGCTGCCAGTCATCTGCGGTACAGATACCCTCGGTGTGGGTATTAATGTTCCTATCCACACCGTAGTTTTCAGTGGTTTAGCTAAATTTGATGGACACCGCCAGCGCATTGTAAAAGTGCGCGAGTTTCAACAAATTGCAGGACGGGCAGGACGCGCCGGGTTTGATACGGAAGGTCTCGTTATCGTACAGGCGCCGCTTGATGAGATTGAAGCGTTACGTGCCACCCGAAAGGGCCAAAAGCAGAAGAAGAAAAAGAAAGAGCCTGGCGTTGTCAGCTGGAATGAGAAAACATTTGAGAAACTCACTACAGCAGAGTCGGAAACACTTGTCCCCCGTATGCACATGACGGCAAGTATGCTCCTCAACCTTATTGAGCGGCCGGGTGCGTTATTCGAGAACACCAAGCATCTCATTACGAATAGTTTTGTAACCCGTGCACAGCAGCGGGCTCTTGCATTGGAAGCGTTTGAACTGTTTCGCGGACTAGAAAAATCTGATGTTGTGACACGTCAGGCTGAGCCTTTTGAGGATAATCGCTGGGTGCATATTAGTGGCGATTTACCGCATGAGTTAGCTCTTAACCAGCCATTAGCCCCGTTTGCACTTGCCTATTTAACAATTCTTGATACAGATTCGCCTGACTATCCACTGCAGGTTCTCTCGGTTGTGGAGTCCATTGTGGAGAATCCTTATCCACTGTTGTATGCGCAGCAGAAGAAATTGCGAAATGAGCGGGCTCAGATACTACGTGACGACGGTGTGAGCTATCAAGAAATGATGGCAGAGTTAGATGAGATTACCTGGCCACAGCCACTCGCTGAGGAACTGTCCGCTGCTCTTAATAGTTATCGGGAAGAGCACCCATGGGCGCGTCAGTGGGAATTATCCCCTAAGTCTGTCGTCCGAGAAATGGTTGAAAATGGGATGACGTTTGGTGATGTTATTGCAACGTACGGTATTTCTCGGGCAGAGGGTACTGTCCTGCGTTACATCACTGATTGCTATAACACACTGCGTCATCTTATTCCTGCAGAGAAGATCACCGATGAAATACGCGACATTCTCGACTGGTTACGTTCACTCATCGAACAGGTTGATAATTCTCTCTTAGCAGAGTGGGAGGCCCTACAAGCGGGTCGTGTTCCTACTGAAGAGGAGCGGGATGCCACTACTCCCCCGCCAGCCCTTACCGATAATCGGTATCTTTTTGAACGACTTATCCGTACTGTGATGTTTCGTCATGTATCTCTGCTCGCATTGGACGATACGAAAACCCTTGCACAACTTGATGAGAGAATCGCAGAGGAATTTCCAGATTGGTATGAGGAGACAGAACCATACTGGGCTGAGTATGACGATATTCTTACCGACCAAGATGCTAGGAGTGCCCGTTTTATCACCATTGATAGTTCGGATAACGGTTCTACCTGGAATGTTCGCCAAACTATTTGCGATCCGCAGGGAGACCATTCATGGGTTATTGATGCTGTTGTTGACGGTGCCGAGTCCAATACACGAGGAGAAGTCTATTTTCAGTCTCTGACCGTGAAGGATTTAACGCAATAAAAGGTAAAGGATTGAGTTGAGTCGTGAGTACGCATCCGACGGGATTCATTCTACGTCCTGCCCAAAAAGATGAGATCCCTTCTGCAGCAAGGATTGTAGCAGAGTCTTTTGGTCCTGTTGAACCGTATTTAGCGTGGCTTTTCCCCGCTGATAGTGATCGTGCAACTGCTTCTTTACCGCTCGTCACGCATTGGGCGGAGGAAGCCTTCGCAGACGGTACACTCATGGTCGCGGTGACAGATCCGCAGCATGAGAAAGAACATGAATTAGCAGCACCACAGGTTGCGGGCGTAGCTTTGTGGACAGTAGAAAATGCATTCTACCTCAACAGTCCTAACCATCTTTTTACCTCGTGGAAAAATCGAGTACACGCGGCACAGCATGCTCTTCGCTCAGTACCGACACTGTGGGGATTATTAGGGAAGCACACGTGGCGTTACTATTACGAAGCGTTCCTAGCAAAAAGGGCACGTGGTTTTAACGCCCAGTGTTATCTTTCGTGTCTTGCTGTCTCATCCAAGTTTCGAGGGCATGGACTGGCTACAGCACTTCTTAACTACCCTCCACGGCCTGATCTCCCTCTCACCTTAGAGTGTAGAGACGAGCTTATCGATTTTTATTCTCATCATGGTTTTCACCGTGGCTTGTCTTATCGCTTACCACAAACGTCCACTATGGTGTCTTTCCATCGTTATCCTTGAGACTGGTTTCCCTTGAATATTCGTTTCCTTTGCGGACCTTGAGTACTTCGCCAGTATTTGAAACTATCTGTGTTCGGTAACGACTAGTGTGGTTGATATGGAATGATCAACATTGGCGTTACATTAATGGTAATAACGAGTACTGCGGAAAGGGATTCACATGGGGCACGTACCTATGCAGGTTATTAAAGACGCTCTTCCACTACTTAAAAATGGTGGACCAGCCATGGTTGAGAATGCGGTTAAAAATCTCATCAAAAAAATCTCGCCAACTGATGGCACTGCAATTTCTGGACGTGTTGTTCTTATTACCGGTGGATCTAGTAGCGTCGGACGTCTTATAGCTGAAGAGTGTGCACGTCGTGGCGCTAAAGCCGTTATTATCTGGGACGACAATCAAGATTCTCTTGATGAAACTGTCGCTCGCCTCACGAAGATGAGATGTAAAGCTGCGGGATATTTAGTTGATATTTCCGATACACAGGCGGTAGACGATATCGCTCGCCAGGTTCTCGAAGAATTCGAAGATGTAGATATTCTTATCCATGCAGCTAGAGCTATCCCAACCTCAGCGTCATCATACCTAGCTAGCGCACCGCTTACTTCTGGACCGCATGCTGATTCCACAGGGCTATCTTCTGTAACTCAAGCTTTCCTCCCCCACATGCTCGACCGTGACCATGGGCATATCGTGTCACTCAGTTCTGTATCTGCCGTAAACGGCCCCATATCACAAGAAGATTATGCAGGTGAAAAGCATGAACCGCGTAGTTTTATGAGATCTCTTCGCAGTGATCTTGTCTCAAAAGGATCAGCTGTAAAAACCCTTACCGTTTGCAGCTACTACGCGTCTAATAAGCAATCGACTGCTGAGAAATGGGCTTCATCTATCCTCCATACTCCTACAGAGGAAGAAATATCAGACAAAGTTATTGCTTCTATTGAGTCCGGACAACAAGAACTCTTTATTCCCGAGTCTTTGAAATACAGTGCAATACTGTATAAACTTCCTGCTCACTGGTATGACGCCATTATGAGTATTCTTGGCATTAAGTAATATTATGCGCCTGGGTACTCATGGCTATCTTTCATAGTTAGCGTCGCCGGTAGTTACGCTGATTTCGTGGTCGTACTGTCTTAATGAAAGCTTCACCGATAGTGCGCGCAAGTGATTCCCAATCCCCGCCACGTGTGGACGAGGAGCGATAGACGAGACCCATTTTGCGACCTGGTACCGGGTCGGCGAAACGCGCAATCGTTATCCCCTTCATGTATCCTTCAACGGGAATAGCGGAAGCGGGTATAAGGGTAACACCCATTCCTGCGGAGACGCACTGCAAAATAGTGGGTAGTGAGGCAGCGCGCGTATTGGATTTGCCGACCGATGCTCCTACTGAATGGCATAAATCAATCGTTTGGTCACGTAGGCAGTGTCCCTCGTCAAGGAGTAGAAGAGGGACTTCTCGAAGTACACTGGTGGGCAGATCAGTGCGACCTTCTAGTGGATGACCTTTAGGAAGAGCTAATACAAAATCTTCTTGGTAGATGGGGATATAGTTAAATCCCGTCTCTGACAATGGAAGTGCAAGAAGTGCCACATCAATTTTTCCAGCTCGAAGACTCTCCAACAGCCGTGCCGTTTGATCTTCAATAACAGTCATCGCGAGATTGGGATAATTTTGCGTTACTAAGCTCAATACCTGTGGCAGAATATAGGGTGCAGCTGTAGGAATAAGACCAATAGTGAGATCCCCTTCAAGCCCATTTCCAAGTCCCTGCGAGGCGGCCTTAAAGTGATCTGCGGCGGCTATAACAGCTTCCGCGTACGGGAGAAGAGATTCCCCTTCCTGGGTGACAATAACTCGTCGCGTAGAACGCTCAATTAATGTCCGATGAATCCCCTCCTCCAGGGTCGCAAGTGATTGCGACAGTGACGGTTGGGAAACTCCGAGACTCTGTGCGGCAGCACCAAAATGACGATGGTGCGCGATTGCCACGAAGGCACGGAGATGGGCAATGGTTGGTTGATACGATTGATTAGCCATAGTAATTATTATTATACACTCTTAAAACCTTGACTTTTCAATTCCGAAAGCGAAAGATAATGACTAAGAAATCACCAAAACATGGTGATTGATAATTGGTACGTATCAGAAGGAGTACAAGATGGCTCTGCTTACTATCGACGACGAATTCCCCGAGTTCTCCCTAACCGCACTTAAGGGAGGCAATCTTCACGACATTAACGCTGAGGTCCCCGAGGATTACTTCGAGACCATCGACAGCAACAGCTTCAAGGGCAAGTGGCGCGTTATCTTCTTCTACCCCAAGGATTTCACCTTCGTTTGCCCCACCGAAATCAAGGCCTTCGGCGATCTGAACGATGAGTTCTTCGACCGCGACTGCCAGATTCTGGGTGCTTCCATCGACTCCGAGTTCTCCCACTTCCAGTGGCGTGCCACCAACGACAAGCTCCTCGAAATCCCCTTCCCGATGCTCGCCGACATCAAGCACGAACTCGTTCAGGCTACCGGTGTAGAGAACGCTGACGGTGTTGCAGACCGCGTCACCTTCATCGTCAACCCCGAGAACAAGATTCAGTACGTCTCCGCCACCCCGGATTCTGTCGGACGTTCCGTTGAAGAGGTCCTCCGCGTCCTCGACGCCCTGCAGACTGCTGGCCCCTGCGGCTGCGACTGGAAGAAGAACGACCCCACCATCAACAAGCTGGACGTCGTCAACTCCGTCTTCAAGTAAGCCATAGTATTCATTAGGTTACCGTTTAAGGTAAATAGAGAGAGCCCCTCCTCACACGGAGGGGCTCTCTCTATTTGCTACTTTTTATGTGATAAAACGGGAAAAAATAGTTCACTATATTTACTAAAAATGGCAAACGTGTCACTATTAGCTCTCTTTTTCCCACTTAAAAGCATAGTGTAAAAGGTGACCACCCATTCTCCATAAGGACGTGCTATAGCCTATGTCTACTTCCCAGAAAAAAACTGCACGAGGACTTTTCACCTTGGGTATTGCCACTGTTATAGCGCTCACTCCTTCTTTTACAAGTAGTGCTGCAGAGGCATCATCGCGCCCTTGGATGAATACTTCCCTCAGTCCCGAACAACGTGCCGCCAAACTTGTTTCGGCAATGGACCTATCCCAAAAGATCCATATGCTTTCAGGAACTAAACTCACCGGTCCACATACTCCTGCCACTGGATACATTCCCCCCATTCCAGAATTGGGAATCCCCGAATTTGTCCAGTCTGATGGTCCTGCCGGCGTTCGCAATGGCAAAAATCATGCGACAAAATTCCCCGCTCCGCTTACCTATGCTTCTTCCTGGGATCCCGCAATAGCAGGTCTTGAAGGCCGCGTTGCAGGCGAAGAAGCACGCGCTTTAGGAACCGACCAACTTTATGGTCCTGGTTTTAACATCGCCCGTAACCCCTTGGGCGGACGTGGTTTTGAATACTATGGAGAAGATCCTTACCTATCCGGTACCATGGCCACCGCCAACGTCAAAGGCATGCAATCTGCCGGAGTAATTGCAACCTTGAAGCACTACGTTACTAACAATCAGGAAACTTCTCGACTCATCAGTAACTCTGAAGTACCTGAGCGAGCACTCCACGAGATCTACATGAAGCCTTTTGAAATGGCTGTGGAGCAAGCACATCCAGGTTCTGTCATGTGCTCCTACAACTCCATTAACGGAACACATGGGTGCTCCAACTACTACACCCTTACTAAATACCTTCGCCATGCATGGGGTTTTAATGGCTATGTCGTAACAGATTTCCCCGCATCCTGGTCAACTGAAGACTACAAAAACGGCCTCAACGTCGAGATGCCGCAAACCTTCACGTCTCTCGAACCAGCTGTCCGCTTAGCCCTTAAGCAAGGACGGCTCAGCGAAAAGGATATTGATGCGCGTGTCCAAGAAACACTCACCGTCATGTTCCGCTTCGGCATATTCGACCGCACCAAGAACATTCACCCCATCAACGTAGACCGCGGCGATACCGCTGCGCAAAAGATTGCAGAGCAAGGCGCAGTACTCCTCAAAAACCAGAATGCTGCTCTTCCTCTCAGCGATAAAACAGCACGCCATATTGCAGTCTTCGGCGACTCCGCTAAATTCGCTGTGGGCGGAGGCGGCTCATCCAACGTCAAACCCACCAAGACCGATACAGCGTTAGACGAAATTACGAAGCGCTCTCACGGTGCAAAAGTCACCTATTCTCTAGGAACTGACTTACAAAAGGCTGCCCGCGAGGCAAAGAAAGCCGACACCGCCATCGTCTTCGTCACTAACCTCACAATGGAGGCAGCGGACCGACCTACTATCAAACTTCTGTCACACCAGAACAAACTCATTGAAAAGGTTGCGGCAGCTAATAAAAACACGATTGTGGTTGTCAATACCGGCGGCCCTATTGCTATGCCGTGGCTAAATAACGTTGCTGCAGTACTTAATATGTGGCAGCCTGGGCAAGCCGGCGGCAAAGCAACCGCAGCGCTACTCTACGGTGATGTGAATCCCTCCGGCCACCTCACACAAACCTTCCCGCAGGAAGATGGCCAGTGGCCCGCCAACACTCGCGAGCAGTTCCCCGGTAAACCGCTAGGACTTAAACCCATCTACAGTGAAGGTGTCTTTGTGGGATACCGCTGGTATGTGGCGAATAACCAAATACCACTCTTCCCCTTCGGCTATGGTCTTTCCTACACCACCTTTGCCTATGGAACACCACGCCTATACAAGACCTCCGGTGCTAAGAACGCTCCCATCAAGGTAACGTTCACCGTCACCAATACCGGTAAACGCGCCGGCGCAACTGTTCCGCAGATCTACATCGGTAAGCCCTCCCAGCAGGGTATTCCTGTTCCCCCGAAGGAACTTGCTGGATTCCGCAAGATCTACCTCTGCCCGGGAGAAACCAAGACCGTCACCATAACAGTTGAGCCTCGACAACTCGCCTACTGGAATACTCAAGCCGACAGGTTCGTCGTCATGCCAGGGCTGTACCGCATTTATCTTGGATCGAATGTGAACAATACGCCGAGCATGGTGACATACACCGTCCGCTAAGCTCTCTCCCCGCAGAGAGAAGATCCTCCCAGGGTGGTGCTTCCTACACTGATCAGGAAGCACCACCCTCTTTCTGCCCCGTCCCTTTTTCCGAGTAGTCTAAATTCATGTCTCGAAACCGCCACCGTTCCCAACCACGCGGACCTTTACCCGAAGACGTCCGTCACCGTCGGAATGCTCTCTATTCCCGACTAGGAACTGGTGAAAAAGTCACACTCCGAGATTATGACCAGCTGCGTCGTCGTATCCAGCATGTTCGTTCCATATCCTCATGCGAAGCAATTGAGCAGGACTTAGAAACAGCGGAACTAAAACTACAGCTCCGACAAGAGACTCTCCCCCACATCTCATATCCTCAAGAATTACCCATCAGTGCACGAATAAACGATATTCGTGACGCACTCCTCCACCACCAAGTAGTTATTGTGGCGGGAGAAACCGGCTCCGGAAAAACAACCCAGCTGCCAAAGCTTTGTATGGAGCTAGGCTGGGGCACCCGCGGTATTATCGGCCACACTCAGCCACGTCGTATTGCAGCTCGTTCTGTAGCAGAGCGTATTGCCGATGAACTTCACTCTTCCGTCGGTGACCTCGTTGGCTACTCAGTCCGTTTTACTGATGCTGTCTCTGAAGACACCCTCGTCAAAGTTATGACAGACGGTATCCTACTGGCAGAAATACACCACGACCGGCTACTACGCGCATACGACACCATCATCATCGATGAGGCCCACGAACGTAGTCTCAACATCGATTTTTTACTCGGCTACCTTAAACAGATTCTTCCGCAACGACCCGATCTTCACATCATCATTACCTCGGCAACTATTGAAACTGAACGATTCGCCGAGCATTTCGCCATAGACGGTAAACCTGCCCCCATCATCGAAGTATCAGGGCGTACCTACCCTGTAGAGATCCGCTACCGTCCCGGTACGGAAGACGACGATCCTCTGGATGTTTTCGTTGATGCCGTCACCGAACTCTACACAGAATCATCTGTAGAAGGAGGCGATATCCTCGCTTTCTTCCCCGGTGAAAGAGAAATTCGAGAAGCCGAAGCAGCACTCCGTAAACAGCAATTCCCCGCTCTTGATATTGTTCCTCTCTTCGGTAGGCTTTCTGCCGCAGAACAGCATCGTGTCTTTGAAAAGCACACTACGCAGCGCGTTGTGTTAGCTACCAATGTGGCTGAAACATCACTCACAGTTCCCGGTATTCGCTACGTCATTGATACTGGTACAGCCCGTATCTCTCGCTATTCACACAGAACAAAAATCCAGCGGCTCCCCATCGAAGAAATTTCACAAGCCTCTGCCCGGCAACGTTCCGGACGGTGTGGCCGTCTTTCTGACGGTATTGCGTTACGCCTCTACTCTGAAGAAAATTTTGAGGCTCGTCCTTCCTACACTGAGCCGGAAATACTGCGTACTAATTTAGCTGCTGTTATTCTCCGCATGGCAGACCTTGGTTTCGGATCTGTAGAAGATTTCCCCTTCCTTGATCCCCCAGAATTAAGTTCTATTCGAGACGGCGTACAGGAACTGCGAGAACTCGGCACACTTCGTGACGATATGGCACTGACCAGCACGGGACGCACCATGGCTCGCATTCCTACTGATCCACGCCTAGCTCGTATGCTTATTGAAGCGCAACGCCGTGGTGTTCTAGGGGATGTCATGGTTATCGTAGCGGGGCTTTCTCTGCAAGATATTCGAGAACGCCCCAGTGAACAGCAACAGGAAGCGGACCAGCTGCATGCTCGTTTCCGTAACCCTCACAGTGATTTTCTTTCCTATTTACAGCTTTGGGATTATCTTCATAAACAGCAAAAAGAGCTGTCTCGCTCAGCTTTCCGTAGACTCTGTAAAAAAGAATTTCTCCATTGGATGCGCTATCGCGAATGGCTCGATTTGGTACAGCAACTCACAGATATTTGCCATGAGCTCAAATGGTCATGGAAGTCCCACCAATACGAGGGTGGAGTTAATGAGGATGCTATACACCGTGCGCTTCTCGCCGGTTTACTGAGCCATATTGGTTCTCGTATTAGTGATACGAGAGATTATCAAGGCACTCGCGGGAAACGTTTCGCTATCTTCCCCAGCAGTGGTGTGGCTAGAAAAACTAGTTTCCTCATGGCCTATGAAATTGTTGAAACGTCCCGCGTGTGGGCTCGTACAGTAGCAGCTATTAACCCTGAATGGGTAGAGAAAGCTGCCGGGGAAATGGTGTCTCATCGTTATGCGGAACCGCATTGGTCTCATTCCCGCGGTGAAGTACAGGCATACGAGACAACAAGCTTGTGGGGTGTTCCACTTGTTGTAGAACGTCTTATTTCTTACCGGAAAATTGATCCGGAATTATCTCGGGAAATGTTTCTCCTCCATGGTTTAGTCCAGGGGGATTGGAATCGAGATTATTCATTCAAAGCCGCTAATGACAGCACAATTGAACATTTACAGGCTTTTGAGGAAAAAGCTCGACAGCGTGGCAGCGTCATTGATGAAGAAACTTTAGCGGGGCTTTTCGCGGAGGTCGTACCCGATACTGTGATGTCGCGAGTGCAGTTTGACCAATGGTGGAAACATGCATCACCGAAGCAGCGCGCAGCATTGGAATTTTCTGAGGAGCGTATCCGCACCGCATCCTCCGTCGGTGAAGATAGTTCACTCTACCCGGATGATCTTAATGGTTTTTCCCTTGATTATTCTTTTAAGCCCGGATTTGACGATGACGGTATCTCTGTTCTTGTCCCGCTGACTCAGCTTCCTTCTGTCCGCCCTGAACCTTTTACCTGGCTTGTCCCTGGCATGCGAGAAGAATTAGTCCTTACTCTTCTACGCGGACTCCCCAAGGACTACCGCCGCATGTTTATTCCCCTGCCCGATACTGCGCAGGACATTATGGGCGTCTTACAAGAAGATTTAACCCGCGATTTTGCTAGTGCTTTTCAAGAAGCATTGCACACAGTGCGTGGGGTGACTGTACCTCTCCCCGTTATTACGAACGCTGAATTACCGCCACACCTAACAATGCGCTTCGTCGCTATCAACAAACGCGAGAAAGCCATTGATGCAGACCGCAACTTAGAGGCTTTGCAACGACGTCAGCACCATACAAGTGCCAATGCTATTAGCTCTACGTTTACGGGGGTAGAAAAAGGACCATTTGCTACGTGGACGGAAGAACTTGGGGATATACCGCAACACGTATCGCACGGTAATGTGACAGCGTTTCCTGCTTTGCAGCGAAAGAACGACGGCTGGTATGTACACGCATTTGCCTCGGCAGCTGCTGCGCGTAGTGCTCAATACACAGCACTTATTACGCTGTTATTAGAGGAGCTTCCTGCTGCTCGCCGACAATTATTCAACGGAGTTCCACAATCTCAGAAGATGGCGTTACGTAGTTATCCAGGTGGAGAAGAGGAACTACGCATGGACTGCCACCATTGTGCCGTTCGAGATATTGTTGCACTGGCTGGTACCCCACCATTGACCTACTCCGGTTTTGTGGCATTACAGCAGAATGCTAAGAACAAAGTCCCTTCCCGAGAACGCGCAATTGCACTGTTAACTGTACGTGTTATAGAAGCTCGCCTTAGTGTTGTGAGGAATCTGCCAGAGGGTGACGGTATTGTCAACGATATTCGTGACCAAGTGGAGTGGCTAACGAGTCCGGGTTTCGTTACTGCGCATGGTGCTACCCGTCTTAAGGATATTCCACGCTACCTCCAGGCTGCGGAAGAGCGTGCCCGTAAATCGATACTGTGCAATGGGCAATGGGAGGATCCTCCATCATCGTCTATTAGTGCGTTTTACCATGTTGAAGATGCTTTGTGGGAAAAATGCGGAGCACCGTCACCCCACGATTCTGTGAAGGTAAAGCATGTGCGCTGGCTTTTTGAAGAGTTTAAAGTGAGTACTTTTGCTCAGCAGTTAGGAACGAGAGGAAAAGTATCAGAGAAGAAATTGCTTAAAGAGATAGCGTCCCTTCCCTAGTGAGGACCGATGTACTGTTCTTTAACTGCGCTGATTAGAGATCCTCGTAGCCGGCATTGTCCGCTTCAGTATGTTCGTGATCATGCCGTAAAGATGCCATTTCTTTTTCGAAATCTTCTAATGATGTAAAGGATTTGTACACTGAGGCAAACCGTAAATAGGCAACTTCATCCAGTTCACGTAATGGACCGAGTATTGCTAATCCCACCTCGTTGGATGGGATTTCAGACGCACCAGTAGAGCGAACATTTGCCTCTACTTTTTCAACAAGAAGTTTGAGTTCATCTTCAGAAACATCACGCCCTTGACATGCACGTCGTACACCACGAAGAACTTTATCTCGCGAGAAAGGTTCCGAAAGACCACTGCGTTTAATGACGTTGAGGATTGCTGTCTCATGGGTGGTAAACCGTTTGCCGCAGCTGAGACATTCTCGCCGTCTACGAATGATCTTCCCGTTATCAATAGAGCGCGAATCGACTACTCGCGAATTCGGAGAGTGACAAAAAGGACAGCGCATTTCGGTTTATTACATCCTTATAGCTAGTGGTACAGGTAGTAAATGTATTTGAATGTAACTACTGCTATCTTATTCCCCTAAAACAATATATAGGGTTAGAGACCCGCTGGAACCACAAGAACTTGTCCAGGAGAAATAGCGGAAGATGTAAGACCATTAAGTTCCTGGATACGCGCTATCACCGCACCAGCATCTGCATGCGGAGCATAGTGAAGGGCGATACTTCCTAAAGTATCTCCCGACTGCACACTAACAGATGCAAGATTCGTGGGAAGAGACGCAGTTGGATCCCCAGTAAGCTGCACAATGGTAAACGCAAGAATCCCCATAACAACTGTTAAAAGCAGGAGAATAGTTATTTGTTCCCACTGCGTGGCTTTTACCGACGACCCAAGACCATACCGTTCATGATCAATTGCCTGTGAAGAAGAATCACTCTCTCCTGCCACTGGTCGTTGAGTACGTACCCGCTGGCATCGGTCATACGTAAAGGAACCACGCCGTCCCCGGTATCTCAGGGAAGAGCCTTGGTTCCTTTTCTCTGCTTGCACACCAGAAGCTTGTTCCCTAGAAGAAATCACTGGATCCATCCGAGACTGGCAATATTTAGCCTCTTTCCTATCGAACACAGTATCTATTCCATCGGTAGAGGAATCTGCTGAATAGTTCATGAAGCGCGATGACGAAGCCATCAGCATGGATGACATAGTCGACATTTCTATAACCTCATTTCCCTAATTGTTCCAGGGTACTGGACTGTACTGCGACTGTACTGAACTAGTGTACATCATTATTCGAACATGTGTACGATTTATTTTTTCGACACTTCATTCTTATCAAGACGCTGTAACAAAAAATAAAGTTCTGTTTATTCGCACAAATGTTTGATTTACATAATTTCTCTACGTAGTCTAAAAGTACGTCACTACATCGCAATGGAGAGTAGAGGAACTACCCATGGCAGCCGGTTCTCATCGACGTCCTCGTTATGAAGACTTAACGGAACGCCAACGGCGTATCTATGACTTCATCAAAGATGCAAATGATCTGCGCGGCTACCCACCCACGATCCGCGAAATCTGTGATGCCACCGGCCTTAACTCCACGTCATCTGTGTCATATCAACTGGATAATCTAGAGAGTTTTGGTTTTATTAAACGCTTCCCCAATCAACCACGCGCAATGCAAGTTATCGATGTTGATCGCGCAAGCGAAGAACTTTCCGTGGATAACATTAACTCCCCAGCACTAAACAATGACGACGATAGTACTGCTTTCGTCCCTCTTGTTGGCCGTATTGCTGCAGGAGTTCCCATTTTGGCAGAAGAGAATATAGAAAATATCATGCCGCTCCCCCGCAATGTTGTGGGATATGGGGATCTGTTCATGCTACAGGTTGTCGGAGAATCCATGATTAATGCTTCTATCTGCGATGGGGACTGGGTCATAGTCCGATCCCAAAATGTTGCGGAAAATGGCGATATTGTCGCAGCACTCATTGAAGATGAAGCCACCGTGAAAACTTTTCTTCACGACAGCAGTGGAGTCTGGCTTATGCCTCACAATCCAGTATTCGACCCAATACCTGGTGAACATGCCCATATTATGGGTAAAGTGGTCGCCGTCCTACGGAAAGTTTAGAAGGTTCTGCTAGTCTTCCATTCGATCTTCCATGTCCTTTAATTGCGCAAAGTAATCGGAGGCAATTCGACGGGCATGGTGAGCTCCCTCGGCTTTAAGAACTTCTTGTGCTAAGTCCTGGTAATGTCGCATATTCCATTTCTCTAGGGCCACACCAACCTCAGGAACAGCATTGGGAGCCATTGAGAGTGAATCTACTCCCATTCCCACAAAGACCTGTGCAAGATAGGGGTCACTTGCCGATTCTCCGCAAATAGATACCGGCTTACCACACTTCTTCGCCGCCTGTACCACGGTGTTAATAAGACGTAGGCCAGCTGGCTGCCATGGATCTGTTAGCTCAAAAAGATCAGCAGAAAGGCGATCTGCGGCCATAGTGTACTGGATAAGATCGTTTGTGCCGATAGAGCAGAAATCGACCTCCCGCATAAACATTTCCGCCATAATAGCTGTCGCGGGAACTTCAACCACAATACCGGGGATAAGACCACGTTCTCGTACTAATGCAGCAAATCGTCGCGCTTCTGATACTCGAGAAATCATGGGGGCCATAACTTTAGGAGCATCGTCACCGGATAACCCGGCGCGGCGAGCCCCCTCTGCAATAGCATCTAGTTGACGAATAAGAAGTTCCTCGTTTTGTAAACCGATGCGTACACCACGCATACCAAGTGCTGGGTTTTCTTCGCGGCTCGTTTGGGCAAACTTCAGCGGTTTGTCCGAGCCGGAATCAAGGGTACGAATAGCAACACGGTTTTTAAACGCCTGAAAAACTTTTTCATAGATGGAGGCCTGCTCATCTACGCTTGGCTCAGTGGAATGACCGATAAAGCATAGTTCTGTTCGGAAAAGTCCGACACCATCCACTTCTGTGCGACGTGCTTCGTCAATAGTGTTTTCGTCCTGCACATTAGCAAGTAGATGAACGTGCACTCCGTCTCGCGTTTGAGCTGGCCCGTTCCATGCTTCAACTTGTTCACGATGGCGTTCGTCAGATGCCAATCGCTGTTCCACCATGACGGTAGAAGGGTTGGCAATAATCAGTCCACGCACACCGTCAAGGAGTGCACTAGTGCCTTCAGGTAATACAGTGAGGTCTGTAACGCCAGTAACATAAGGGATTCCTAGCTGTCGAGCAACTACAGCAATGTGTCCTGTTAGACCGCCTCTAATAGTTGCAATAGCTCCCACGCTATGTGCATCGATAGCAGCAATATCAGCTGGTGCTAACTCGTCCGCCACAAGAATGGAAGAGGATGTTAGTTTTGGAAGTTCTGGTTCCTCAAGTCCTTGTAAGCGGCGCGCAATACGATCGCGAATATCGCGTAAATCTGCGGTGCGTTCAGCGGCGAATCCCCCGCGTCGCTCAAGCAGCTCAATGAAACGACCAATTTGATGACCCGTGGCTGCTTCTGCCGTCATGCCCGCAGTAATGTCTCGTTCTGCCGGTCCTACCCAGCCACGGTCAGTAACTAGGTAGACACTTGAGCGGATGACGTCAGCGGTAACTCCTGTTAGTTGTTTTGACTGCTCGCGTAGACTTTCCGACACTTCATCGAGGGCGGTGTGAAAACGCTCTAGTTCGGCAGGACGATCAGCTACTTTTACACGGTAACCACGACGTGGCAATTCAGGTCCATGACGGAACCAGACGACAGAACCATTGACGACACCAGGTACTACAGCAATACCCTGTAGTACTCTGTTTTGGTCATTGGTTAATCCAGTGTTCCTCATATAAACCTTCATCGCATTCCACCACCACTCCCATATATGGAAACTTGTTGCATCCCTACATAGTGGAAACAACTGTGGAGGTAGTGGAGTTTTTGCTCGGTGGGCAGATTACTTCCTAAATATGCCTAATCGTTTCTACCTGGTCAAATTATTCCGTTACTCGTAACTGTTATTTTTTGCAATGAGTGCTGCAACTATTGCCATTAATTCAATTTAGTACGAGTACTGCACGATTCAGTAAGATGGCTAGAGAAATGTTTAGTTATATTTACCACAACAGCAGTACTGCGGAGCCCTCTCCCACACACATATTCCACAATCTGCCAAAATAAGCCCTACTAATCTGGTATCAGTACTTCCCTTACTCCCCTACAAACTCATCATTATCAACCTCTAGCATCCCCAAACGTACTATCGTCATGTACCGTATGACAGAAAGGTATGAGAACCGCCATGGCGCCTAGTTTTCTCACCATTCTGTCAACAGACGCCATCCTTCTCGACGCCAATCTAGGGGAGTCAAAAAGCGATGTTATTACTGCTTTAGCCCAGCGGATACAAGATATTGGCCGCTCCGGTGATGCTGAACAGTTAGCTCACGATATACAGGCTCGGGAAGATAAGTCGGCAACTGGCCTCCCTGGAGGAATAGCTATCCCCCACTGTCGTACAGAAGCTATTGCCTTCCCAACTATTGCTTTCGCACGGCTTTCCCACCCCGTTGATTTTGGAGCCAATGACGGTCCTGCTGATCTTATCTTCGTCCTAGCGACCCCCGTTGATGGGCTTATTAGCCACACGAAACTACTTTCACGGTTAGCTAGAGCTCTTGTCCATGACGAAGTACTTGCGCAATTACGTACAGCTGAAGACCCAACTGAGGTTTTTCAGCTTCTCAATGGGCCACTAGGTAATTCGGGACCGCTTCTTCCCCCTGCACCCGCTCGTAATAACAAATTAAAGCTTCTTGCAGTAACAGGCTGCCCTACCGGTATTGCGCATACGTACATGTCAGCAGAAGCCCTTGAGCAATCTGTCCGCAATAATTTTCCCAATGTTGACCTCCATATTGAAACACAAGGAGCAGGAGACAATACCCAGCTAACCCAGCGGCAAATAGATAACGCTGACGTCGTTATCTTTGCTTCTGATGTGTCCATCAAAGATCGGGAACGTTTCGTTAATCTCCCCTCAATTTCTGTGGGAGTACGACAAGCCTTAAATTCTCCCAACACTGTTATTCAACAAGCAGTTGAACTCGCACGACTTTCTCGTGGAGAATCGGGACTCGGTAGCGAAAACGCGCACCGTAATCGCCCCCATCGCAGTCGTACAGCTTTTATTAAGAGCATTCCATCATCATTCCGCGGAAAATTGTCAGGTGTTGGACAGGCAGTTATGACGGGCGTCAGCTACATGATTCCTTTCATTGCAGCTGGTGGTTTACTTATTGCGCTTGGTTTTCTTATTGGAGGGTACGAGGTAAGTAACGTAGCCCGACAAGTCCTTCTACATTATTCCTTAAGCGATCTTCCTCCTCACATGCATTATCTGTTAGGAGCACAAGGTGACGGCACACTAACAACGAGCCGCTGTGGGGTTCCCCTCTACATAGGGTCTGTCTTTTATTCACTAGGCCAGATGGCAATGGATTTTATTGTGCCGGTGCTATCTGGGTATATCGCTTATGGATTAGGTGGACGGCCAGCTATTGCCCCTGGATTTGTAGGCGGCGGAGTGTCAGTACTGCTAGGAGCAGGTTTTTTGGGAGGAATAGTCACTGGACTATTGGGGGGACTTGTTGTCTTACTCTTCCGCCTTATTCCTGTTCCACAGTGGTTAGAAACACTTATGCCGGTGGTAATTCTGCCATTATTAGGTAGCCTAATCGTCGGCTCACTTATGATATTTGGCCTTGCCACACCACTGGCCTGGGCAATGACAGGACTACAAAACTGGCTTTCCAGTATGAATGACACTTCAGCGGTTCTCCTAGGAGTGCTACTTGGTGTCATGATCTGTTCTGACCTGGGCGGACCTATCAACAAATCGGCGTATCTTTTTGCCACTGCAGGTCTAGCCGCACAATCTAGTGGAGCTTTCGCGGTTATGGCAGCAAGTATGGCTGCAGGAATGGTCCCACCACTGGGCCTTGCCTTGGCAACAACACTACGTAAGCAACTTTTTACCAGCAATGAACAGCAAAATGGAAAAGCTGCCTGGTTGTTGGGCTTTTCTTTTGTTACAGAAGGGGCTGTTCCTTTTGCGGCTGCAGACCCACTGCGGGTACTTCCGGCAACAATACTCGGCGGCGCTACTGCAGGAGGGCTTTCTATGGCACTTCATGTAGGGTGCCGGGCTCCCCACGGCGGTATTTTTGTTATCTTTGCAATGGACAACCCGCTAGGTTTTCTTGCAGCAATAGCAGCAGGAACGCTCGTAACAGCAGTGGTCGTTATCCTCTTAAAGGCACTTGCCCACCATAAGCGAGAAGAAAAAAGTGCCGTTCAACCTACCAGCGAATAAAACCACAGGAGACACAATCGCTACTTTTCATACTTACCCGAGCATAAACTAGAATCATTGTCGTAAGCTTCACAGAGACCAGAGGAATTATGACTGCGAAAGATGTTGTTGTTGGCTCCGCCATTGGCCTGCACGCGCGCCCTGCCGGCATTATCTCCGATGCCGCCGCTAAATTCGATGAAGAGATTACGATCGCAGTTGAAGGCGAAGAACCAGTGAATGCCACTTCTGCGCTCCTCATTATGAGCCTGGGAGTAGAACACGGTCAGACTGTAACAGTTGCGTCAGAAAACGTCGCTGCAGTTAATACTATTGCGGATCTTATTGAAAAAGATCTAGACGCAGAATAATTGAAGCTGCTGCGCTAACGCATGCGGAACACGGGCCTCGATGATTGTTCCATCGGGTCCGTGTTTTTCGCTAAGTACACGCCCATGTTCATGTAGCCGAGACACGACCTCCCCATGATCATAAGGAATAAGCGCGTGGACAGTTGTCTCCCGCATATCTAATAAACGCGAGAGAGCCTGTGTGAACTCCTCTATCCCCTCTCCTGAATGTGCAGATACGAAAACTGTATTGGGTATTTCACTCCGCAACTGCGCCAATGTAATAGGCTCTGCTACATCGCACTTATTGACGACAGTTAATACCGGAGGTAATTCAATCCCATAGTCGGCAACAACATCGGCAAGTACCGCATTGACTGATTCAATCTTCTGCAGAGGAAAATCGTCTGAACCGTCCACGACATGCACAACAATGTCGGCATCTGCTACTTCTTCCAAAGTAGAACGGAACGATTCAACTAACTGTGTAGGTAGGTATCGTACAAAACCTACAGTGTCGGTAAACACCACTGTTCGACCATCGGGTAATTCACCCCGACGAGTTGTAGGGTCAAGAGTTGCGAATAAGGCATCCTGGACAAGTACTCCGGCTCCCGTAATCCGGTTAAGCAAACTAGATTTACCGGCATTCGTATACCCTACAATAACGACGGAGGGTGTATCTCCTGTATGCCGACGCTGGCGCTTTGTTTGCCGAGACATCTTCATATCCGCTAATTCACGGCGTAATTTCGCCATTCGTTGACGAATACGTCGACGGTCCGTTTCTATCTTCGTTTCACCAGGACCGCGCAAACCAACACCGCCATTAGAGCCTGCCCGGCCACCCGCCTGTCGGGATAGCGTGTCGCCCCAACCGCGTAGCCGCGGCAGCATGTACTCCATCTGCGCAAGTGTCACCTGTGCTTTACCTTCGGAAGAGGAAGCATGCTGTGCAAAAATATCAAGGATAAGAGCTGTACGGTCGATAACCTTAACGTTGATCGCTTTTTCTAAGGCAATAAGTTGTCCGGCAGAAAGCTCACCGTCGCAGATCACTGTATCTGCTCCCAGTTCGTCTACTACCTGTTTTACTTCCCGGACTTTTCCCGATCCGATATATGTTGCTGGATCCGGTTTATCACGTCGCTGAATGAGGACATCAAGTACTGCCGCACCCGCAGTTTCAGATAGTGCAGCCAACTCTGCCATGGCCGCTTCCGCTTGCGCTACTGAACCTTCCGTCCACACCCCTACTAATACGACTTTCTCAAGCCGCAGTTCACGGTATTCAGCATCAGTAACATCTTGAAGTTCGGTGGAAAGGCCCACCACATGGCGTAAAGAGGATCGCTCCTCTAACTCCATCTCACCGCGGGTTGGTTCATGCATAAGGTTCGAAATACTCTCCTTCGGCGACGATAACAGAGGGACCACGGAGGAAGCTATTATCTGGAGTGAATTTCACCTGTAATTCACCACCGGGAACACTGACGGATACGGTGCCATTCTCCACTCCAGCATCAGCAAGAGCCGCAAAAGCACTTGCTACTGTGCCAGTACCACACGACTTCGTCTCCCCCACACCACGCTCATAGACACGCATGGTGACATGACCGTCAACAAGTGGAGTAAGAACTTCCACATTAGTGCCAGCGGGAAACATCTCGGGATCGATACCAGGAGCATGACGAAAATCCATGCTTGCCAACTGTTCCACAGTTAAACCAGGAAGTACACATGCCAAATGTGGATTTCCTACCGAAAGAGCAAGACCAGCGATATGCCGTCCCGCAAAATCAGCCGAGGAAATACCTCGCAAGTCAACCTTCCCCATGGCTATCTCAACGTCCGCGATCAGGCCATCATGGCTGAGCCCATATACCCGAAACTTTTTACGTCCAGCCCGTGTCCCAAATGCTCCCTGGGTAGTATCTTCCGGAAGCAATCCTTGTGTGAGAAGAACATGCGCACATACTCTGGCCCCATTCCCACACATTTCTGCGCAAGAACCATCAGCATTGCGATAGTCCATAAACCATTCATCTGGATCTACTCCTTCGGGAAGCTCCATGAGCTCGCCCGCAGAAAGAAGATCGCGTGCACGGCTTAACCGAATGACACCATCTGCTCCAATTCCTTGCCGCCTATCGCACAGGTGAGCAACAGAAGAAGCGGTAAGACGCACCGTACACTCCGGATCCGGAAGCACAATAAAGTCATTCTGTGTACCGTGAGCTTTCAGAAAAAACATGCAGTAACCTTTGCTAGCAGAGAATACTATTTGCTGCGTTTTGGAGAATCGTCACTGCCGCATTACGTTTCTCCACAGTAAAACGAGCCTCCGGCCCAGATACGGAAAGAGCAATAGGTGTAGAACCAACAACACGGGCAACCGCTACACAACGTACCCCGGCTTCCTTTTCCTGTTCATCGGTGGCATATCCAGCTTCGCGAACAATTCGAATATGCTCAAGAAACCTCTCTGGATTGGTAATTGTGTGTTCAGTATCCGGACGCATCCCCTGCGTTTCCAACATGCGCATAATAGTGGCATCGTCGAGACATGCCCCAAGAGCCTTCCCCACTGCTGTGTTGTGGACTCCGACACGTCTCCCAACTTCAGTAAACATACGCATCATATGCGGAGAAGGCACACCTGCCATATAGATAGCCTGATTGCCATCAAGCATGGCCATATTGGCAGTTTCTCCGGTGGAATCTACCAGCTTTTGGAGAGTAGGTTTCACCCAATCGCCCACCAGCCGGCTAGCACTTTCCCCCAACCGCACCAGACGCACACCAAGCGCATACTGACGGTTTGCTTCTTGTCTCACGTAACCGGCATCCCGCATTGTCCCAATAAGACGATGAATTGTGGCAACGGGAAGGCTGGTGTGCACAACGAGATCTGAAAGAGACGCTATTCCCCCCATATCGGCCAATGCATCAAGTAACTGAAGAGAACGATCCACCGACTGGACATGCCCACGCTTCGAGTCATCACCGCTATATCGGAAGAGTGACTCATCAACCATCTGCCATTTATCCTTATCGTGTAAAAGCTTGTACGTTATCGCGGACAGCTACATTTCCTATCATGAGGAAATCGCACTACACACATCGTCAACAAGAGAATCTGCGGATGCTGAGAACCAGTTTATCCTGTTATCTCGTTTAAACCAGGAACGTTGACGCCTAACATAACGACGCGTCGCAATAAAGGTACTGTCAATAGCCTCATCAACAGTACTATCCCCATCAATAACACTAAGTGCCTGGCTATACCCAATAGCACGGGCAGCTGTCGTACCATCCCGTAAGCCTCTCCCACACAGCTCACGTACTTCTTCCACCAAACCATCATGGAACATTCGTTTTGTTCGCTGTAGTAAGCAGGGATCAAGCCATTCCACATCCGCAGAAAGACCAATTATGTGGGTATTCCACCGTGGCGGAGCGCCACGCTGTGGTTGCGACGCCGTATAAGGTTGACCGGTAAGTTCCATAACCTCCAATGCCCGCACAGTACGACGTGGATCTGTCGGCAGAATTGTGCGTGCCGCAACAGGATCCCGCTGCGCTAATTCCCGATGCAGGTCTGCCACACCTCGCTTCGCAAGCTGATCTTCCCAATATGCACGAACCTGCGGATCAGTGGGAGGAAACTTCCAATCATCCAGAAGCGATTGAATGTACAACATAGAGCCGCCCACGATAATGGGAACAACTCCTCTTTTAAGAAGACGCTCAATATCTAGCTGGGCGGCCTCCTGATAGCGTGCAACTGTCGCTGTTTCCGTCACATCTAATACATCGATCTGATGGTGAGGTATACCCCGTCTTTCTGCCACAGGAGTTTTTGCTGTACCAATATCCATACCGCGGTACTGCTGCATAGCATCACAATTAACAATTTCTCCACCGAATCGCTCAGCAAGAGTAATACCAAGAGCCGATTTTCCCGATCCGGTCGGGCCAATCACAGCTAGTGGAGTAGGCGATGACGATGGCATTGCAGGCATTACACCAGATCTTTCTATGATGAGAGCTCCCCCTATCCTCTCACATCTCGAAATTCTTGCAGTTTTTAGAAAAAAGTATGGGTTAAGCCGTTAACCTAAAGATACGCACATTTTCACAAGAGAATGCGCTGTAGTTTCACTTTGGCAGCCGTGTCGCGCGGCAGAGATGAGGCAGTAATGTCCGATACCACACCGTCTCCCACCCCTTCGTCTTCCCACCCCATCCCTGGTGCGGGAGCCGCAGCCCCTAACCCGGCACAATTACGTCGCCGCAGCTCAGTCGTTATCCCCCCACGATCACAACCGGAAAAATGGGGTCATGTTGACGATGACGGTTCTGCATGGGTAAAAACAGCTGACGGAGAGCGTCTTATCGGAACGTGGCAGGCAGGAGCACCTGAAGAAGGTCTCGCCCACTTTGGTCGCCGCTATGATGACTTAGTTACTGAAGTAGCACTCCTAGAACGACGGCTAGACAGTCATCCTGCAGAAGCTGCTACAACACGTAAACATGCGGAGGACCTCAAAGCATCTTTAAGCACTGCTGCAGTTATCGGTGATATTGCTGCCCTAGATAAACGCCTACAAGATATTATTGCGCACTCTTTTACAGCGGAAGAGAAAGCTAAAGAACAGCGACAGCAAAAACGTGAAGCTGCCGTTCTGCGAAAAACAAAGCTTGTGGAAGAGGCAGAAGCCATCGGTGAATCTGCTACAACTTGGAAGCAGTCAGGCGATCGTCTGCGGGAGATCCTCGAAGAGTGGAAGACGATTCATGGAATCGACCGAAAAACAGATGACGCACTGTGGAAACGATTCTCTCGTGCCCGTGAAAGTTTTAACCGTCGCCGCGGCTCCCACTTTGCGGAACTAGATCGAGTACGCGCTACTGCAGCTCGTCAGAAAGAAGAACTCGTTTCTCAAGCGGAGTCACTACAGGACTCGGAAGAGTGGAGCGATACTGCTAGTGAGTATCGCCGTCTTATGCAGGAATGGAAGAAAGCCGGTCGCGCCCAAAAAGATGTGGATGATTCCCTCTGGGCACGCTTCAAGAAGGCACAAGACCATTTCTTCGACCGCCGAAAAGCTGTCCTCGACGAGCGAGATTCAGAGTTTGCCGCAAATGGTGCTGCGAAAACTGAGCTTCTCAACACTTACTCCCCTCGTATCAAGAATGCGAGTGATTGTGAAGAGGCACGTACTCTCCTCAATGAGTTGGAGGGCAAATGGGAAGAAATTGGACGAGTTCCGCGCGCTGATATGCGCCCCCTTGACGATGCTATCCGTAGTCTCGAACGCCATGTGACAGACCTTGAAAAGGCTGAATGGCAGAGGACTGATCCGGAAGTACAGGCTCGTGCACAGCAATTCTGGAACCGTGTGAAAGATTTTGAAGCACAGGCAGAAAAAGCCGACAAAGCAGGCCGTACAAAGGATGCAGAAAAGGCTCGTGCACAAGCTGCCCAATGGACTGAATGGGCAAAAGCTGCTGAGAATTCTCTGAACGAACTCTAGATAATAGACAAACTAGATTATCAGCACTACAACAATTGTGGGGATGGGCAGGATCAATACCGTCTGGTAGATACAGCCCATCCCTACAATTGTTATTTCTTATCTGTTATTTCTCATCAGCGAGTGTTCTAAACGTGGGTATTCCTAAACCAACGCCTACGGGTTTTACTTGTGGTTGAATACCCGCTTCATAATTGTCCCCAGCTTGAGTGTGCCGCACTGACAGAACCCCGTTGTCAGCGAGCAAATGGTGTGGAGCAGCGCCCGTAATAGAGACCGTTACACAATCCCCCGGCCGTACCGTTTCACTCCCCCGATGCGTAAAGTGCACAAGGCGACCACACCGAGTCCGTCCACTCCGACGATGAGTGGCATTATTCTTACGGCCATCATGGGCAGTGACAAGCAATTCTTGCGTGGAGCCTATCAGCTTCTGATTTTCTTCAAGAGTAATGCGTTCCTGCAGCGCAATAAGCCGATCGTAGCGTTCTTGCACAACATCAGCCGGAATCTGATCCTCCATCTCCGCAGCTGGAGTACCAGGCCGAGGAGAATACTGGAATGTATACGCGCTACTAAAACGTACTTTTTCGACAACATTGAGAGTCTCTTGGAAATCTTCTTCAGTTTCTCCTGGGAAACCCACAATAATGTCAGTAGTAATAGCAGCATCCGGCATATAGTGACGTACATTGTCGACAATGTTGAGGAAACGCTGCTGCCGATAGGATCTCCGCATTGACCGTAGGATTCGGTCTGATCCTGATTGCAAAGGCATGTGCAGTTGTGGACATACAGCCGGTGTTTCCGCCATAGCCAGAACAACATCTTCAGTAAATTGGGCAGGATGCGGAGAAGTGAATTTCAAACGCTCAAGTCCAGGAATTTCTCCACATGCTCGCAGTAATTCAGAGAAAGCCTGCCGATTCCGTGGACGTTGCGAATCAGCAAAGCTCATGCCATAGGAGTTAACATTCTGCCCTAATAAGGTAATTTCTTGAATTCCCTCATCCACTAGACTCTGCACTTCGGCAACGATATCTGCAGGTGGTCGATCAATTTCTTTACCACGTAGGGATGGAACAATGCAGTAGGTACACGTATTGTTGCACCCTACTGAAATTGATACCCATGCTGCGTAGGACGATTCACGCTTGGCAGGAAGAGTAGAGGGAAATTCTTTGAGTGACTCATAGATTTCAACCTGTGCTTCTTTATTGTGACGAGCACGCCGCAAAAGTACTGGTAATGAGCGAAGATTATGCGTCCCAAATACTGCGTCAACCCAGGGAGCACGGTCTACAACAGCATCTTTATCTTTTTGCGCGAGGCAACCGCCAACAGCGAATTGGAGATGAGGATTTTCTTCTTTTAGAGGTCGTAATAGTCCTAGTGTTCCATACAGCCGATTCGCTGCATTTTCCCGCACAGCACAGGTGTTAAAAACAATAAGGTCGGGGATTCCCTCACCAGAGAAAGGTATATAGCCATCGGCTTCTAAAACACCTGCTATACGTTCAGAATCATGCACATTCATTTGGCACCCAAAGGTGCGAATTTCGTATTGCCTGCGCTCCACTGATCTCCCCTTCACACTGGATAGTATTTAGGACAAGGCAGGTCTTCTAGTGTACCTGAGCGTAAGAGTGTTTCTTTAGTTGGAGTCGTATCCCTCACGATGTGCTACCAGAGCTTCGTTAACAATACGCTGTGCTAATTCACTGGAAAAGCCACGGCGCACCAGCATGCTATAGAGCCTTCGCTGTTGTTTTTGAAAAAACTCCCATTCAATAAGGGATGCCGCATCAATAAGTTTCACTTTACGAGAGACAAGTGCTCGTGCAGTGTCTTCTTCTACACACGGGGAAAGATTCTCAAGCTCCGCTTCTATAATGGAAGGTGCAATACCTTTGTGACGAAGCTCTTGCCGCAGAACAGCTTTTCCTCTACCACTATGTCGTGACCGTGAAGAAACCCATTCGTGTGCGAATCTCTCATCATTGAGAAGATCAACCCGCTCAAATCGTTCAATGAGATCATCAACGATATCTGTGGGAAATCCTTTACTTTGTAGTCGGTCTGCTAGTTCTTTGCTACTTCGGGACCGTACTGAAAGAAGCCGTAAAGCTGCTTCCCTTGCTCGATCATTAAGGCTATCGCTAGTAGAACTAGTAGATTTTTGCTGAGGCTTCGACAGCACACTTTCGGTAGCATGACGCAGTACCTCAAGAGTGTGCTGTCGTCGATCATTACTCATTGGTTACTGAGAAATCTATGTTACTTAGAAATCTACAGAGTCGTCCTCAGTAGCCTGAGTTTCTTCATCCGGTTCAGCAGCATAAGCCCCAATCTTCAGTTTCCGGAGAATCTTCTCCTCAATTTCGTCACACAGGGCGGGATTGTCCCGTAAATAGGTCCGTACTTTTTCTTTACCCTGCCCCAGCTGATCTCCCTCATAGGTGTACCATGATCCAGATTTACGGATAAATCCCTGGTCAACCCCCATATCTATGATAGATCCCTCACGAGAAATACCTTGTCCATAGAGAAGATCGAATTCAGCTTGTTTGAATGGTGGGGCAACCTTGTTCTTCACAACCTTGACGCGAGTGCGGTTACCTACTGGTTCAGTACCGTCTTTCAATGTTTCAATGCGTCGAACATCAAGGCGTACTGAAGAATAGAACTTAAGTGCTCTACCACCAGTCGTTGTTTCCGGTGAGCCGAACATGACACCGATCTTCTCGCGAAGCTGGTTAATGAAAATGGCGGTAGTGCCTGAAGCAGAAAGGCCACCTGTCATTTTACGTAATGCTTGGCTCATCAAACGGGCTTGTAAACCAACGTGGTTATCTCCCATTTCACCTTCAATTTCAGCACGTGGAACAAGAGCCGCAACCGAGTCGATAACAATAATATCGATCGCTCCAGAACGAATGAGCATATCGGCAATCTCGAGTGCCTGTTCACCAGTATCAGGCTGTGAGACGAGCAATGCGTCTGTATCAACACCTAATGCTCGTGCATACTCCGGGTCAAGAGCATGCTCAGCATCAATAAAAGCTGCAATACCACCGGCTTTTTGCGCATTGGCAACTGCATGGAGAGCCACAGTAGTTTTACCTGATGATTCTGGTCCATAAATTTCGATGATTCGTCCACGCGGCAAACCACCAATACCCAGAGCAATATCCAAAGCAATTGAGCCTGTTGGAATAGCTGCAACAGCCTGGTGCTGATCGTCACCCAGACGCATCACGGAGCCTTTCCCATATTGTTTATCAATTTGGGCAAGGGCATTTTCTAACGCTTTTTCCCGATCAGGAAGCTTTCCTGCAGCCATGAGTTATTTCTCCTTTATGGTATTTCACCGTTGTTACCGATGCTGTCACTAATCACTATAAAAAAGCCCAGTAACAAAAAATTTGTTATTCACAGTCTAATAGAACAAACTTTCGAATTTCTACTTCTAGAGAAACGTGTCCAGTTTCTCATTCTTTATTCGACCATGTCCCCAGCACCAATATCTGGTCCCCACTGTCGTTCTTCCGGAACTTGTTGATGACGACACAAAGCAAGCCACACATCACGGATTTCATATCCACTATCTAATGCTTCTTGTGGAGTTTTTCCATCCAACTCACTGAGCACCGTATCGTTAAGAAGAGTATCTCCCACCATTTCTCCAAATTCACGGTGGAGAGCTACTTCAAATTCTGTCATACGCACACGTTTAGCCTAGCGTCTTTTTAGCAAGTAGCATATGCTCTAATCACAGAACTATTGAACAATGTTTAACGACTGGTATTACATGAGCAAAACATCGCAATCATCCTCTGCAAAAGATTTGGCCTATATCGCCGTTTTCACTGCACTCACTATCGTTCTAGGCTTCATCCCACCCATTCCCGCTGGTCCACTAGGTGTCCCCATCCTCGTCCAAAATCTCGGCATTATTCTCATGGGAATGGTATTAGGCGCTCGTCGTGGGACGCTGTCAGCACTTCTCTTCATTGCCCTCGCGTGCACGGGGCTACCTATTCTGGCTGGAGGACGTTCCGGTCTTGTCGCTATTACCTCCCCCACTGCAGGGTTCTTCCTCGGATACCTTCCAGCAGCTGCCGTCATCGGACTTATCAGCCGCTGGCGTTCCGGACGTAACGTCCTCATCAACATTCTGGCTGGCATCGTGGGAGGAATCCTGGTCAATTATGCCTGTGGCATCGCTGGAATGATGATCGTGGGGCATGTCTCCTTCACCGCAGCTCTCGTCACACTGCCTGCCTATCTACCTGGCGACCTATTGAAAATAGTCGTGGCGGCCTCCGTCACTGCCGCCCAGCTTAAAGCTCTCCCCCATATTCGTCCTGCAAAGACCCAGGATGACCAGGCACAATCAGCTCTTGACCAGATTGATTCCCCGGAACATAATGCGGCCGTAACAGACTCACCTATCATCAATACCGCTAATACCGTTAATATCCCTGATAGTTCCAATAGCTCCGGTAACATTGATAAAACTGCCTCCACCGACAAAGAGTACACATCCCATGATTGAGCTACACGATGTGTCACACGCCTATGAGAGTGCAGTCATCCTACGACATATCACCGCTACCCTTTCCGAACACCGTATTGGCATTACCGGCCCCAATGGTTCGGGTAAATCCACTCTTATCCGCATGATGAATGGACTTGTTATCCCCACCCGTGGTGACGTTATTGTCAACGGACATAACACTCGTAAAAAAAGTGCCGAGATACGCCATCACACTGGCTTTATTTTCTCCGATCCACGCACACAGATTCTTATGCCCACACTCTGCGAAGACGTGGAATTCTCACTGCGCCGCCGTATTAAAGACAAAAAGGAACGCCATAACGTCGCACTTCATTATTTAGATCAATTCGGCTTAGCGGAACGAGCTGATTGCTCACCTCATGAACTATCAGGAGGACAACAACAACTTCTTGCGATTGCATCGATTATGGCAATCGAACCAGACCTCATTCTGGCAGATGAACCGACTGCACTTCTGGATCTTCGTAATACGCGACGACTTCTTCGCATTTTCCAACGTATAGATGCACAGATAGTGCTTGTCTCACATGATTTTTCCGTACTTCGCCAAATGGATCGTGTCATCGTTATTAACAATGGCACTATTTTTGCCGATGGAACTCCACAAGAGTCTCTCGACGCTTATGAAACACTGATCGATGTCGAGGAAGATCACGCAAAACTGTTATGAAAAATTATGTCTTGGGGACCTATCACCCTGGTAATAGTTTTCTTCACCGCACCCCTGCCGTTCTCAAGATTCTGGTACTCATCGCGTGGATACTTGCTGTCAGCCTTGGCTGCCGTCAGGTGCTCTGGCTTAGTATTCCTGGAGCTATCGCCATCATTCTATTGTTCATAACACGTGTTCCTGTACGGATCGTATGGGAGCAGGTATGGCCGACGCTACCGCTTCTTGTCCTTATCGGTTTGTATCAATGGTGGGCAGTATCGTGGCAGGAAGCATTACGAATTACTGGTATTATTCTCTGCTGTATCCTGGCCGCTATTGTTATTTCTCTAACGACACGTGTTACAGAAATGCTAGACGGATATATGGTTCTCCTCCGTCCTCTGGCGAAACTTAAAGTGCCTACAGAACGCATTGCCTTAGCTTTCGCGCTCACTGTACAGTCTGTGCCGGTTATTTCCGCTATCGTCACCGATGTACAGGAGTCTTTATGGTCTCGGGATGGAGGATGCTCCCTGCGAGCATTTATTACCCCTGTACTATCCCGCGTTTTACGCCATGCTGACGGAGTGGGCGATGCGCTATTGGCTCGCGGTATGGACGACTCAGATAGTCACCACGACAGTAAGTAAAAAGAATACGACTGACTAGCCTTCTATCCCTTAGAAGAAGAGTTATGAGGTTGCGGAAGTTCACCAGTCGCAGCCATTTCAGCACGAATTTCAGCAAGACGAGTGTTTGCACGCGTCTTTGCCGATACTGCTTCCACTTCCATCATTTGTTGTGCCACACCACTATCAGCAAGCTCAGTCTGCCCTATAGCGCGAGCATGACGGCTCTCAATTTTATCCCGTACATGTTCTAGGCTCGGTGTGGAACTATCACTATTTGTCCCATTAATCTGTTGCACAGCCTGCGCAACTTTTTCCTGCATTTTCACTTGATCAAGCTGATTCAGGAGTTTAGTACGCTCTGCTAGCTGATGCTCCATAAGACGGGCATTCTGCTCTACTGCAGCGCGGGCAGCATCAGAAGCCCCCCGTGTCTGCTCGTGGAGCACTTTGAGATCCGCAATGGTCTTCTCCGCACTCACTAACTGTTCAGAGAAAGCGTTGGCGGCCTTTTCATAGTCACGGGCTTGCTCAGCATGGCCTTTTCTACGTGCATCTTCAGCCATGAGGAGTGCTTGCCTCACGTTATTTTTTATATTCTCCACACTAGATAGCTGGCGATCTAGCTTCATCTCCAGTTGACGCTGATTCCCGATAATAGTTGCCGCCTGCTGGGAAAGCTCTTGGTGGTGACGTTTTACCTCAGCAATTGCTTGCTCAATCTGTATTGCAGGATCAGCATCCTGTTCAACTGTGTAGTCAAACTTCGCCATGAGGTATTTCCAAGCCTTAATAAAAGGATTGGCCATCATTTCTCCTCACCGTACATACGCATCAGTACACCCTCTCCTATTGAGGGGTGGAGCACAGACTTCTTGTAGGGAAGTACTACCTCCGATAGTACAGAACAGTTCGTATAGAGGAGAGCTAGCGCAGCTAACGTCGTTACTTCTTATCTAGTAAATAAAGACTACGCGACAGCATGAAGCGTAACGTCTTCTTCAGGCCCCATCACATAGGCAGCACGACGTAAAACTACAGCTAGATTCACTCCGAGAGCATCGCAGATTGAACGAAGCACCTCAGAAGAGACTTCTTTTCGCCCGCGCTCAAGCTCGGATAAATACCCAGAGCTCACACGTGCACTGTCAGCAACATCACGAAGCGTCCGATTAGCATCCAGACGGTAAGCACGAAGAACTGTCCCCAATGCCTCGCGAAGAAGCGGGGAAGAATTGTTTATTGCGGTATTAACTGTATTGTTCACACTCTCTATAACCACGGTGCTGCTAAATTAATTCCCGCATTATTGTGTCTGTATATGCTCATGTACAAGGGACAAAGCTGCTGACACGCTCTGCTCTCGGATTTCTTGGCGCGAACCAGTGAAATGATACTGGCGTACACATACCGGTATTTCCGGTAAAGCTACTCCTATAAAAACTGTTCCTACAGGATGACCATCTTGTTTCGTTGGACCAGCTACCCCGGTAAGACCAACTCCGATATCCGCACCGCACTGTTTTTTAGCCCCTACAGCTAACTCTCTAGCAGTGTCTTCTGCTACTGCCCCAACCCGCTGCAATGTCTGCGTAGAGACGCCTGCTAATTGGTGTTTAAGATCAGTCGCATACACGACCAATCCACCCCGTAGAACAGCACTTGCTCCCGGAACTGAAGCGAGAGTAGCGCAGAATAAGCCTGCAGTTAACGATTCTGCCGCAGCTATAGTGAGTTTCTGCCCAGTAAGTTCTTTAATAACAACATGTGCCAGGGAAGACGAGCACTCCATAACTCACCCTTGCTTCCCAAGCTTAACAGCAGTGTGGGGAACAGTTCCGACGTTATCAGCTATCGTATTCTCTGGTTCTTCCGGGGAAGGATGATAAGCCTTCCATAGATAATCCACACCAGTCACAATGGTGAGAACCACGGCGACACCCATGACGATCCAACCGCACCACTCTAGCCATCCGTCATAAGGAATGAGCAGGAGAAAAACTGCCAGAGTCTGCACCATCGTTTTCAGTTTTCCACCGCGACTAGCCGGAACAATACGCTCTTTAAGAACAGTGAATCGCCAAACGGTAATACCGATTTCTCGAATCAAAATAATAGCGGTAACCCACCACCACAATTTACCGATAACATTCAAGCTAATGAGCGAGGCAGCCATAATCGCTTTATCTGCAATAGGATCAGCAATTTTGCCGAAGTTCGTCACGAGATCGTAATGGCGAGCAATACGACCATCTGCAGTATCTGTCGCCATGGCTACACAGAAGATAACGACTGCCCAAGCGCGAGCTTTATACGTAGGCGTTCCACAAAAGAACACCACCAAGAATACAGGCACGAGGATAATACGAATCACTGTCAAAATGTTAGGAAGATTCCATACTTTTGCCTGTGATTCTTCCTTTACCGCCATGGTCCACCCTTTACGTCGCTTCAACGCCTCTACTCTCTATCCTAACCCTCTTGCCTACGTAGACTTTGCCGAAGGACTATTCTAATTGCTATGGAAAATACCCAGGCAGACGATATACCCAACATCAACATTCGCACCGCAACTACAGATGATGTACCTGAGATTAAAGCTCTAGTGGATATCTACGCCGGGAAAATTTTGCTCGAGAAAAATCTCATTGATATCTATGAGGCTTTACAAGAATACGTTGTTGTAGAATCCGCAGGTCACATTATTGGATGCGGTGCGCTACACGTCTTATGGTCTGATTTAGGCGAGATACGTACTGTCGCTGTCCATCCCAAAGCTCATCACCATGGTATCGGGCACACTATCGTTACCACACTATTGAAGAAAGCCCACCAACTGAATTTAGAACGCGTTTTCGTTCTTACCTTTGAAGTTAATTTCTTCGCACGCTACGGATTTAAAGAAATAGAAGGAACTCCAGTAAGCCGAACGACCTATGAGCAAATGCTGCGGTCGTATGATGCCGGTGTAGCCGAATTTTTGGACCTTTCTTCCGTGAAACCCAATACATTGGGGAACACGCGTATGCTGGCCCATATAAAACCACAAGGAGTAGACAAGGAGTAAACAATGTCCGTTTTCGTTTTCCGCTATGTCTATGATGACGCAAATGCTGCAATGATGGATAAGCTACGTCCACAGCATCGGGCCTACTTAGGAGAAGGTGCACAACGCGATATTGTTCTTGCTTCCGGACCGTTAACAGACGGCAGTGGCGCTCTTATTCTGGTAAAAGCGCAGGATAAGGACGACGCTCTTCACTTCATGAATCATGATCCATTTTATGTCAACGGCATGGTCGCAGAACGCTTCTGCGATGAGTGGAAATCCGTGATTGGTGCTTTTACCGACTGCTAAACACTTCATAATAAAGGGAGCTTTCCTGCGCCACTATGTGCCATCAGGAAAGCTCCCCTTATTGTCTTCACTATCGGCTACACCGTAGTTATACGAGTTATACGGCTTTCCCTTTTTTACGATGTATACAGCGAAAAAGCGGTTCATCCCCGTCACAACCAACATCAACAAGGGCGTGCGAAGAACTTTGCTGGTGCAGATCATTCAATTGACGAGTTTCTGCAGACATTTGTAAGTGATCAGGATCTTCAGCTCCATCACGACGCTTATCTATCGCATTTTTAATAACTGACGCAATAATAGTGAGCAGCAAAACGACGACAATAAACAGTAGTGAGAATGTGATGGACGGCTCCCACACGTGAACAGCCTGGCCACCGTTAATAAAGGGCACCCTGTTGTCATGTAGTGCGTGCAGGACCAATTTAACGCCAATGAATCCCAAGATAATGGATAGTCCATAACTCATAAAAGAGAGACGATCAAGCAATCCATAAAGAAGGAAATAGAGCTGACGCAACCCCAACAAAGCGAGAGCATTAGTCATAAAGACGATATAGGGTTCCTTCGTCAGACCGAAAATAGCGGGGATGGAGTCTAAGGCAAAGATTAAGTCAGTAAAGCCAATCGCAATTAAGGCAATGAACAGCGGAGTGAACATTACTTTCCCGCCGCGTCGAAACATTAATCGATCACCATGTAATTCCTTGCTAACGTGGAAGATTTTCGATGCAAGTTTTACTGGTGCTTGTTCACTAACAGGTTTAGGTTCTTCGTCTTTAACTTCTTCCACAACAACTTTGACAGCCATGTACAACAGGAAAATACCAAAGAGGTAGAACACCCACGCCCACGCGCTAATAGCTGCAGCACCAACTCCGATAAAGATGGCACGCAGTGCAAGGGCAAGAGCAATACCTATAAGGAGAACTTTCTGCTGATATTTGGGTGGTACACGGAAATTACCCAAAATAAGAGCGAACCCGAAAAGATTATCTACGGATAACGATTTTTCAGTGACGTAGCCTGCGAAAAATTCCATCCCATGTTGATGGGGATTACCTGGTTCTTTCCAAAAGAACCATAGAAAACCACCATAAATACATGCGACAACAATATAAAAAACTGACCACAATGCAGCTTCTTTTAATGACGGCACATGTGGGGTCTTAACGTGTGAAAAGAAATCAAAGACAAAAAATCCGATGATAACTAATATGCTGATAAACCACGTTAGGGCATTAACGTCCACAAAACTCCCTCCGGGGATGCGCACAGCGCACTACTCTCCGGAGGTCTCTCCCGCTTCAGTGGTCACATCCTCAGCAGATATGCCCTGAGCCCGTTCGCCGGTTAAATGCGGACCTAACGTGTTGACGACGAGTGCGGAACTGGGATACTCCCCTCCTACTTGCTCCAGTGTACACAACACTAAAAGCTTGTACTAAGTATTCTCCAGGACTAGATGATTCCAACTAGCCATTTCAGTTATCGGATGGATCCCCACCCTTGAGTGACCACATTACTGCCTCCAGTTCTTCTGGCTTCACTAGCACTTCGCGGGCCTTTGACCCCTCTGACGGCCCCACAATGCCACGTGATTCCATAAGATCCATAAGTCGTCCTGCTTTCGCAAAACCAATACGTAGCTTGCGCTGAAGCATAGACGTGGAACCGAATTGGGAAGTGATAACAAGCTCAGTGGCGGCAAGGAGGTCATCTAAATCCTTGCCGATCTCTTCATCAATCTCGCGGCCTTGCTTCTTCTGCTCCGTAACGCCTTCTGTATATTCAGGTTCCGCCTGCTCTTTGATAAAGGATACAACACGGTATATCTCTTCATCCGACACAAACGCACCTTGCATACGGACAGGACGTCCACCCTGCGCGATAAAGAGTGCATCACCCATACCGATAAGATTCTCTGCCCCACCTTGATCCAGAATGACGCGTGAATCTGTCAGTGACGATGTTGCAAATGCCAGTCGGGAAGGAACGTTAGATTTAATAAGTCCCGTCACAACATCAACGGAAGGACGCTGCGTTGCGAGAATAAGATGGATACCAGCCGCACGAGCTTTTTGCGTAAGACGCACAATGGAATCTTCTATTTCCTTGCCAGATGTCATCATGAGGTCTGCAAGCTCATCGACAATACACACAATGCGGGGATACGGTTTGTATACTCTCTCCGACCCAAGCGGCGCAGTAATTTCTCCAGAAATTACTTTTGCGTTGAAGTCGCTGATCTTCCGTGTGCCCGTAGCCTGCATATCTTTGTAACGCTGTTCCATCTCCTCTACTAGCCATTCCAAGGCAGCAGCAGCCTTTTTAGGCTGAGTCACAATAGGAGTAATGAGATGTGGAATACCTTCATAGGGCGTCAATTCCACCATCTTTGGATCAACTAAGATAAGACGCAACTGTTCTGGCGTAGAACGCACCAGCATTGAAATCAATGTAGCGTTCACAAAAGCAGATTTACCGGAGCCGGTAGCACCTGCTACAAGAAGATGAGGCATCTTCTCCACTGAAGAATAAACGAAGCCGCCTTCAATATCCTTCCCCATACCAATCATCATCGGATCAGTATTGCGAAGCATATAATCGCATGTCAGAACGTCGTGAAGCCGTACCATCTCACGGTCGGTATTGGGAACCTCGATACCAACCGCAGATTTTCCGGGGATGGGGGCAAGCAAACGAATATTGTCGTTGGCGACAGCGTAAGCAATATTGCGTTGCACGCCTGTTATCTTCTCTACTTTGACTCCCGGCCCAAGTGATACTTCATAGCGCGTTACTGTGGGGCCACGGCTCATTCCGGTGACGGCGGCATCAATTGAAAATTGTTCAAAGACGCTATTGATGGCATCAATGACAAGATCGTTAGCGTGTGAACGACCACGCGGAGGCTCACCCGCAATGAGGAGCTCTGCATCGGGGAGTTGATAGTCCGTATCAGAAAACTCCGTGCTCATCACTAGATCGTCTTCATCACGATCATCTGCGTATGGTACAGGCAGTACAGCAGTATCCAGAGTTTCTTTATTGTCCTCAGCGTGCTCATCCTCATCGTACTGGGACATGTGCTCACGCCATTGTTGACGCATAAGGGCAAGTTCCGTAGGCGCGTCTTCCTCCGTAGGATAATTTTCCTCCGGAGTTCGAGAAAGATAGGAAGCCTCAGACTCTATTTCCTCTTCATAGAATTCGTCGCTGTCTTCATCATTATCATCATTGCCGTCTTCGTCTACACTATCGTCGTCATCGTCACGCTTGCGTTCCTCACACCACTGACGGACCCGCATCCACGTGTTGCGTAACCATCGTCCTACATCTTGGATACGACGATTAGTTAATAACAGGAGACTGAAGAATATAACCGCTAAAAATATGATGATGGATAGCGGCGAGGTAAGTCCTTTAGCAAGGGGTTCCCCAATAATAAAGCCAAGAACGCCTGCTCCACCTTGTACATCATCAATTGTTTGTGCTCGTCCACTGGCAATATGCCAAATACCGAGGATAGACCAGGTAAGAAGAGATCCTCCTACTCCTGTAGGTATGCGTCGCTCTTCTGCAATGGGCGGAGTGAGTGTCAATACTAGCGTTGCACCGACAAGAAGTACTGGGATGAGGTGGACTGCTGTGCCGATAATGTAGCTTAACCCACTCAAGACGTATCGTCCGACAGGCACGGATAGCGGTGCCCACAGCATTACTCCAAGAATAATAGCCAGAACAAAGCAGAAAAGAGCCCATCCGTCTCTGGCGTGGCCGGCATCAATATCGCCTGCACGACTAATCGCATGAAACCCTTTATGGCATTTTTCTGTTAACGCAGACCAACTTTTTTTAACTTTTTCGCCAAAACTTTGGCTTGTATCAGAAGCAGATGGCACCGGACGAGCCTGCGAAGATTGTGCTTGCCTACGTCGAGATTGTGGCAGTTTCGATTTTCGACGTGCACTAGGACGCCGACCAGCATTAGTAGCAGATCGGCGACCTTTTTTTGGGGCACGGGATGCGCTCACAGTAAAAGTAGAATCCTCTCCTACAATGGTGTCTTACCGGCTATAGCGATGTTATTAGTGTAGCTCGCACAGTCACACTAATAACATGAGCAACATGCCTTTTATAGAAAACTCCGCTAACAGAACGTGTTCCGTTATTTCTGCGGTGGCTCAGCCATAATAACCGTAGGCACAATCATGGGGCGGCGACGCCACTTTTTCGCAACCCACTTCCCCACTGTTCTCCGCACAGCTTGCGCCAACCGGTAAGGATCGTTTTCTGCCTCTTTTGCGAGTTTCTGTAAGGTCTTTTCAACTAGCTGCGGAACCTCATCTAAAGCATCCGGCTCATCGGTAAAGCCTTTCCCCATAACCTGTGGTGTGGCTAATGGGCGACCTGTGCGTCGATCAACAACTACTGTGGCAGCAATGAACCCTCCTTCTCCGAGAATGGCGCGATCTGCCAACACGTCTTCACTAACGTCACCAGTTGAGAGACCATCAACATAGAGGTGCCCCACCGGTATCTGGCCAGCAAGTGCTATGCGACCTTCAAAAAGATCTACGCACACACCATTGGCAGCAATAACAACACGTTCTGGGGATACTCCGGTAGAAATAGCAAGATCATGGTTGAACCGCAGATGACGCCACTCACCATGTACCGGCATAACGTTAGAAGGGCGTGCAGCATTGTAAAGGAACAGCAAATCAGTGGAATAACCATGGCCCGAAACGTGAACGTTTGCGTCATGGTTAGTAATAACCTTAATCCCCCGCTGTTCTAGGGTATTTAGCATCCCATAAACAGATTCTTCATTACCTGGTACAACAGAGGACGACATAATAACTGTGTCGCCTTCTTGTAAGCTCACCTGACGGTGATCACTACGCGCCATACGGGACAGACCCGCCATGGCTTCGCCTTGCGTACCAGTAGTCATGACAACAACTTCATCGCGACGATACTTATCGATGTCCTGAGCATCAATAAGATTCTCCTCAGCGATAGTAAAAAGTCCCATCTCTCGCGCAATTTCCATATTGCGCACCATGGAACGCCCCGTCAACGCAAGTTTGCGATGCGCAGATACTGCCGCATCTGCAACCATCTGTACACGCGTTACATTAGAGGCAAAACATGCCACAACAACGAGTTGTTCAGCATCGCGAATAAGCCGACGCAATGTCGGTTCAATCTCCGCTTCACTAGGTGCTAATCCCTTGTGAGTCGCATTCGTTGAATCGACCAACATGAGGTCAATACCATCATCGCCAAAACGAGAAAGAGCCGGTAGATCAGTAGGAATATTATCCTTCGGAGTCTGATCGACTTTGATATCACCAGTCTGTACAACGACGCCAGCCGGAGACTTTACAACAATGCCTAATGCTCCGGGAATGGAGTGATTAACGTGGAAAAACTCTACGGCGAAAGGTCCAGTTTTGTAGACAGACTCTCGTGTGACATCAATACACTGAGGATGTAAACGATGTTCCTCACATTTGGCTTTTACGAGTGCATTCGTAAACTTGCTTCCCACAATCGGGATATCAGGGCGGAGTTTAAGAAGAAAAGGAATTGCCCCAATATGGTCCTCATGACCGTGTGTAAGAACTAATGCGTCAATACTGTCAAGACGGTCTTCAAGATAGCTAAAGTCGGGAAGAATAAGGTCAATGCCGGGTTCTGACGCACTGGGGAACAACACACCACAGTCACAAATAAGAATATGGCCATCGTATTCATAGGTCATCATATTGCGACCTATTTCCGATACTCCGCCCAATGCAACTAACCTCATTGCCCCTGATGCAAGAGGTTTAGGGGCGGGAAGAAGCTCGGAAAGATCCATTCCCTGCATTGTTTGGACACCACTGTAGCTAGGCTCAACATACTTTTTCCGTGATGATTTCTTCCTAGCTTTTTTAGTTTTTGGTTTAGCAGTGAGCTCAGAGCTCTCCCGTGGCGGTCCCATGCGCCGCGTAGCGCGTTTACGACCGGTACGTTTCGTATTAGACATACTTTTCCTTCAACTAATTATTCCCCAAGGGAATAGAGCGACAATCTTCGTCGCGAACGGTATAGAAATATGCCAAACGGCACAGTCCCCCATGAATCCCCCCTGTACCACTGCCTTCCAATAAATAAGGCCATAGTGGCTAACGTACATACAGCACAATCGCCCATTGCGACCTACGACACTACACCCGCCTGGCGTAGATCCTCTAAGAGAGCGTCTCGTGCCTCATCTGATAGAGGCACTTGCGGAAGACGAGGGCTACCCACCGACATACCCATTATGTCAAGGGCTGCTTTCGCAAAACTGACTCCCCCAGATCGCGCCATAGCCCTATTAAGAGGGAACATAGTGGAGTTAAGACGCAATGCCTCCGCCAGATCACCACGGTCAAAAGCAGTACGCATATCTCGTAGCGTTCGCGCAGCACAATGTCCAACGACTGAAACAAACCCCGTAGCTCCTACAGAAAGCCATGGAATGTTAATGGGATCATCCCCAGAATAAAGAGCTAACTCTGTCTTCTGATACAGACGGGCACCCGCAGCTAAGTCGCCTTTAGCTTCTTTAATAGCCACAATATTCGGAACTTCTGCCAATCTCATAGCAGTTTCTTCCGCAATGGGAGTAGCTGTACGCCCGGGAATGTCGTACAACATGATAGGAGCATCTACAGCAGACGCAACTGTCTTGAAATGCTGATAAACGCCTTCTTGAGGAGGCTTGGAGTAGTACGGGGTAACGATGAGAAGCGCATCAGCTCCCGCATTCACAGACTGTTGTGCAAGATCTACAGAGGAATCTGTACTGTAATTTCCAGCTCCTGCCACAATTTTTGCACGCTCACCGAGAGCATTCTTAACCTCTCTAATAAGGGTCAATTTTTCGGCGGTAGATGTTGTCGGTGATTCTCCGGTGGTACCTCCCAGTACCAGACCGTCACATCCATCATCGACAAGTTTCGCGGCAAGCTTCACACCAGCATCAACATCAAGTTTCATATCCTTGTCAAAGGGAGTCACCATTGCGACAAGGACAGTTCCAAAATGCTCTGCAGCGCGAGTACTTACCATTCCGTTCGTCATATGTTTTAGACTACCCGTTTCTCTTCTCGATCAAAGAACCCTGGACAATGTTGGGCCTGCCGATGCCCCGTTTCTTCCCTAAATTACGGTACATGCTTACTGTTTATCGCTAATCCATTGCATAAGGGCTAGTGGCAATTTCTGATCCATCAGGCAGGACAGAAATTTCAAAATCACCAAAAACTGTCGGAGCAATTTTTTGTAGCTGCCGCAGACACGAAATTGCTAGCTGACGAATTTCCACATCCGCATACTCAGTAGCACGCATACCAATAAAATGACGCCACGAGCGCAGATTACCCGTTACAACAATACGTGTTTCAGTTGCGTTAGGAAGCACTGCACGGGCAGCCTGACGTGCTTGTTTCCGCCGTAATAAGGCATTGGGTTCATCTGCGAACTTCTTCTCCAGCTCTTTTAAGAGCTTTCGATATGCCTCTTTACTGCGTTCTGCGGCCTCAGTAAACACTTGCACTAGTTCAGGATCATCGACAAGCGCGGGAGGAGGAACAACAAGAGAATCTTCCTCCGGAACAAACCGCTGGGAAAGCTGGGAATACGAGAAATGACGATGCCGAATTAACTCATGCGTACAGGAACGAGAAATACCCGTGATGTAGAACGTTACATTGGCATGCTCTAGCAGCGAAACATGTCCTACTTCCAACACATGCCGAATATAACCAGCATTTGTGGCAGTATGCGGATTCGGCTTATCCCACGTTTCATAACACGCGCGACCCGCGAATTCAGTGAGAGCCTCCGAGCCTTCCGCATCTGTCTCCCACCCTAAATCGGTCGGTGGATCAAAATGCGTATAGGCAACTAGCTGTACCCTCATCGTGACCAAATTGGTCATGCTAGTCCTAGCACCTCATCAAGGCCGAAAGTAAGACCAGGCCGCTGGGCTACCTCTCGTACACCCAGCAATACTCCGGGAACGAAACTAGTTCGATCCATAGAATCCTGACGAATTGTCAGCGTCTCCCCCGGACCACCAAGTAGCACTTCCTGGTGTGCAATAAGACCACGCAAACGAACCGCATGAACGTGGACACCATCGACAGTTGCACCACGCGCACCTTCTAGGCTTTGTGTAGTAGCGTCCGGACTATCGGGCACGTTGGCATCATGTCGAGCTGTCGCAATACGCTGCGCTGTTGTTGTGGCAGTACCAGAAGGAGCATCTGCTTTATCGGGATGGTGCAGTTCAATAACTTCAACAGATTCGAAGAACTTAGCAGCCTGCTCAGCAAAATTCATGCAAAGGACGGCACTGATAGCAAAGTTAGGGGCGATGAGCACACTAACATCCGGATTTTCTGCGCACCAGGTTCGTACTTGGTTAAGACGTTCCTCAGTGAAACCAGTAGTACCCACAACACAGTGAATACCATGCTTGATAAGCCATTCCAGGTTACCCATCACAACATCAGGATGAGTGAAATCGATAATGACATCAACATTATTATCGAGGAGAGTCTGGAGATCATCATCTCGATCTATAGCAGCAGCAAGTTCCATGTCAGAAGCATTTTTCACAGCCTCGCACATAGTCTTGCCAACTCGTCCAAGAGCACCTATGACGCCAACTTTATGTACTTCAGTCATTTTCTATCCTTCTCTCCCCCGATTTCACAAACACTAACTGTAAGTATCACACTCACCTATCTTTTTGCCCCAGTCTACTCTGCGTCTACACCATTCCTCTTCACACGCCGCCTGGCTACTTTTCTCGCCGTGCTCCATCACAGGGAATAGCGACTAAGAACGTTGGTGTCGCAAGACCGAGCTGACGTGCACTTGCTAAGACTGCTTCCTCAACTTTTTCCACATCTTCCGCATTGATAAGAGCAATAGCAGAACCGCCAAAACCACCACCGGTCATGCGAGCACCCCATGCCCCTGCCTCCAAAGCAGCATCCACTGCACTATCTAATTCTGGGCAGCTCACTTCATAATCATCGCGCAAGGACTCATGCGAGGCGGTCATAAGTCCACCTATTTGCTCAAGCCCACACACAGCATCTTTATCTTTAGGATTTCCCAACGCACCTTTACGCAACGCTGTGACAAGAGATTCTGTACGGCGCGACTCTGTGACAATATGGCGCATACGACGAGCTACCAAGTCTAGCCATTCCTCTTTTTCTTCCTTAACAGAAGCTTCTGGTTCTTGCGCTGTCCACTCTAGTGCTCGATCAACTAATTTATGCTCGCGATGCGGTTCAGTAACATGTAATCCCTCCATAACTCGATCGACGATAGCGCGACGAGAGGCATACTGACCATCACCTAAATTATGGGGTGCATTCGTATTCATCACGAGAATGGCTAAACCGTTCCCTGCAAGATCAAAGGGAACATCAGAGATAAGACCCTCCCCCATATCGAGTTCCAAGGCTTTACCAGCCTGCCCACGAAACGAAATGGATTGGTCTAGCCCACCAGTGGAAGCACCTACAACTTCATTTTCAGCACGAATACACGCCTTAATGATGTGCTGTGAAGGCGTATCTTTACGACCTTCTGAAAGGCTATCAAGTCCCGGACCAACAAGATCAAAAACAGCACACGCTGTCGCCAACTCAATTGCAGCAGAGCTGGAAAGACCAGCCCCTACAGGAACATCAGAGACAAAGGCCATATCAAAGCCGGAAGTCTCCGTCAGAGATACTCCTATAGTTGCGGCATCCTGCCACATACTCCAGATAACACCTGCGGGATACCCTGGCCACCTGCGCGGATGACCCGGCCCGATATCACTGATACGACCTTCCCAGTGAAAAACTTTCTTTCTGCCAGGAAGCAGCGAAACAAGACGAATAATACCGTCGTTGCGTGAGGATGCTGCGCAGTATGTACGCCGGTTAAGTGCAAAAGGTAAACAGATACCACCTGCGTAATCAACATGTTCGCCTATAACGTTGACACGTCCGGGGGCAGACCATACACCCTTTGGTTGATGACCATAGGTATCTGTAAAAAGCTGTGCAGCACTATCCGCAGTAGCAGTTAATACATCACTCATTTCTCAGCAACCTCTCGAAGTCGTTCAGCGATACGTTCCGGTGTCGTATCGTTAATCCACACCCCCATAGCAGATTCAGAACCAGCCAGGTACTTCATCTTGTCGGGGGAACGGCGCAAACTAAAAAGTTGTAGATGGAGACGCCCAAATTCACGGCCCTCATGAACAGGTGCCTGATTCCATCCAGCGATATAGGCAGTTTTCTCAATACCAGGGAAGAATTTATCAACTTGGCGCAGTAAGCGAGGATACATAACTGCTAGTTCTGCTCTTTCTGATTCTGATAAAGACGGGAAATCTGGGACATCGCGACGCGGTACGAGCATAACTTCTAGTGGCCATTTCGCTGCCGCTGGAACATACGCGAACCAGTACTCCCCTTCGCAAACAACACGTGTTTTCGCAGCAAGTTCAGCCATGACGACATCATGCTGTAATTGCCGCCTCGTATCCTCGTAGTACTGACGCGCCTGCCGCAGAATTGCTTGTGTACGTGGTGGAAGGAATGGATAGGCATAAATCTGGCCATGCGGATGCTGTAATGTAACACCGATTTCTGGGCCACGATTTTCGAAGCAAAAAACCTGTTCAATTCCCGTGAGGGCTGACAGGGCTTCAGTACGATCCGCCCAGGCCTCAATAATTGTTCGAATTCTTCTCTGGGAGAGCTGGCAGAAACTATCTGTTGGGTGGGGGCTAAAGCACACGACTTCACAACGACCACGTCCGGGAGCCTGGGGTACTAACTCCATATTGTCAACGTATCCCGGTAATTCCTCATTAAGATAAGCAGTTCGCGCAAATGAAGGAAAACGATTCTCAAAGACAACTACATCGTAATCATCAGCAGGTATTTCAGTGGGAAGCTGCCCTGACTGAGTGGGACCAAGGGGATTTTCATTGGCTGGTGGCATAAACGTGCGATTCATACGATGCGCAGCCAAAGCTGTCCATTCCCCAGTAAGAGGATCCCTTCTTATTGAGCTCAGCGGAGTGGACTTGGGAAGATGACGACCATCATGTAGCTCACGCGTTGCTGTCCCGCTTAGATATGGCTCGGAATCGTCAAAATAAATTAACTCACGACCATCGGATAGCGTGGTAGTAGTCTTTCTAACAATCGGAGTTGTACCACTGTTTGTGTATTTTATTTCTACTTGGTGTGGTGAGTGGAACACTAGTACTCCTCAAAACTACATGTCGAAACTACATGAGATACTTTAACGATTATCTGCCTTCATTATGATGAAGTGAGCCCCACTCGCACAGTACTTGTTATGACGAGTGGGGCTCACTTCTATATGACCTGTAAGCTATGCTTTCTTGTCATTCTTATCATCGAGAGAGACAAACGCATCGCCGCCTGAAACGGCTTTTTCATCATTAATCTCGTTTGCTTCTTGAATACTATCCGGGTCAGCGGGAACGACCTGTGGATGTGCTTTAGCCCAAAGGAGGAAACACACGCCTACTACCAGGATGATAATTCCCACAATGAGGTTGATGTTGACGTCTCCCGTTTTAGCTGCATCTGCATCGTCGTACGAGACGCCACCGAGAATGGTGAGAATAACACCAAAAATGGTGAGTAGCAGACCAATAATGTTGCGGATGTCAAAGGCACCAGCAGTGGTAGTCTTCTTAGCCATGAGTATTCGCTCCTAAGCAAAGACGATATTGAGAGCAATGACCAATACTAGCGAGATGATAGCCAGTGGTACCGGACGACGGAACCATGGGCGACCAATATCGCGTGGATCATGGAAGTGCTCTTTAGGAGTTTCGGAGTACACGAAGCCCACCAATTCGCTGGCAGGTTTTGGCTTGGTGCACAGGGACACTAGCACGGCTAGTAATACGTCTACGACGAATGCCGTAATAGCACACATGAACGCTAGCCCCTGACCAGGGAGATCAATGATGCCGACTTGTCCAAGAACAAAGACGATAATAGCGGAGAATGTACCTCCCAACAGGGAAACCCAACCAGCTGTAGGTGTCATACGCTTCCAGAACATGCCCACAATAAAGGTTGCGAACAGCGGAGCGTTGAAGAACCCGAACAGAGTCTGTAGGTAGTCCATCAAATTAGAGAAGCGAGCCGCCAGGAGAGACGTTCCAATAGCGATAATGGTGGCAACAACTGTGACGATTCGACCGGCCTTCAGATAGTACGTATCGTCTTTGTCTTTCTTGACATACCGCTGCCAGATGTCATAGGTGAAGACGGCGTTAAAGGAGGAGATGTTAGCTGCCATACCAGTGGTGAAGGATGCCAAAAGACCTGCAAGAACGAGACCGAGAAGACCATTTGGAAGAACGTCGCGCATAAGTAACAAGATGGCGTCGTTGTACTTCAGTCCGTCGAAAGCATCCGTAGCGGCTTCTGCACCCATTGAATAGGCCATACCCTTGTACTCAACCATCTCATTGACAAGAACAGCGGCCACCATACCAGGCAAAACCACGATGAACGGAATGAACATCTTGGGGAACGAGCCAATGATAGGTGTGCAGCGGGCAGAATCCATTGTGTTAGATGCCATTGCACGCTGTACCTCAACGAAGTTCGTTGTCCAGTAACCAAATGAGAGGACGAATCCGAGGCCGAAAACGATACCGATAACGGAAAGGACAGGGCTATTGAAGCCAGACAATGCTTCACCTGGCCAGGTGTGCAACTGCTTATCGCCTAACAGTCCATCATTGGAAATTTTGTCTTTTAGACCGCTCCATCCACCAACACGATGCAAACCAATGAGAGTAAGGGGAAGCAAACCGGCCACGATAACGAAGAACTGCATTACTTCGTTGTAGATTGCGGCTGATAGGCCACCCAACGTAATGTATGCGAGCACCACGACGGCACCGATGATGAGCGAGACCCACATCGGTAGACCAAAAAGACGATTCACGACAAACTGCAACAGATACAGGTTTGTGCCCGCAATAAAGAGCTGCGAAAGTGCAAACGAAATGGAGTTCACTAAGTGAGCACCAATACCGAAACGTTCATACATGAACTCTGGTACGGAACGTACTTTGGAACCGTAGTAGAACGGCATCATGACTACGCCCAGGAAGAGCATAGCCGGAATAGCACCTACCCAGTAATAGTGGAATGTGGGGAACCCGTACTGAGCACCAGTAGCGGACATACCCATCAATTCAGTAGCACCCAGATTCGCGGAAATGAATGCCAAACCAGTTACCCATGCCGGAAGATTGCGCCCCGACAGGAAAAAGTCAATACTGCTTGAGACTTTACGTCGAGCAAGCATACCGATGCCCAAAATAAAGCAGAAATAAATGGCGATAATCAGGTAGTCCACCCAGACGGCATCCAGCCTGTAGTCTACCGCACCTTGAGCGAGGATCATTGGTCTCCTTAAGCCGTCCTTATCACTCTCAATACACAACAAACCAGCATGGTTTGTTACACATCTCAAGCGAGGGCGTGACCGGACGTTAATGTCGTTAAAGCGGTGTCCATAGAAGCACACCTTGGGTACCGAGCATTTTGCTCAGACGAAAATACACTAACAGTCCACGCATTACTGAGAAGAATGCGTGGCAACTAATAAAGCAAGTTCTGAATCGTTTTCTTGTGCTGTATTCACAGTGACATCATGCATAAGATAGGGATTAGCTGGGCTTTCTAGATCGTATAAGGAACAACACCACGAAAAAATAGAAGAATCGTTCCAGTAAACTGCTTGCCAAATACAAAGCTAAAAAGACAAGAAAGAAAAGAAAGTCCCGATCCACAGAATATGGATCGGGACTTCCCTATTATTGTATGTCGTTACCCACTGCTACTGAAGCGTGCGCCCCACTAACAGATAAACGCCTAGACGTTACTTCTTGGTATCCGCATTATCATCGACGGGAATAAGAGAGATCTTTCCACGCTTATCGATATCAGCAATTTCCACCTGGAGTTTATCGCCAACATTAACAACATCTTCAACCTTGGCAATGCGCTTACCCTTACCCAACTTAGAGATATGGACAAGGCCATCACGACCAGGCAGCAGTGACACAAATGCGCCGAAAGCGGTTGTCTTGACGACAGTGCCGAGGAAACGCTCCCCTACCTTAGGAAGCTGTGGATTGGCAATGGCATTGATGCGATCGATCGCAGCCTGTGCGGATTCACCGTTTGTAGCTGAAACATAGACGGTGCCATCGTCCTCAATAGAGATATTGGCGCCAGTTTCTTCCGTAATAGTGTTGATCTGCTTGCCCTTAGGCCCAATGACTTCACCAATTTTATCGACGGGAATCTTAACGCTGGTGATACGTGGAGCGTAAGGACTCATCTCGTCTGGGCCATCAATTGCTTCACTCATAACATCCAGAATGGTAAGGCGGGCATCACGAGCCTGTGTCAATGCTCCAGCGAGCACCTGTGAAGGAATACCATCCAACTTTGTATCGAGCTGCAAAGCAGTAATGAAGTCCTCGGTGCCAGCAACCTTAAAGTCCATATCACCGAAGGCATCCTCAGCACCAAGAATGTCAGTCAGTGCCTGGTACTGCATCTTGCCGTCAACTTCATCTGATACAAGCCCCATAGCAATGCCGGCAACAGGAGCTTTAAGGGGAACTCCCGCATTCAACAGGGACATGGTTGAAGCACAGACGGAACCCATCGAGGTAGAACCGTTAGAACCGAGAGCTTCAGAAACCTGACGAATAGTGTAGGGGAAATCCTCACGCGAAGGAATGACGGGGAGGAGAGCGCGTTCCGCTAAGGCACCATGGCCAATTTCACGACGTTTCGGGGTACCAACGCGGCCTGTATCACCAGTGGAATACGGGGGGAAGTTGTAGTGGTGAATGTAACGTTTGCTCTCATCAGGACCGAGAGAATCAATCTGCTGTTCCATCTTCAGCATGTCAAGAGTGGTAACACCCATAATCTGAGTTTCTCCACGCTCGAAGAGAGACGACCCATGAGCCCGTGGAACGACCTCAACTTCGGCGGAAAGAGCACGAATATCAGTAACATCACGACCATCAATACGGAAGTGATCTTTCAGAATGCGCTGGCGAATGATCTTCTTTGTGATGGCTTTATATGCCCCACCGATTTCGCTCTCCCGGCCTTCGAATTCTTCTGCCAATTCCTCATAGACTTTTTCTTTCAGAGCGGTATCAGCAGCTTCACGTTCCTGCTTATCGGCAATGGTGTAAATCTTTTCCAATTCCGCTTTAGCAGCTTTTTCGACAGCGGCGAAGGAGTCATCTTCATACGCTGGGAAGAGTGGGAATTCACCGGTTTCCTTGGCAGCAACACTAGCAAGCTGCTGCTGAGCATGGCAGAGCTGGGCAATGAAGGGCTTAGCGGCTTCCAAACCACCCGCAACGACAGTTTCTGTTGGTGCTTGTGCACCACCGGCAACAAGTTCAACAACGTCTTCCGTTGCACCGGCTTCTACCATCATAATTGCGATTTCTGGCTTACCCGTGCCATCGTCTTCAGAAACAATACGGCCAGCTACAGCCATGTTGAAGACAGCCATCTTGAGCTGCTCTACAGTTGGGAAACACACCCACTGTCCCTCGGGATTGTCTTCAGTGGGAATAAGAGCAATACGGACACCACCAACCGGACCCGAGAATGGTAGTCCAGCTAGCTGGGTAGAACACGAGGCAGCATTAATAGCAACACAGTCGTAAATATCGCCTGGGCGCAGGCTTAACATCGTGACAATTATCTGTACCTCATTGCGGAGGCCAGCGACGAAGCTTGGGCGTAGCGGACGGTCGATAAGACGGCAGGTAAGAATGGCATCGGTGGTGGGACGACCCTCGCGACGGAAAAAGTTGCCGGGGATACGTCCTGCCGCATACATACGCTCTTCCACATCAACGGTGAGGGGGAAGAAATCGAATCCTTCACGGGGTTGCTTAGAAGCGCTGGTGCAGGACAGCATCATAGTTTCATCATCGAGATAGATGACGGCTGAACCTGCGGCCTGTTTTGCTAGGCGACCGGTTTCAAAACGAATAGTGCGTGTGCCAAAAGCACCGTTATCGATAGTGGTTTCGGTTTCAAAAACTCCCTCTTCCACTTCGAACTCACGGAGTTCAGTCATAAGAGATATACATCTTTCGTCTGGGAGCTACTCCGCCGAAAACATGGTCATCGATCGAAGCTGCCGGAATCTTTCTTTCTACTTTCTTGTGTGACACATTTTTCTCGTCTTTTATCGCGTCACAAGAATTATGTCGAAAGCGCTTGTCCGACAACCACCACCGAGGACCGTTCACACGTGGGTAACTCCAATGGATGGCCACAATAAGGGCCTATATGACATCCCTAGTGTAGCAAACACCGTGATAACTCAGTGGGGATAGTCACACCTGGCCAGAGCAAGATATCCCTCTTACAGAACACGTGCTATAAGTCACGCCCTTGTTATTACGTGCTTATACTGCTTTTCAGGCATACTATAACGTAAATAATCTATACGATTCTCGCCCCTACCTATGTGCTCGAGAGTCAACACGAGAAGACCGCGTGTGTTCACACCCCGCAATGCACGCCACATCAGAAAGGCTACACCATGACTGACATGCCCGATCGTGAAGTACTGACATGGGAAGGCTTTGGCTCTGCATCTCGTGAGCTTGCGCATATGGTCGCTGACGACTCCTACCGACCAGATCTCATTCTCTCTATTGCACGTGGTGGCCTCTTTGTTGCAGGTGCTTTGGGATACGCTCTCAACGTCAAAAATCTCCATGTTATGAACGTGGAATATTACACGGGCATTAATGAGCGTTTGGATCTTCCCGTTATGCTTCCTCCTGTACCGAAACCGGGCATGTTACAAGGTGCGCGTGTCCTTATCACTGATGATGTTGCAGATACTGGAGCAACTCTTCGTTTTGTGTACGACTTCGTACAAGATTACGTAGCTGATGTGCGCTGCGCCGTAGTCTTTGAGAAACCTCATTCCACTGTTAAGTGCGACTATGTCTGGAAGCGTACTGACCGATGGATTAACTTCCCCTGGTCAACAATGCCTCCTGTAGATTTCCCAGAAGGCGTCTAAAACACTTTTTAAAAGGGATGGGAGCCACGTACGTGGCTCCCATCCCTTTGTCATGTTCCCATGTAAATCCCATATAAATGTAGGAGACCCCTTTACCCGCTATATGCGGTGGTAAAGGGGTCTCCTACGGTAATAACGTCTATTAGCGCTTATTGCTTAACGACGCAGTCCCAGACGTTCGATCAGGGAGCGGTAACGCTCGATGTCGACATCAGCAAGGTATTTGAGTAGACGCTTACGGCGACCAACCAGAAGCAGTAGACCACGACGAGAGTGGTGATCGTGCTTGTGAACCTTGAGGTGCTCAGTCAGGTCAGCAATACGCTTCGACAGGAGAGCCACCTGGGCCTCCGGAGAACCGGTATCAGTCTCATGCAGACCGTACTCGGCGAGGATTTCTTTCTTCTCAGCGGACGAAAGGGCCACGAGATTACTCCTTGTTTTTCAGTGTCGTGTATCAAAAGAGCCTTCTTTAGCAGTACTACAAAGGGTAGTGCGAAGAAGGTGGTGCACCGCCACGAACCACAGTGAACACCGCTGTGTGAGTCTATCAGGGAAAAGTGTTAAAAAGCGAACTCAGCTCCGCTAGCTTTAGTGAAATATTCAGTTCAACTTGGTGGGATGAACTGTCGAATTATGAAGAATCTCCCGTGTTTTTGCCACATCACGATTCATGTACTGCAGCAAATCATCGACAGAATCAAACTTTTCCATACCGCGAACTCGATCAACGAACTCTACTACCGCATATCGATGGTAAAGATCAGCATCCTCATCAAGAACGAATGCTTCAACAGTGCGAACAGCACCATCAAATGTTGGGTTAGTTCCTACTGATACAGCTGTGGGATACCACTTTCGAGGTTCCATAGAACCATCAATGGGTTCCTTATCAGTAACAGCAAACCACCCGGCGTACACACCATCGGCGGGAAGAGCTATATCACTGGCAAAACTGATATTCGCAGTGGGAAAACCAAGTTGACGACCGCCACGACCGGCCCCATGGACAACCTCCCCTTCTACCCGAGGAAGATGCCCAAGCGCTTTAATAGCGTCCTGTATACGTGATTCTGTTAGCGACTGGCGAATAAACGTACTGGATACAGTGTGCCCGTCTTCTTGTAAGAGAGGAACAATTTCAGTAGTAAAACCGTACTTCTCCCCTAAAGTAGCAAGAGTCTCTGGAGCCCCTGCAGCTCGCGCACCAAAAGTAAAGTTCTCCCCCACAACAACGTGAACGGCATGCAGGCGGTCAACAAGTACCTCTTTAACAAAATCTTCCGGTTCCTGCCCTGCTCGCTCCGGCGTAAAATTCAGTACGACAAAGTCGTCAATACCATTCTCCTGTGCAAGCTGTGCACGAAAATCAATCGTGGATAGCCGCAGGGGCGCAATACCCTTACCCACTACAGAGGAAGGGTGAGGATGGAAGCTCAACATAAGAGCAGTAACTCCATGCTTCGCCGCATAGTCAGCAGCAGCATGCGCTAATTGAGCATGTCCCCTATGCACTCCATCAAAGACACCAATGGTGACAACACTGTGTCCCCGATCACTCGGATAGTTTTCTACACCTTGCCAAATATGCACACTACAAGGGTAATAGGTAGTGGGCAGTGGAGGGAATTGGTCATTACTGCAAAGTAGCCGGGCGAGCTACGAATACAGATCGCACAATACGGATCCCTTTAGCGTCTTTTTCCTCTTCTAGCAGGGCAATTGTGTGATTATCAGGATCAACACCGGCATAAATTCCAGACATTCCGTTGGGGGCAATACGCTGACCTAACGCGACTTTAGTCGCTTCCTCGGTTGAAAGGTGACGAGTCTCTCGTCCCATCTGCGTCGCTGCGTCCAGATCCAGAGTCAGGGAAGGATAAGTACCAGACTCTATAGCATCACGATAAACATCTAATGGTTGCGCACAGCTGAGATCAAAAGCACCCACCCGCGTACGCCTAAGTTCCGTCAGATGAGCATGCGCACCAACCGCAGCAGCCAGATCGCGAGCCAAAGCCCGCACATAGGTGCCGGAGGAACAACTCACTACCGCATCCAGCAACCACCAGCCTTCTGGTGTTCTTCGAATATGAGAAAGTGTGAACTCATCTATGTGTACAGGCCGGGGCGGTAAATCGACAGTTTCTCCCTGCCGCACTCGTTGGTATGCCCGAACACCGTTCACTTTAATAGCGGATACTGCTGATGGAACTTGCTCAATGTCACCCGTCAATTGTGCTGCAGCAGTATGAAGATCAGTTTCAGTAAGACGATCTAAGTGTTCTCGCGAATCCGTTACAGTGACGTCCCCATCCGCATCTTCTGTGGAGGTAGCTTGTCCAATAAGAATTGTGGCCTGGTAGCTTTTCGAATCTTTAACGAGAAACGGCAGAAGTTTCGTACCACGCTCAATCCCTACAACAAGAACACCTGTCGCTGCCGGATCGAGTGTTCCAGCATGCCCTACTCGTCGTGTTTGAAAAGCCCGGCGCAGTACTGAGACAACATCGTGGCTGGTCATACCGGCAGGTTTATCGACGATAACGAGACCTGAGTGGGCTAGTGAGACGGGGCGACGAGACATACCGGTTAGTTTACCTGGGTGTCTTCATAATCTGGGTGTTGTCACAACTAGTGCGGTGATGATGACTCCGTCGCCGACTTCCCATAGTCCTGTGCATTCTGCGAAGTATTGACTCATTGGGGATTTCTGTCGATGGCGTTCAATAACAGGTGTTTGAACGCGTGCGACAAAAGTTCCTGACCCTCTTATCTCTCTTGTTTCCTTTATTGTTGCTGCTGTGGGTGTGGTGCTGTGGTGGTGTGATGACACATTCTGTGTGGTGAGTTCTAGGTGTGCGTCTGTGAACCCTAGCCATTCTTGTGTTAGTGGATACCAGGCTTTGTAGAGGGATTCTTTAGCGCTGAACAGGACGATGCCTAGTGGGAGCTGTGCTGTTTGCTGCTGTAGCAGGAGGCGTTCTTGCGGGGTGGTGACGGTACGCAGCACGTCTGGACTGAGGGGTTGGGCAATTTCTGCGTCGAGGCCGATAGACAGAATATTTCCTTGGTGAGCCGCTAGTACTGCTTGGAGTCCTCGTGTGTGGGTTAGTGAACCGGTGATACCTTCTGGCCATAGTGGGGCACGTTTACTGTCTCGCAGTACTACTGCTGATGGTTCCCCTAATTGCGTGAGGGCGGAATGGGCAAGCTCTCGGGTTCGGGCGAATTCCCATTGGCGAGCTGGTACTGCATGTTCTACGAGGGCTTGTTCTTCTAGCGGAATACGTGCGAGAGCCCACTGAGCGTCAGCCTGCGAGGGAGTAAAAGTACTGTCATCGCAGCTGTAGTTACCTACAACGTCATTACTGGGGGTGCTACTGAGACTGCTACCGTTGGCACCAAGAATATCGCAAAGGCGGGTATAAAGGCGCTCGAATGGGTGCTGTTCCGGTGACGGTGCTACCACTATGCTCACGCGAGTTCTTCCGGGGTGCCGTAAATGATCCATTTTCCGCGCCATTGCCGGATAAGTCCTGCTACTGCGCGCACCATGATGAAGAGGACAAATCCTCCCCATAAACCGGCTAATCCCCAGTGGAAGCTGTAGCTTAACCAGATCATGGGTAGGTAGCAGCAAAACGCTGCCCCTGCCGTCACATTACGGAGAAAAGCAGCATCTCCGGCACCTAGTAAGACTCCATCGCAGGAGAATACGGCACCGGCCACGGGGAGTAGACACACCATAAACCACCAGGGAATACCAACGCAGTTAAGTACTGCACTATCACTGGTAAAAATGCGAGGAATAACGTTGTAGAGTGCGGCATAAATAATTGCGATAACGACTGCAATAATTGTGCCGCTCGCGACGATATGCTTTCCTAGCTGTTCCGTTTCAGTGGTGCGATGCGCTCCCAAGGACTCCCCTACTAATGATTGTGCAGCGACGGCCACAGAATCTAGTAGTAGTGATGTAAAGACCCATATCTGCCACACAATTTGGTGTGCTCCCAGAGCTTCTGCGCCAATGCGAGCGGCTACCGCAGAAACGGAGAGAAAACACACCTGGAATCCGAGTGAACGAACAATGAGATCCTTCCCCATGCGCAATTGTTGGCGGATAATCTCCCGATTGGGTTTCCACGAAAGATGGTAGCGGTGGGCGGAGCGAATCAAGACAATGGTGAAGAGAATACCTGTTAGAGATTGTCCTACAACGTTTGCCCATGCTGATCCTTTGAGACCTATAGAGGGCAGGAATCCCCATCCGTAGATAAGAGCAGGGCAAAGGATAGCAGAAACACCAAATCCCACGACAACAAAAATGGGGGGTTGACGTACTTCTTGAACACCGCGCATCCACCCATTTCCCGCCATGGATAGCAGGATAAAGGGAACACCAAAAAGTGCTATTCGCAACCAGCTAAGAGTATCGCTAGCAAGTTCTCCCCCGCCGGTAAGAAGTTTCGTAAGTGGATTAAGAAACACCTGCATAAGGATAAGGATGGCAAGACCAACAAAAATAGCTAACCAACTAGCTTGGACACCTTCTTGGCGTGCTAGTTGAGGTTTTCCCGCCCCGTGGTAGCGAGCTGATCGAGCAGTAGTTCCATAGGAGAGGAAAGTGAGCTGTGACGACACAACAGCCAATACTGTACCGCCTACAGATAAAGCAGCCAGTGGAATAGCACCTAAGTGACCGACCAATGCTGTATCAAATAAGACATACAGCGGTTCCGCAGCTAGTACGACAAGCGCCGGGAGTGCTAGACGCAGCAACTGTGGTACAAGCTTACGAAAAGAATTGAGTGATACAGAAGAATTCATTATGGCGTTAAAGCCCGATACCCGTCATGGAGAGGCGGATTGTCTAATATGCGAAGAATTGTGTGAAGGACATCGTTCAAACTACTGGTAACAGTGAACCCGGCTGCTTGCCGATGCCCACCGCCCCCAAAATGGCGAGCAATGTCAGCTACGTTAACAAGACTGCGAGAACGCAAAGAACCTGTCCATACACCTGAAGTCATTTCCCGCATGACAAGTGCCACTTCTGCTTCACCGGTAGTACGAACAACATCAATAAGTGCCTGTACGTCCTCGGGTCGGGCATTCTTATATACGTCATGCGGAACTGTGGCATAGACAAGCCCGCGGCCTTTCCCCGCATCGGGTAATAATGTTGCTGTTTGCAGCACCGTTCCCAAAAGCTCCAGATAGCTAAAAGGGCGCGTATCCATCAATTGTCGAGTAAGACTATCGGCGTCAATACCAACTTCTACTAAGCGGGCAGCATCAGCATGAGCGCGGGCACTCCCCCAGTGGAAACCACCAGTATCGGTGAGGAGCCCAGCGAAAAGACACGACGCAATAGAAGGAGTTAAGGCAACTCCTAAAGCATCGAGAAAATCGAGAATAAGCTGTGCTGTTGCATCGGCACGAGGAACAATAACGCTATGGGTGCCGAATCCGTCATTGGAACGGTGATGATCAATAATGAGCGTATAGGGAACTTTCTCCGCTAGATGGTGGAGTACACCCATCCTATCGGCCGAACCGCAATCAACAACTACAACAAAATCGATATCATCCGGCATATCGCATGGCCGCACAATAGTGTCTGCACCTGGCAATATGCGGAGAGTCTCGGGAGTCTCATCAGGATAAGCAAAACTCAACCATGCTTCTTTACCCAAGAGATGGGCAGCGTGAACCACTGCTAATCCCGACCCAATAGCATCAGCATCAGGATTAACATGCCCAATAACAGCAATACGGTGAGCATTCTCAGCAAAAAGGCGAGCCGCGTCAGTAATAGAGATGTTCCGTGCTGTCACAGATTACCTTTCTGTACTGTGTATTTGTACTGTGTATCTGTACTACGTGTTACCTACGTGCAGTACTCACAATTGCGAATGCAGTTAACTATTCTTCATCGTCTTCTGCACCATCTACCCGATAGGGATGCGCATCTCCTGCCGGGGATGCACCTTCACGAGCTTTCGCCGCTGCGGCATCTGCTGCACGAGCTCGCGCAAGAAGCTCCTCCATATGCAGTGCTGCATCGGGTACAGTATCTGTCTCAAAACTAAGGGTAGGGGTAAAACGTACCCCCGTTCCTTTACCGACAAGCGTGCGCAACTGCCCTTTTGCCCTATCCAATGCTGCTGCAGCGGCCGCAACGTTAGGACGCTCATCGAGCGTTTCACCACGCACTGTGTAATACACGGTGGCATCGTGTAAATCACCGGTCAGGCGAACATCGGTAATCGTGACGTAGTGCAAGCGAGGGTCTTTAATTTCTCGGTCGATCGCAGTAGCCACAATTTCACCGATTCGTTTCGCCAAACGGCGTGCACGAGGTGATGATGTCATAAGGCCCTCCTCACATCAATAGTTAATTCTTACCTTTGAGAATACCCAAGCTCATGATGAAAGCCCATCACCGCATGATGAACGCCCTTCACTATACGGAAGGGCGTTCATCCACTATGCACTAACTGTATGCGGTATGTAGCTATACGATCAGGCTAGTCACACTAGTCAGACTAGTCGCGCGGCTTTTCCACCATCTCGTAGATCTCGATTACATCATCTACCCGAATATCGGAGTAGCCAACGGTAAGACCACATTCGAAACCTTCACGAACTTCTGTAACGTCGTCTTTTTCACGACGTAGTGAATTAACAGAAGTTTCCGGGCACACCACATTGCCGTCACGAACAATACGTGCCTTCGCGTTACGACGCACGATACCGTCCTTGACCATACAACCAGCAATTGTACCGACCTTGGAGGACTTAAAGAGAGCACGGATTTCAGCATGGCCAATAATATGCTCTTCGTAGATGGGTTTGAGGAGACCCTTAAGAGCCTTCTCAACTTCATCAATAGCCTCGTAAATGACGGTGTAGTAGCGAATTTCTACACCTTCACGGTTGGCAATTTCTGTTGCTTTGCCTTCCGCACGGACGTTGTAGCCAATAATGACAGCATCTGAAGCCTGCGCCAATCTGACGTTAGTTTCGGTAACAGCACCAACACCGCGGTCAATAATATTGAGTTCAACTTCGTCGTCAACATCAATATCCAGCAAGGCAGATTCCAGAGCCTCAACGGTACCGGAATTATCACCTTTGAGGATGAGATTGAGTTTCGAGGTCTCCTTCAAGACTTCATCGAGATCTTCCAGGCTGACGCGCTTGCGGGTCTTGGCAGCAAGGGCATTGCGTTTGCGTGCGTCGCGTTTTTCTGCGATCTGGCGAGCGATACGATCTTCTTCAACGACGAGGAAATTGTCGCCTGCGCCGGGAACACTGGTGAGACCAAGTACCTGTACAGGGCGAGACGGCTTAGCTTTCTCAAGATCATTACCGTATTCGTCAACCATACGACGAACGCGACCATAGGATCCGCCAGCCACAATCGAATCGCCAATATGCAAGGTTCCTCGCTGTACCAGCACCGTAGCCATGGGACCACGTCCACGGTCGAGGTGGGCTTCAATAGCCACACCTTGTGCGGGCATATCCGGATTAGCACGCAAATCCAAAGTGGCATCAGTAGTAAGGAGGATAGCTTCTAGGAGCTTATCGATATTGACACCATGCTTGGCATCAATATCGACAAACATTGTGTCGCCACCGTATTCCTCCGGCACCAAACCATATTCGGTCATCTGGCCACGTACGCGATCCGGATTGGCGGATTCCTTATCGATCTTCGTAATAGCAACGACAATCGGAACATCCGCAGCCTTCGCGTGGTTAATAGCTTCCACCGTCTGCGGCATAACACCGTCATCGGCAGCGACCACAATAACAGCCAAGTCTGTAGATTTAGCACCACGTGCACGCATAGCGGTAAATGCTTCGTGACCTGGGGTATCAATAAAAGTGATAACGCGAGTGCGTCCATCCATCGGCAGACGTACCTGGTAAGCACCGATATGCTGGGTAATTCCACCCGCTTCGTTCTCACCTACATTAGTACGACGAATGGTATCCAACAGACGGGTCTTGCCGTGGTCAACATGGCCCATGATGGTGACAACAGGTGGACGACGCTTTAATTCATCATCGTCGCCCTCATCGGCACCGAACTGAAGATCAAAGGACTCAAGAAGTTCGCGATCTTCATCTTCGGGGCTCACAACCTGAACCTTGAAATTCATCTCGTCGCCGAGCAGCTCCAAGATGTCGTCAGAGACGGACTGGGTAGCCGTCACCATTTCGCCGAGGTTAAAAAGAACCTGCACGAGAGATGCTGGGTTAGCATCAATCTTTTCCGCAAAATCAGCTAGTGAAGCACCGCGGGAAAGACGAACAACTTCGCCATTTCCTTTAGGAAGCCGCACTCCACCCACTGATAGTGCCTGCATTGCTTCATACTCTTGCTTCTTCTGACGCTTCGACTTCTTTCCTCGCCGGGGACCGCCACCGGGGCGTCCAAAAGCACCTGCTGTACCGCCGCGGCGTCCACCACGACCACTCCGGAAACCGCCACCAAAACCAGAATTGGGCTGTCCACCCGGGCCATGATGGCCACCAAAACCGCCACCGCGTTCACCACGACCACCAGAATGTGAGCGTGGAGCGTCAGGATTTTCTGAATGCCGAGGCATGACGGTAGGCGTGGGGAAACGACCGGAACGACGATTCTCCCCACCATTACGATTCCCGCGGTTATGGGAGGAACGACCACCCTGACCGCCGGAACGTCCACCTTGATTATTTTGTCCACCCTGTGAACCGGGACGTCCACCACGACCACCCGGACGTGGCATAGGACGGGGTGCGGGGTGCTCATCCGGTGTAGAGAATGGGTTATTAGCAACATGCGGACGACGTGCCGCAGCTTTTGCGACAGCTGCGGGGGAAGGATGCGAACCACGCGGTTTAGCAGCTGCACCAGGTTTAGGAGCTTTAGCTGTTTTGACAGCGCTCTTAGCCGCAGTTGCAGGAGTTGGCTTTCGTGATGTTTTAGCAGCGTCAGTTTTTGCGACACTACTGGCCTTAGCCGGTGCGGGCTTCGGAACAGGTTTCTTGGCTGCACCGGGTTTAGCAGGTTTAGCAGCGCTTACCGTAGCAGGCGAAACAGAATTCGTACTGCTGGTAGTTTTACGAGACTTCTTCGCCGCAGCAGGTTTTGCACGTGAAGACGTTTTTTCCGCTGTTTTATCGGTATTTTCTGCTTGTGCTGTTTTACCAGCAAATAGTTTGCGGATACGTCGCGCAACTGGAGCTTCGACGGTGGAACTCGCAGACTTAACAAATTCACCCTGTTCATTCAGGGTCTCTAAAAGTTGTTTGGATGTAACTCCGAGCTCTTTTGCAAGCTCGTGGACACGGGCCTTTCCAGCCACTTTTCTCCTCACTCAGAGGCCAAGCGCCGAAAAGGTGCTCGACCTCAATGATTACTGTGATTGCCGTTCATCGTAGTGACTTCACGGTGTACTCATCAGGGGTTTGTCTCACTTTCATATCTACTGACGAGGTATCACTCATACGAGTGAACCTCCTCGTCTAGGGTGCTACACCATTCTGATACTGCCTGAGTCGCAGCATCGGTGTTCAGCATTCCTTGCACTCGTAAAGCTCGTTGGAATGAACGTCGTTGTAACGCGAGCTCATAGACATGCTGATCCGAAAGAATCCATGCTCCCCTACCAGGAAGCACGGCTTGTGGATCAAACACTAACTCTGTTCCGCCAGCATTTGTCCTGCTAACAAAACGCCACAGCGCCGCACACTCTCGTTTTTCCCGCGTGACAATACACATACGGGTAGGACGATGAACTTTACATATAGCCACAGGCTATTCTATCGAATTCCGTGGTAAATCCTCGAATTTCGATATGTCTGGCTAATAATGCGCTAAAACTAGAGTTCAGCATGCTCCGGAGGCTCTGTTGTGACGCCATCAGATCGGATATCAATACGCCACCCTGTCAACCGGGCCGCCAGACGTGCATTTTGCCCCTCTTTACCGATAGCAAGAGAAAGCTGATAATCGGGGACAACAACACGCGCTGCTTTAGTTTCCTCATCTAGCACAGTGACGGAAAGAGCTTTCGCGGGAGACAGTGCATTACCAACAAATACTGCAGGATCTTCGTCCCAATCAATAATGTCGATCTTCTCGCCTCCCAGTTCACGCATAACGTTACGGACACGCTGCCCCATAGTGCCAATACAAGCACCTTTAGCATTAATGCCATCCTTCAAAGAGCGCACAGCGATCTTTGAACGGTGCCCAGCTTCACGGGCGACGGACGTAATCTCCACCTCACCTGCGTCAATTTCAGGAACCTCTAGGCGGAACAGTTCCCTCACCATATTGGGATGTGTTCGTGAAAGAAGAATCTGTGTTGAATTAGCTCCCCGACGTACCCCCACCACAAAGCATTTCAAACGATCGCCATGGTTGTAGCTTTCACCTGGGACTTGTTCACTGGGGGCAAGAATACCTTCCTGTGAATCAAGCTCAGTACCAAGTTGCACAACCACCATGCCACGTTTATTAGCAGCCGCATCTCGTTGTACGACACCAGCAACAATCTCACCCTGCTGCGCAGCATACTGACCATAGGTGCGATCATTTTCAGCATCACGCAGACGCTGCAGGATAACTTGTCGAGCAGTTGTAGCTGCTACTCGACCAAAATTGCGAGGAGTGTCATCGTATTCTGAGATGACAGCACCATCCTCATCAATTTCTTTAACGATGACAGAAACAGCACCGGTCTTTTCATCAATATCAATCGATGCATGTGGCTGGTGTCCCTCTGTATGCCGATAAGCACTTAATAATGCTTGTCGAATAGTGTCAATCATGTCTTTGACAGGAATTCCCTTGTCAGCCTCAATCATGCGCAATGCAGCGAGATCAATATCCACTTGTTACTTTCCTTCCTGGTGGACAAATGCGGCTAGCTTGTCATCGTCCATAACGATCTCCCAGTCCACGTCAGAGGGCTCGGAGAATTCAAACTCAATCATTGCTAGCGCAATCGAGGTAAATGGCACAGTGTGTACCGTAAGACGTTTGGGATTAATCCGCTGTCCCTTTTTCATTGTCGGAACAGTAAGAATAACAACAGCGTTATCACGTACAGGACCGATACGTCCACGTAGCGACTCCCCATCTGTTGTATCGATGGTGACAAGACGACCACGATTCCGAAGCCACTGTCGCACACGAGTAAGAGGGCGGTCTAGTCCCGGACTAGTAACTTGCAAAAGATAGGGTGCAGAACCTTTATCGTGTGCATCAAGTACCTGAGAGAGTATCTCGGATAATGCCACGATAGTGTCAAGAGAGGGACCACACTCAGAATCGTCATCAACACAGATCTCAATAATGCGTTGACCATCTTCACGGCGGAACGCAACATCAATAAGTTCCGCCTGATGCTCACTGAGCACCGGAGCTACGATATCTGCCACGGAATCTTCGGTGGAGAGGCCAGTGGCCTCGTCAGACGAGGAGGGGGGCATTCTGCCTTCTTTCGATTGTGTTATCGTCTCTAGGATACCCATCTTCGGGAGGAAGTTCGCATCTTTTGTCTTACCCAGACACGCAGTTCTCACGACAACTCTGGCACAATAAATAACGTGACTATAAATGTACAACAAGCGGCCAACACGCCAATGAACACACCAATGGAATTGTGTGACAGTTCATTGGCGCTTCACTGTAATAGAAGAAAATTTCTATTAGGTGCGGTTTCACTAGGCTTTACTCCCCTTATGGCCGGGTGCAGCCTTGGCAAACACGATACTGCTGATCCGCTCTATCAATTGTTGTATAGCGCACAATGCGATGTTCACGCAGCTCTTAGCCTTACTACCCTCTCTTCCCACACAAAAAATATTATTACTGTGCGGAAACGCCATATTGAGGCTCTGCAAGAAGAAATTAAAAGGCAGGAGAAGCTATGGAAGGCTCCTTCTGAGCCTCCGCATATCTCCCAAAAATCTCCTGTTTCACTAAAACTGCTACAGCAGCATCTCCTCAAAGCATCGCAGGAAGCGCTTAACATTGTTGCTGACAATACTGGTTATCGAGCAGGTCTAGCTGGCAGTATTGCTGCCTCATGCAATGCTCTTGCAAAGGTGGTGCTCTAATGGCCTCTGATACTGATGCCAAAGCTCTCGGTGAAGCACTCCGCAGCGAATATTCAGCTATTTTTGGCTACGGTGTTGTATCGGCCTATGTCTCCGATACCTACAATTCCTCCGTTGCCACTGTATGGTCAGCACATCGTGCCCGGCGTGATCGTATTATCCACATTATTGAGTCCTCAGATGAGGACCTCCCGCAACCGGAAGTGGCTTATACATCCACTAAAAAAGTGTGGGATAGCCTTACCGCTATGCAATTAGCTGCCCGAATTGAAGATGACTGTTCCATTGCTTGGGTGAATGCTTTACAGCAGTGCTCTACGCCAGATGGTCGTCAATTAGCCATGCGGGCGCTTCTGCATACTGCAGAATGGACGGCACGCTGGCGTATTGCAGCTGGTACTACACCTAGTGTCGATGCATTTCCCGGGCTGCATCGTTCGAAGGGTAACGACCTTCACGAGGTGGATCCGGGGGCACAGCCTTCGCCGACACTACCGACTATTTCATCTCACTCGACAACTACGTCACCGGAGAATGATAGGACGGTACTCAGTACACCATCATCGACTACTATGATGTCTTCAACTATGACGCCCTCGAATAAGGTGTCTCCTTCGTCCCTCTCAGACCGGTAAAAGTGCAAAAAGAAAATATGCGTTGTGGTGTGTCTTATTACTAGACACACCACAACAATGATTTTTCGTATTAAAGATCGGACTACCGGGTCATACTAACGGTTGGTAAGCACGGCGAGAGCATCTGCTGGATCCATTTCCTCAGATTCCCCGGTAAGACGGTTTCGCAGTTCCACCTTGCCGTTGGCCCAGCCGCGGCCAATAACAAGTATGTGCGGCATACCGAGTAGCTCGGAGTCTTTAAACTTCACTCCTGGTGAGGCTTTTCGATCATCGAGGAGTACTTCCAATCCGGCATCGGATAGCTGTTCTGCCATGTCAGTTGCTGCTTCAGCTACGCCTTCAGTCTTATTAGCGATAACAACGTGGACATCCCATGGAGCAACTTCTTCTGGCCAGCGCAACCCTTTATCGTCATGGGACTGTTCAGCAATAACAGCAACCAAACGCGATACACCAATACCGTAGGATCCCATAGTGACGCGTTGGGGTTTACCATCTTCACCCAAGACGTCAATATCGAAAGCGTTAGTGTATTTGCGGCCAAGCTGGAAGATATGTCCAATCTCGATACCGCGAGCCAGTGTTAATGTGCCGTTTCCGTCGAGGGCGGGATCGCCTTCATGGATAGTAGCAACATCTAAAACACCTGTAGGAATGAAATCTCTACCTACGACTGCATGAAGACGATGAGTATCCACTTCGCCGCCACCAATAACCCAGGAAGTACCTGTTACTGCACGGGGATCAACATAGTACTCAATGTCATTGTTAAGCAGTTCAATTGGCCCAATATAGCCCTTCTTGATGAAGGGGTACTTAGCGAAATCTTCTGCCTCGAAAAGCGCTACTTCAGCGGGATCGAAAGCAGCTTCTAGACGCTTCTGCTCAAGTTCACGATCACCTGGGATACCAATACCCATTGGTACCCACTCTCCGCCTGGTTGACGTGTTTTAACCATGAGTGTCTTTAGAGTATGGTCTGCCGTCACCGTCGTATGCCCAGCTTCATGGAGGCAGGTGACGAGTTCCTCAATAGTACCGGCGTGCGGAGTTGACACAGTAATCATCTCTGCGTGATCAGAAATGGATTGTTCCGGTGGAGCAGGAATACGTACAGCTTCTACATTGGCTGCGTAATCTGATTCAGTGGAGCGGACGAAAGTATCTTCGCCAGCCGGTGATACTGCCAGGAATTCCTCCGAGGCAGATCCCCCCATCGGCCCAGACATGGCCGTGCAAATAACGTATTCCACCCCAAGCCGGTTAAAAATACGCTGGTAGGCACCACGATGTGCTTGGTAGGCTGCTTCTAGGCCAGCATCGTCAACGTTAAAGGAATAGGAGTCCTTCATAACGAATTCGCGACAGCGGAGCAGACCGGCGCGGGGTCGTTCCTCATCACGGTACTTCGTTTGAATTTGGTAAAGCACCAAAGGAAGATCCTTGTACGAGGTGCACTGTGACTTCACTGTCAGCGCGAAAAGTTCTTCATGCGTGGGCCCTAGGAGATAGTCGGCATTTTTACGATCTTTCAGCCGGAATAATGCTGACCCATATTCCGTCCACCGGTGGGTGGTCTCATATGGTTCACGTGGTAGCAAGGCGGGGAGTTCAATCTGTTGAGCTCCAATGCCGTCCATTTCTTCTCGCACGATCTTCTCGATATTGCGGAGAACTCGTAAACCAGCCGGTAGCCAAGAATAAATACCGGGGGCAATGCGGCGGATGTAGCCGGCGCGGACTAGCAATTTGTGGCTAGCAACTTCAGCGTCGGCGGGGTCTTCTCGGAGGGTACGCAAAAATAGCGTCGACATTCTGGTGATCACAGAGTTAGCCTAGTCCTTTTGCACGTAAGACACACTTTAGGCCATCAAGAACAAACTGAAAGAGACCCGCCTAGAGTGCACAATTACGGAAGATCGTTAGCTGCCTCATTAGCTTTCTGCCCCTCCACAACGTCGGGAACAGTGAAACGGATAAAGAGTGCGCTAAGAATTCCCATAACAACCGCTAATCCCAAGCACACGAAAAGAGTGAGAAGATACCCTTCACCAAGTGCATGCAACTGCACAGAATTCATCTCTGTTACGGGGATATCTGCTCCCCCATGATGGCGCGTATAGGACTGTGCCAACGCGCCAGCAAATGCAAGACCAATAGGTCCACCCAGCGTTTGTGCAACTAAAGAAATGGCAGTCAACGGGCCAACATCAATGGGTTTCACACCGGCCACGGCAGAAAGCGTAAGAGCAATACTGACTAATCCAACTCCATAGCCAATGATCAATGTGGGTGGGAAGATGTCAGCCCAGAATGTGGACTCTTCGCTAATGGCAGTCCCCCACCCAAAGCCGATAACCATAAAGATACAACCCGCCAAAATGATCCACCGGGGAGCCCACTTCATCGATATTTTGGAAGCTGTAGCAGCACCAAGAGCAAGTGCAAAGGCAAACGGTATAAAAGCTAGTCCAGCGCGCAGTGTGGTGTATTTCAGAATGGTCTGTACGTAGAGCGCGACGAAAACAGCTACCGTAGTCATAATTGCGCCTAGCAAAAAGATCGCGATAAATGTGAACACGCGATCCCGGCGAGTGAAAAGGCTAAGTGGAAGAACTCCATTCTCCGTGTGCTTTTGAGTAATGAAAAATGCCCCGAGGGATGCAATACCGACAAGCATAGCGACAATAAAAACAGGATTTGAAGCACCTTTACCAGCACTCGTCAAACCTAAAACAAGTGCGGTAGACCCCAAGGTTGCGAGGATAGCACCCCATATATCCAGTGGTACTCGCTGTCCTTCTACTGCACCCAGCACATAGTGGCCAGCAATGACGATAAAAATCCCAATGGGCACATTAATAAGGAAAATCCATTCCCAGGAGATGCTAGTGAGGGCACCACCAATAATCAGACCAAAAACTGAGCCCAATCCCGTCATGGCAGACCATACGGCGAAAGCTTGATTCCGTGCTTTTCCGGGGGGATAGGTCACCACAATAAGCGCCATACCTGACGGTGATGCAATCGCTGCCCCGAGGCCCTGCAGGACACGAGACAGTATGAGCATGATAGGCCAACGGGAAAGACCACATAGCAGGGAGGCCACGGTGAAGGTTCCCACTCCAATGAGGAATGCTCGTTTACGCCCTAAGACATCTCCAATACGGCCACCAAGGAGGAGAAGACCACCATAGGCAAGGGCATACGCTGTGATAACCCAAGAACTTGCTGATTCTGAAAGTCCTAGTTCTCGCTGAATAGGTGCGAGTGCCAGATTGACGACGGTGCCATCCACAACCACCATGAATTGGAGGAGTGAAAGAACTAATAGAGGCAGGCCAAAAGCACTTACTTTTTCTTGTGGCGCAGCCGCCTGCGGGGCGTCAGTCATGGAAAGAGAACTCCTTTTCAGGATTTCTACAGTGAAGATAGTGGGAACAAACTGATTATCACTACACTATCGGTCTTTTACAGAAAATCCCTATTTGAATTGCACATGCCACGACATGGTTATGAACTAATCACACTTATAGAAAACACTTGTGAGACGAAACACCCTTCTCTGATGTATACCATGGAGGTAACACCTCTCGTTTTGGCGAGAAACTTCCCCTAGCGTTGTTGACACTCTCATTTCACAAGGATGGATAATGGCTGCAGCACATTATGATCTCGTCGTCATTGGAACCGGATCCGGTAACTCACTCTTTGACGAACGATTCGACAATCTCAAGATTGCTTTATGCGAAGACAAAATCTTTGGCGGTACATGCCTCAACGTCGGTTGTATCCCCACTAAAATGTTCGTCTACCCTGCAGACCGTATTCATGACCTCTACGATATCGACCGCCTTGGCGTCAATGCCCACGTTAACAACATTCGATGGGATGAGATCGTCAACCGTGTCTGGAACCGTATCGACCCCATCGCCGCTGCCGGCGAACGCTACCGTGTAGAAGACTGCAACAATATCGATGTTTACGGTCATGCTGAATTTATTGGTGAGAAACGTTTCCGCGTAACAGATCGCAATGGTACTGATACCCATGAGATCACCGCTGACCGTGTTGTTCTCGCGGCTGGTTCACGTGCCGCTATCCCCGGACTTGTCGCTGAGTCTGGTGTGCAGTACTACACCAATGAAAATATTATGCGTATTGACCGAGTGCCCGAACACCTCGTCATTCTTGGATCCGGCTATATTGCTACAGAATTCGCCAATGTTTTCTCCGGTATGGGCTCCACAGTAACCCTTATCGGCCGCTCCCCTGTGCTCCTTAAACATCTCGATAATGAACTATCTGAGCTCTTTACTGAGATCGCTCGGGAGAAATGGGATGTCCGTTTAGGGCAGGGAACGACAGCTATCGACCAGGTGGAGAAGCAGCGTGAAGATGGGTCTTCCTACTTCGAAACCACCATTACATTTGAAGACGGCAGCACTGTTACCGGTGACGCATTCCTAGTTGCTACCGGACGTACCCCTAACACCGACCGCCTTGGCCTCGACAATGGTTCCGGTGTGAAGGTTGAAAGGGGACGCGTTGTTGTCGATAAGTACGGGCGTACCACTGCACCCGATGTGTGGGCCTTTGGTGACATCTCCTCTCCCTACCAACTTAAGCACGTTGCTAACGCGGAAATGCGCGCTGTCCAGCACAACCTTATGGCAGACTCCCCTGCCGACTACCAAGAAATGCCACACAGTGTAGTCCCGGCAGCAATCTTTACCCATCCACAAATCGCCAATGTGGGTCTTACTGAAGAACAGGCTCGTAAGAAAGGCGCGGAGGAAGGTTTCCCCGTTACCGTCAAGGTGCAAAAGTATGGTGACGTTGCCTATGGCTGGGCGATGGAGGACCAGCACGGGATCGTCAAACTTATTGCCAATGCAGCAACCGGTGAGCTACTCGGCGCACATATCTTGGGACACGAGGCTAGCCTCCTCATCCAGCCGCTTATCCAGGCAATGAGTTTCGGACTGAAAGTTAACGATATGGCACGCGGTCAATACTGGATTCACCCTGCGCTGACTGAAGTTATCGAGAACGCTTTACTCGGCCTTGAGCTCCAGTAACATGTGAGATAGCTCTACAGTATGGCCACCAGTACACTCAGCACACTATGAAATAACTGGTGACCATACTTTTGTAGAAAGGTTCAACTACGGGAGAAAGTAACCATGTTCCATAGTCGCCTCTCACAGACAAATAGCCGCCTTTCACATAGAATGTGCACAGTTCTCGCTTCTCTAGTGCTAGTGTGCATATACCCGTCAGCTAACATGCCTACGGCGCAAGCCACTACCACCACAAACATAACCAGTACTGCTATCGATCAAAAGACAGTACCCACAACAAAAGACGGATTACCTACCATCCTCAACCACTGGGATTGTCGTTCCTCCCAGCACCCCACCCCGGTCATCATGATTCATGGAACGTTCTCACGGCAATTGAGCCAAATTGACGTTACTCAGATGCTGCACGACAGAGGATATTGCGTTTTCGGTATTGACGCTGGCCATAATGACAATCTCTATACCCTGATAAAACCAGAGTATTACGGAACTGCCCACGTCGATGAGACCACCGACCAGGTTAATGCCTTCATCGAAAAGGTAAAAAGAAAAACCGGAGCTAAAAAAGTTGACCTTATCGGTCACTCACAAGGCGGTCTCATTATCCGTAACCGTATTACTCGCTATGGCGGCAAAGACGTACGTATCGCCATGATGCTTGCTGGAACCCATCAGGGCACAACACTCATGGGCGCTTCCAAAATTGTTGAAGAAGCCATGCCACATCTCTTCCCCATTATTGCCGCTCCATTGTAGGTCCTGCCGTCTATGACCAAATGGTAGGTTCCCCCTTCATCAACAACCTCAACACGCACAAAGATACAGTGGCTGGCATTACGTATGTTGTGATGGTTACCCCGGACGATAATCAAGCAACGCCGTGGCAGTCAGGATTCATTACTGATCCGGTAAAAGGAGCAACTGTTTATAACATCAACATTAAACAGTTGTGCAACATACCGGCTTCCGAGAAGATAGGGCACTCTGATACGCATATGGATTACCGTGCACTCCACGTTATCCGTTGGGCTTTAGCGCATGCTACTCATCGGGGAGCTCAACCCAATTGCCAGATAGAAGCGCGGAAATAAACCATAAAAGGGCAGGGCACATCGAGAAAACTACTCGATGTGCCCTTAGCCTGTCTGTTTCGTTATAAAGATGCGTATTTAGAGGTGCGCAGGGTCACCGCTACCATCTGAACGGATCGTCAGAACCTCATAGGAGTCTTCTGTGACAAGAATGGTGTGCTCAAACTGTGCGGTCCACTGGTGATCCCGATTTTGGACAGTCCATCCGTCATCCCAAATATCGTAGGCTAGCGAGCCGAGATTAATCATCGGTTCCACGGTGAGTGTCATTCCGGGTTCCATCACATCGGTAATGGCGGGTTCATCGTAGTGCAGAACAGCCAGACCATTGTGGAAAGTGGGGCCTACCCCATGTCCGGTGAAGTCCCTGACCACGTTGTATCCAAAGCGCTTCGCATAGGATTCAATGACTCGGCCGATAACATTTACCTGGCGTCCCGGACGAATAGCTTTAATGCCACGCCACATAGCTTCATGGGTGCGTTCAACAAGTAGTCGATGTTCTTCACTGGGTTCACCAGCGAAAAATGTTGCGTTTGTATCTCCGTGAACACCATTTTTGAAGGCGGTGACGTCAATGTTGACGATGTCCCCTTCTTGGATCACTGTAGAGTCCGGAATACCGTGGCACACAATCTCATTAAGGGATGTACAACAGGATTTTGTGAATCCTCGGTATCCCAACGTAGAGGGGTAAGCACCATGATCGCACATGTACTCATGAGCAATACGGTCTACCTCATCCGTTGTGACACCGGGAGCAACCGCTTCACCGGCAGCCTGCAACGCATCTGCAGCAATCGTGGAGGCCTCCCGCATTGCTTCAATAACCTCAGGGGTTTGTACATACGGTTCGCCGATGGCTTCCTGAACATCGTCTTTCCATGCGTACTCCGGGCGTTCAATATCGGCGGGAACAGTACGGATGGGGGTAGGTTTACCAGGTTTTAGGGGTGCACGAGTCATAAATATTCCTCTACCAATTGAGTGTGTGTAGGTACGGTGTGGGCAGTGGCATTATTGCTCGGTAAGGCCTTGTTCATCGGCTATGCGCTGGGCTTCTTCAATAAGAGTAGGAACAATTTCTTGCTCGGGTACAGTCTTAATGACGTTACCTTTCACAAAAATCTGTCCTTTACCATTACCTGACGCACAGCCCAGGTCAGCTTCGCGAGCTTCGCCAGGACCGTTCACAACGCAACCCATAACCGCCACGCGCAACGGGAAGGATACGTCTTTGAGACCATTTTCGACTTTATTAGCCAGTTTTACAACGTCAACCTGACAGCGTCCACATGAAGGACACGACACAATTTCTAGACGCTTAGGGCGAAGATTAAGGCTACGCAGGATGGCCTCCCCTACTTTAATCTCCTCCACTGGCGGTGCTGAGAGACTGACACGAATAGTATCGCCAATTCCCTGTGAGAGCAGAGTGCCGAAGGCGACAGAGGATTTAACCGTACCTTGGAAAGCAGGACCTGCCTCAGTAACACCTAAATGCAGCGGGTAATCACATTGGGCGGCAAGCAATTCATAGGCACGTACCATGGTGACAGGATCATGGTGTTTCACTGAAATAACGATGTCGTGAAAGTCGTGCTCTGCAAACAGGCTTGCCTCCCACAATGCAGACTCGACAAGCGCTTCCGGAGTAGCTTTCCCATATTTCTCAAGAAGTCTTTTATCGAGGGAACCAGCATTAATACCAATACGAATAGGAATATGAGCAGCACTAGCTGCCGTAGCAACTTCCTTCACACGCCCATCGAACTCGCGAATGTTGCCGGGATTGACGCGTACTGCTGCACAGCCTGCATCAATAGCAGCAAAAATATAGCGTGGTTGGAAATGGATATCAGCAATAACCGGTATGGGGCTTTTCTCCACAATTGCCGCTAATGCATTTGCGTCTTCTTGTCGGGGGCAGGCCACGCGCACAATATCGCAGCCGGCTGCCGCAAGCTCAGAAACCTGCTGCAGCGTTGCAGTAACATCATGCGTCCGAGTAGTTGTCATCGACTGGACGGAGACAGGGAAATCGGAGCCTACACCAACATTTCCCACCATTAATTGGCGAGTTTTTCGACGGGGATGAAGCACCGGTGCCGGGGCTTCGGGCATACCCAGATTCACATCAGTCACGATGACTCTCCTCTCGAAAGGCGTAAAGCGCCCTTCTGCGCTACTCTCTAATGCTAGTCGCTGCAGATCTCTACTGCATAAGCCGAACAGGGTTCACAACATCCGCTACCACTGTCACAATGAACAGCAGGACAAGCAACCCCACGACAACGGTGGTAAGGGGCATAAGCTTGGAATAATCAGCTGGCCCCTTAGGATCTTTACCTTCTAGACGACGGATACCATCACGGATTTTCTCGTAGAGAACAACGACAACGTGGCCACCATCCAATGGGGGCAGCGGAATGAGGTTGAAGAGTGCAAGACAGAAGTTAATCTGCGCCAGCAGCATAAGAAATACTGACCAGGACCCAAAAGCGAGCGCATCGCCACCTGCAACAGATGCCCCCACAATACTCATGGGGCTATCTGCGGAACGCTCTCCCCCAAAAATGGCTTTAACAAGTCCGGGGATCTGGGCTGGAATATGGACAAGCGCTTTAGCAATAGCCCCATTAATTTCCCACGAGAATTTCATCGCCGCGGGGAATGCGGTGGCTCCGTTATAGTGTCGTATTGGCTCTAGCGGTTCTTCTCGAACGCTTACGCCAGCAACAGCAACTTTAGTGAGCGTACCTTTGTCATCCTTACCAGCATCTGGTTTTTTCACGAGGCGAAACGCCTGCTCCGGATGAACATGGAAGGTATATGTCTTACCGTCACGCATTACTGTGTATTCCACATCTGTGGTGGCGGACTGGGTAAGGGAAATAACCTGCGCGGAATTCTGAATTTTATGCCCGTTAACATGCGTAATGATGTCTCCCGCGCGAATACCAGCAGCTGCAGCAGGGCCGTTCCCAGAGCACTTTGCGACGGAACCATCACTATGCTGATCAGCTACGCACGTGGTCGCAGCGACACGAGTCACTATGGGAGAATTCGTGTTTGGTAGTCCCCAGGCGGCAGCTACCACCCATATAAGAGAAATTCCCAGCAAGACATTCATGATGATACCGCCCAGCATTACAATGATGCGTTTCCATGCCGGCTTCTTATACATAGCGTCGGGAGCTTCTTCCTCCGTGAGCTCCTCATCCAGAATGGTCATACCGGCGATATCGCAATAGCCGCCAAGTGGGAGAGCTTTAAAACCGTACTCGGTTCCGCCTTTATGCCACGAAAAGAGTGTGGGACCAAAGCCAATAAAGTAGGCGCGAACTCGCATTCCCGACCATTTGGCAGTCAGTAAATGTCCTGCTTCATGTAGAGCGACAGAAATCGCAATACCGAGAATGAAGAGGATAATACCGAGGGCAAAACTCATAAACGCTCCTGGAGCTTCTGCTGTGCGCAAGCACGGGCCCACGCTTCTGCGGCGAGAACATCATCGACGCAGGCTGGGGTGGTTGTCCACTGGTCAGCTTCAGAAAGGACATCCGCTACTGTGTCAACGATCGCGGGGAATGATAAGTTCCCTGCTAAAAACGCTGCCGCAGCCTCCTCATTGGCGGCATTATAGACGGCTGTCATCGTTCCACCAGCTCGTCCTGCTTCCCGTGCTAGTTCTACAGCAGGGAAAACCTCATTATCCAAAGGCTCAAAAGTCCATGTTTGAGCCTGGCTGAAATCACACGCGGGAGCCGCCTCCGAAACACGATTCGGCCACATCATTCCCAACGCGATAGGTATCTTCATAGACGGTGGAGAAGCCTGGGCAATAGTAGAGCCATCGCAGAATGTCACCATGGAGTGAACGATCGATTGCGGATGCACTGCCACCTGGATATTGTCGTAGTCCACCCCGAACAGTAAACGTGCCTCAATAAGCTCCAGCCCTTTATTCACCAAAGTGGCAGAGTTAAGGGTATTCATAGGACCCATGCTCCACGTGGGGTGAGCACCTGCTTGTTGGGGAGTCACTGATTCCAATTGTGCGCGAGTCCATCCCCGGAACGGACCGCCGGAAGCAGTAAGAACTAGTCGCGCTACCTCATGTGTACGTCCTGCGCGCAGACACTGTGCAAAAGCAGAATGTTCAGAGTCTACTGGAACAATCTGTCCTGGCTGCGCTGCCTTTATAACAAGCTCACCACCTGCTACCAGAGATTCCTTATTCGCCAATGCGAGAATCTCCCCCGCCGCAATAGTGGCCAATGTGGGACCAAGTCCCAGTGAACCCACCAAACCGTTAAGAACGGTATGCGCGGGGACAGTGTTGACCAAATCCGTTGCAGCACTCTCCCCCACACGAACACTGATGCCAGTACGATCTTGTACAATCTGTGCCGCATCAGCATCGGCAACAGCAACTTCAGTGACACCGAATTCGGCAATTTGATCACATAAAAGATCGATGGATCTACGCGAATGTCCCCCTGCAGCAAGACCCGTAATAGTGAATAAATGCGGATTGGTGCGAACAACATCAAGAGCCTGAGTACCGATAGAACCGGTGGACCCAAGCAAGAGAACAGAACGTGGCTCTGTCACTGATCCTTCTTTCTACTTTCCGCCTAGTCTACTTCTCTTCTGCAGCAAGCTGACCGCATGCTGCAGCGATATCCTGCCCGCGTGTATCACGGACAGTACACGTCACGCCTTGTGCGCGTACATGCTCAACAAAAGCATCCTGGCGGGCGCGCGGAGAAGCATCCCACTCACTACCCGGAGTGGGGTTAAGGGGAATGAGGTTAACATGTGCCATTTGGTGCAGTTTGTGGTGCAGCAACTGTCCCAACATATCTGCACGCCATAACTGGTCATTAACATCTCTAATAAGGGCATACTCGATAGAAATACGGCGTCCTGTACGATCCGCATAGTACTGTGCTGCATCAATAACATCCGCCAGTGGCCATCGATTATTGGCAGGGACAAGCGTATTCCGCAGATCATCATCAGGACAATGCAGAGAAATCGCTAACGTCACGGCAAGATCTTCATCGGCGAGCCGACGAATAGCAGGAGCGACACCCACCGTCGACACCGTTACATGTCGCTGCGAAATTCCGAACCCTTGTGGCGACGGAGAGGTAATTTGTCGGATCGCACGAAGTACGCGTTTATAGTTAGCGAGTGGTTCACCCATTCCCATAAACACGACATTGGATAACCGTCCCGGACCTCCCGGCATTTCCCCACTGTCCATCATGTGAGCAGCAACGCGAACCTGCTCAACAATCTCCGCTGCAGAGAGCTGACGTTGAATACCAAGTTGTCCAGTTGCACAGAATGGGCACGCTTGCGCACAACCCGCTTGCGAAGAAATACAGAGTGTTGCCCGGTCGCTGTACCGCATGAGGACAGACTCTAGAACCGTCCCATCAGGTGATTTCCAGAGTGTCTTACGAGTTTCTCCCCCATCTGCCTCAATATAGCGAACAGGGTGAAGAAGCTGCGGGAACAATGCCTCTTTTACTTTTTCACGGACACCTGCGGGAAGATCTGTCATCTCCAACGGGTCTGCTTCGCATCTTCCGTAATAATGACGCGCAATCTGATCAGCCCGGAAAGCTGGTAGACCAAGCTCACGCATCTTCTCCTTCACTTCAGGAATAGTGAGATCAGCAAAATGCGTGGGCGGCAATCCCCGGCGTGGGCCGCGGGCAAGAGGGACAGGAACCGTCATCGAATACAGTATCTACTCTCATGAGATGCGTAACAGTACGTTACAAATGAAGTACTTACAGGTCACATTGTAGGAGCACACGCAGTCTGTACTTACAACAACCCGTTAACTGCAACAATAATCGTAAGAACAATCCACGTCATTGCTGCACTCGGCAGAATGCCATCAAGGCGGTCCATCATACCGCCATGCCCGGGAAGCAGATTACTCATATCTTTAATCCCCAATTCCCGCTTGAACTGGGATTCAGCCAAATCTCCGAAAATATCGGAAAAAACCAGGCCGATACCCAGTAGTACGCCCACCCACCAGGACAGATCCAAGAGGAAGACTGTCATTAGAATAGCGGCAATCAGGGAAAAGATAAGTGACCCGGCTAAACCTTCCCAGGATTTCTTAGGGCTCACTTTTGGAGCGAGAGGATGTTTTCCCCAAAGAACACCAAAGGTATATCCGCCTATATCTGAACACACTACGGTGACGATGAAGGTGATGAGGATGAGGTTCCCTTTAATACCTCTCTCCGCAGATTGAAAGCCCATTAAAACAGTAGTGAAGGCTGCCATAAGAGGGATCCAGGCAAGGAGAAATCCTCCCATGCTCGTATCCCGTAACCAGTTTTTGGGTGCAGCCTTATTTCCCTCAAGGAAAAGACGAACTACCGCAAACACCATGATGGATAGTAAGAAAGCCACCATAATGCCTCGTACACCGGCTAGTGCAGACCATGCAACGACTTGCCCCAGCAGATGTATGGCAATAGATGGTAACTGGTATCCGTGTTCGTGGAGACGATCCAGCACTTCCTTAAGCGCAAGAACGACCAGAATAGCCACTAGCACAGCCCATATCAGCTGAGCAGTGAGCCTATTGTCAGTAAGTGCCGGAACTCCCAGAACAACAAAGAGAACAATTCCACCAAGAAAAATTCCCGTACCGAAAGCAGCTGGAAGATTGCGTCCCGGATTTCGCTTTCGCGGAGTCGCAGTAGGCGTCGAAGAGGAAGCCACTACTATACCTCCATCAAATCGGTTTCCTTAGCGGCCACCATTTCTTCAATACTCTGCGTGTACTTTTTAGTGAGGGCGTCTACTTCTTTTTCAGCCGCCTTTACTTCATCTTCCCCGGCGTCGCCATCCTTATCCAATTTTTTCAAATCTTCCATGGCTTTACGACGAATACCACGAACAGCAATCTTGCCTTCTTCGCCTTTAGTTTTAGCCTGCTTAGTAAGGTCACGGCGACGTTCCTCAGTAAGCTGCGGAACATTAATACGTAGTACTTGCCCATCGTTAGCGGGATTAAAGCCCAAATCGGAATTGCGGATAGCATTTTCGATAGTGGACATCTGGCTCTGCTCGTAGGGTTTAATGAGAACAAGTCGAGCTTCTGGAATGTTGATTGTCGCCATCTGTGTAATGGGAGTCATCACTCCGTAATAGTCAGCCATAACGTGGCTGAACATAGCAGCAGTAGCGCGACCAGCGCGGATAGTACTGAGGTTTTCACGTGTGTGCTCCACAGTTTTATCCATTTTGTCTTCGGCTTCGAGAAGAATCTCGTCAATCATCATGAAATATTTCCTTTAATGGTGGGGGTTGACTATGAGGTGCTTTACTCGAGAATAACGAGCGTACCGATATCCTCACCGTTAACAGCTCGTGCAATATTTCCTTGTTTTAACAAATTAAAAACAAGAATTGGCATCTTGTTTTCCATACAGAGAGAAAATGCGGTGGCATCCGCTACTTGGAGTCCCCTATCAAGGCATTCACGAGCAGTAATGTGGTCGAACATAGTGGCGTTAGGGTTAGTGCGTGGATCATCCGTGTAAACACCATCAACAGCTTTAGCCATAAGAAGCACATCTGCTCCAATTTCTAGCGAGCGCTGCGCAGCCGTTGTATCCGTGGAAAAATACGGCATCCCCATACCGGCACCAAAAATAACAACTCGACCTTTCTCAAGATGCCGAATAGCTCGCAGCGGCAGATAGGGTTCCGCTACTTGTGCCATCGTGATGGCAGTCTGTACACGAGTAGTGATACCTCGTTGCTCGAGGAAATCCTGGAGTGCTAAACAGTTCATGACAGTTCCCAGCATGCCCATATAGTCAGAGCGAGAACGGTCCATGCCACGTTTAGAGAGTTCACGTCCACGGAAGAAATTACCGCCACCGATAACTACAGCTACCTCAGTTCCAGCTTCAACAATTTCCGCAATCTGGGCAGCAACTGAGTCAACCACGTCGGGGTCGACACCGACAGCCCCTCCACCGAACATTTCGCCACCGAGTTTAAGCAGGACGCGCTTGTAGTGCGACCGTGAGGAAATATCCTCCGACATTATGTGAGCCCCTTTGTAAGGTTGTAAAACGTGTGCTTCTCTCAATGATAGTAAAAAGCAGAGTCACTGTGAGACTCCTTTGATAAGAAACACAGTGACTCTGCTTGTATGCTTCTTAGAGCTTTCCGTAGCGGTAGCTCTGAGGAGTGTCTAGTGCTGTCCAACCTCGAAACGGAGGAAGGCGTTAACCTTCACACCAGCTTCATCGAGTACCTGGCCAACAGACTTCTTACTCTCAGCAACAGAAGGCTGATCAACTAGGCAAACATCCTTGAAGAAACCATTGAGACGACCCTCAACGATCTTCGGAAGAGCCTTTTCGGGCTTACCTTCCTGGCGGGCGGTAGCCTCAGCAATCTCACGTTCTTTCGCAACAATATCGGCCGGAACTTCGTCACGAGTGACGTACTTCGGCTTCAGTGCTGCAATCTGCATGGCAGCTGCGTGAGCAGCATCCTTGCCATCGCCTTCATACTGAACGAGGACGGCAACCTGCGGTGGCAGGTCAGCAGAACGCTTGTGCATGTAGGTAGAAACTTGACCATCTAGCTTACCGTAGCGAGGTAGCTGCATTTTTTCGCCGATGATGGCGGAAAGAGCCTGTACAGCGTCAGCAACGGTCTGGCCATCGAGATCGAGGGCAAGCAACTCTTCAAGAGTATCCGGACGCTTTTCAGCAGCGAGGTTAACGATACGGTCAGCCAGGTTGATGAACTGCTCATTCTTGGCGACGAAGTCCGTCTCGGCATTGAGCTCAATGACAACGCCATCTTTAGAGGCGACAAGACCCTGAGCAGTAGCGCGCTCGGCACGCTTGCCCACGTCCTTAGCACCCTGAATACGTAGGATTTCAACAGCCTTGTCAAAGTCGCCTTCGGATTTAGCGAGGGCTTCCTTGCATGCCATCATGCCGGAAGCAGTGATTTCGCGAAGACGCTTAACGTCTGCGGCAGTGAAATTGGCCATTGTGGCAACCTTCCTAAAGTGTGGAGTGATTACTCAGCGTCAGCAGCGGCTTTCTTAGCCGGAGCTTCTTCTGCTGCGGGGGCCTCATCAGCAGCGGCCTTGTCAGCCGGAGCATCAGTGGCGGCAGCAAGCTGCTCGGCTTCCCACTCAGCAAGTGGTTCACCTTCGCCGGGTTTTTCAGCGGCGTTATTCTTTGCAGCCTGTTCTTCGGCACGAGCCTGCAGGCCTTCGGCGATAGCAGAGGCAATCACCTTAGTGAGAATAGCGTCGGAACGGATGGCGTCGTCGTTAGCCGGAATCGGGTAATCAACGTCGTCGGGATCGCAGTTGGTGTCAAGAGTACCAACGACCGGGATGTTAAGCTTCTTGGCTTCAGCAATGGCCAGGTGTTCTTTGTTGGTGTCGATGACCCACATGACGGAAGGAACCTTGGTCATGTCGCGGATACCGCCAAGGGTACGCTCCAACTTGTCCTTCTCACGGGTGAGCATGAGAATTTCCTTCTTGGTGCGGCCTTCGAAACCACCGGTCTGCTCCATGTTCTCAAGTTCCTTGAGACGGAGAAGACGCTTGTGAACAGTCTGGAAGTTGGTCAGCATGCCGCCCAGCCAGCGGTGATTCACATAAGGCATACCAACGCGCTTGGCTTCTTCCTCAATTGCTTCCTGAGCCTGCTTCTTGGTGCCAACGAAGAGAATATTGCCACCATGTGCAACAGTCTGCTTAACGAAGTCGTAGGCCTCGTCAATGTAAGTAAGAGTCTGCTGGAGATCAATGATGTAAATACCGTTGCGTTCAGTGAAGATGAAACGCTTCATCTTAGGATTCCAACGGCGGGTCTGATGACCAAAGTGTGCACCTGCATCAAGCAGTTGCTTCATAGTTACAACAGCCATGTTGTAGTGGAGACTTAAAAACAGCCTGCGGCTGCAGTCCCCATCCTCGCTTTCTTACATGTGGTTAGTGCATTCTCACTTTGAGAACACCCTGGTAGAAAAGAGGTTTACCCGTCACTACGTGAACCACGGGGTCCTCCTCACCAGTATCACTATGCATAACTGCCGGATCCTGGTGCTATGTGGAAAATTCCTATCCGCGAGTGGACGGAATTCCCACCATAGTACTTTCTACGCGAAGTCGATTGTGCCTCTTTATACACATATCGCAGGCCATATTTTACCTAGTAGCTCTCCCAAAATCGAATCATATAGGTCATACTCTAGGGATCATTCACTCGAGAATTTTTCACATCACCTCAATAGTGAGGAAAGGGCACCTATGTCACGCATTTTTCGACGCGTTACTGCATCTATTCTGACGGTGGTATTCACTCTCGCCATTCTGTTGACTGCTGGCAATGACACTATTTCCCAGGCAGATACTGCTGTCACTTACTCTCCAGCTCATACTGCATCAGTATATATTCCCCCTGTTCCCGGCCACACTGTCCGCGATTTCTCGGTAGGGCCGGAACGTTGGTCTCGTGGACATCGAGGAGTTGACCTTTCGAGCCGCACGAACGAAGCAGTCCATGCAGCAGGTGCAGGAATAGTTACCTTCGCAGGAGTTGTTGTTGATCGTCCCTTGGTCGTTATTGACCATGGTCCTTCTCCCCTCGTTCCCACAGGAGAGCACCTCTTCACAATCTACGAACCTATTACCCCGCTGGTAGAGAAGAACCAGCAGGTACAACGTGGACAGATTATTGGCACAGTATTAGCAGGTCATGCGGGATGTACGGGAGTATGCCTGCACTGGGGAGCACGATGGGGCCACGGACACAATTCTGGCTACCTTAATCCGTGGCTGCTCATAGATTCTCTGCCACTGAGCCTCTTACGATGGGTTGATTAACTGCGCCTCAACTAAGTACTTCTCAGCCACGCGGATGAGCTTGCTTATGAACTGCCCGTAGTCTTTCCGGTGAAACGTGCGTATACAATTGCGTGGTAGACAGCGATGAGTGTCCTAAAAGCTCCTGTACAACACGTAAATCTGCGCCGCCCTCCAGCAACGCGGTAGCTGCCGAGTGACGTAACCCATGCGGTGCTACCTCTACCCCACCCGGTATTTCCCCGGTAGAAGCATGAACGACATCCCTGACAATGCGAGGATCAATACGCCCCCCACGCGCTCCTAACAGTAATGCGTGTTGGGATCGTTGATTGGAAAGATACGGACGACCGTCCTGCAACCACATGCGCAAAGCTCGCTGCGCAGGCACACCGTAAGGAACAACGCGCTCTTTGTTACCCTTACCGATAACGTGCAGAATACGATGTTCCTCATCAACACTGTCCAGATCGAGATTGACAAGCTCAGCAACACGAATCCCGGTATCGTAGAGTAACTCCACAATGAGCCAGTCCCGAATAGCGATTGGCTCCTTTTCTGCCGCTGCACAGGCGAGATGAGAGAGTACCTCGTCCATTTGTTGCTGATGAACAACTTGCGGAAGCTGCTTTTTAGCAGGTGGTGTCTGCAACCGCACAGAGGGATCGCTGGCAAGCCGACCGGTTTGTACTGCCCACCCACAGAGTGCCCGCACCGATGCAACATGACGAGCAATAGTAGCAGGAGCTACTCCTCGCATGACATCCCGCGAAAGCCATTTTCGTAAAAGAGGGAGGGTAAGTTGGCTCCAATCGGTTTCCGCTATGGTTGTGCGGTCCACTCCGGGCTGGGTTACACGAAGCATAAAATCAATAAGACCACGACAATCTGCCAGGTAGGAACGTTGCGTGTTGGCAGATAGCTGGAGACGTACAGCAACGTAGTCCCCGAACTCATCCAGATCGACAGACCATGGCGTGGGTAACTCAGAGTACACAGTTGTAAGTGCTCGCTGTCCACGTCCCATAGTTCTACTGTGCAAGGGAAAAACGGAGAAATCAACCTTTCCCCAGACAGCTTTACAGAAGACCACTACAGATGGGGTAAAACCCCATTAAACTCAGCAAAATTCGGAAGTACTTGGGGATATTTTCTGCACACTACGATAGAGCGAGGAAAGAGTTTTTCCGAAAGCAGGGTCCGCATTAATAGGGTTAATAACGTCGAATATCTGGCCGCCTGCGCGCAAGAAATGATCTCGATAATCGAGGCGCACTTCTTCTAGTGTTTCTAGACAGTCTGCAACGAAAGAGGGTGTCGCTACGAGGAGTTTTTTTACTCCTTCAGCGGGAAGTTCTGTAACTCGTTGTGCAGTGGATGGACCTAACCATTCTCCTGGACCAAATTTAGATTGAAAACTAATTGAGATGGGAAGATCTGGGAAAGCGGCCGCAATGGCATCGCGGGTAGCTATGCACTGTGCTTTATAGTGTGCCGCGCAGTGATAGCGCTGGTCAGGAACTCCGTGAAACGAGAGCAGAACATGGTCGTAGGGCACAGTCGCGCATAGATCCCTAATCTGTTGCTGATACCAGTGGATCATGTGAGGTTCGGTCGCATAGCTAGATACAAAATGGAGATGCGGGTGTACCTTGCTCCCCCTCACCGTGCTATCCCCAGGTAGCGATTGCTTTTTGTCGCATGCAAGAGCGTCATAAAAATCAATAACTCTTGTGACAATTGGGGTCACAGTTGACGTTGCAAATTGTGGGTAGAGGGGGATAACAGTGAGGTCATCAATATCCCAATCAGTAAGAGCTTCCTCAATGGTGGGTGATGATGCACAGAATGCGTATCGTACGTCAACATGGGAAAGCGCTTCTTGTAGCATGGCGCATTGTTGCTGGGTGATGACGGAAAGAGGAGAACCATGCGGAGTCCACATCGCTTGGTAACGATCAATTAATTTATGTGGCCGTACCTTCAGAATGATGCCGTTGAGAATGGGTTTCCATAGGATGGGATGAAGATTCACAATGCAACGATCACTCAGCATGTTGCGCAGAAAATTGCGAATGGCGTCTTCAGTCGGTTCCTCTGGGCTACCCAGATTAACAATGAGGCACCCGTTCTTCATGCGACGCACTCTCTTTTCTTATCCAACGTCCGGCAGTGATGGAGACTAGTTTACAGTCACAAAGACTTTTTAGAGACATCTGAACAGTTTTTGTCTCCAATCCAGTTTCTGTACATATCTCCATGAGAGATGTTGGGAAAAACGGAGAGATGGCATTCCATACTTTTTTATTGTCCTGTGTCAACCGATCTGTCGGCAAAGAAGAATTTTCTAGTGGTAAAGCCAGCTGTCCAATAGGACCGATTTCCTCCATAATTTCTTCACCACGCGTCACAAGTGTGGCCCCCTCACGAATAAGCCGATGACACCCAGCTCCATCCACGTCATGAATACTATGCGGCACTGACATCACTGGACACCCAAGATCACGTGCCCAACTGGCAGTATTAAGAGCTCCTGATCTCCACGCTGCGGACGTCACCACTACCCCCTGCGAGAAAGCAGCAAGGAGCCTATTACGAGCCAAGAAACGATACCGCGCTGGCCGTGTTCCAGGCGGATATTCGCTGACGATAAGACCGTGATTAGCAATACTTTTATAAAGAGCAGAATGTTGTGCTGGATACACACGATCCAATCCACAAGCGATAACAGCCATAGTTGGTACCCCCATCTGCAGCGCAGTACGGTGAGCAATGCCGTCTACCCCGCATGCCAACCCGGATACTATACCAACACCCTCCGCAGCTACTTCTGCCGAAAGTTCGGTCGTTATCTGTTTTCCCTCTGTAGAGGGATGTCGACTCCCTACTACTGCTACTGCTGCACACTGTAGAACATCTATATCTCCTTTTACCCATAAAGCGTAGGGAGCATACGCGGCATTATCGTGTTCTTGACGTGCGTGTACTGCATCATAATTAAAGACAGCTAACTGTTCTTTCGGCCATTCTGGCTGGTCGGGAGTAAGTAATCGGAAACCATTAGCATGTGCAGAATCAAGGTCATCAACAGCACAATCCCATTCCCGCCGAGCCCGCACTTTTCGTTCTAAGGCATCCGGTAAAACATCCTTATTACGGATAACTTCGGCAGCATATTCCGGGCCAACATGTGCAATTAAATCCGCCAGTGGTGCACAGGGACCTTCTGCTACACGGGCAAGATATGCCCAGGCTAGTTCAGTATCAGAATATTTCATGGTTTATTTTTCACTTTTAAAGATCGTCGATAGGTCTGCGAAGTTTGAGTGCACTGGCAATATCATCACTGGTAGGAATAGATTTATCTGCTAGGTCAGCGAGTGTCCATGCCACTCTGATAGTGCGAGATAATCCACGCGCCGACATCATCCCCGAACGCAATTGCGCATGTACAGGTTTTAAAGTACCGGCGGATAAACGATGTTCATTGAGAACCGCTTCTGATACATCACTATTGGTGTACTCTCCTCCCCATCGGTTATAAGCTCGCTGCCGTGCATCTATAACTTTCTCGCGCAGGTAGGCAGAAGTAATTCCCTGAGTTTCTGTAAGAGCTGCCAAACCAACAGCTTCAACCCGGATACGCAGATCCACACGATCCAGTAAAGGACCGGATAAACGCGCACGATAACGTGCCCGGGTAGCGCTAGAACAGTGACATTCTTGCGGTGCTGGAGCCCCACACGGACACGAGTTACCAGCCAGAATAAGCTGACAACGTGAAGGGTATGTCACTGTCCCTTTACTTCTACTAATGCGCACTTCCCCATCTTGTAGAGGTGCACGTAGCATATCGAGAATAGATGCGGGAATTTCTGTGCACTCATCTAAAAAGAGCACTCCTCGATGCGCTAGCGATACTGCACCTGGTGATGCGTAACCACTCCCTCCTCCTAATAATGCAGGTCCAGTAATTCCCGCATGCGGGGCTTCAAAGGGAGGAACTGTTATAAGTGGATGCTCAGCATCAAGACATCCTTTTAAAGAATGCACTGCAGTAACTTCAAGCGCATGCGCATAGCTCAACCTCGGCAGAATGGTAGGAAGGCGCTGTGCAATCATTGATTTTCCAGCGCCTGGAGGGCCCAGCATGAGCATGTGATGTCCGCCGGCAGCTGCCACGAGTGCGGCCTCTACTGCTGACCGTTGACCGCGGATATCGGCAAAATCCTTATCTTGTGGCACCTCAAGTGCTTCTAAAGGCTTGTTATCCAAAGAAGATGAAGGTACAAGGACATCTCGTGGAAGATCGCCGCGGAGCGCACCTACCAAAGTGGCAAGATCTGCTGCATCTAGGATCTGTAATCCTTCTACGAGGGACGCTTCCGCGCGGTTAGCTGTTGGCACGATAAGAGTGCGGATACCTGCATCGTATGCTGCGGCCGCCATGGGAAGAACACCATGGACAGGAAGGATACTGCCGTCTAACCCAACCTCTCCAAGGACAGCAATAGGGTGCTGTCGTGAAGATAACTCCGGTATATGTCCTTGTGCAGAAAGAATAGCGAGTGCAATAGAGAGGTCAAAGTGAGCTCCCGTTTTCGGAATATCCGCAGGCGAAAGCGTTAATCGTTGACGAGGCCAGGGAAGACCAATTGTGGAAAATGCTGAGCGTACTCTATCCCCAGCCTCACGAACTGCAGTGTCAGCTCGTCCCACAATATGAATAGTGGGCAGTCCTCCCCCACAATGCGCCTCCACTGCGATGAGTGTCGCATGCAAACCCTGCATTGTCAGGCTGTATGCGACCCCCAAACTCATGAGAGAACATCCCGGAAATGCCGAAAAGAAAACCCTTCAGTGGGATTACCTAGTAATGAAAGAACATCAAAGCGAAGCCCTCGATGATCTGGGAATCCCTCCGGTGGTTCTTCATATGCATGTGACAACCACTCTGAAGCAACCATACGAATCGTACGTGCTTTTTTACGGGTAATAGCTTCCTCTGGCCAACCAGCAATAGTTGTTGTCCGTGTTTTTACTTCCACAAAAACAAGTTCAGTTGTCTCTGTGTCGAAAGCAATAATATCGAGTTCACCACGTATTCCGGGGATACGTACATTACGATCCACAATGGTGTAGTGACGGTCTTCCAACCATTGAACTGCAAGGTTTTCGCCTAAAACTCCAAGTTCTTGCGGCGTTAATGTATCTGTCATGCCCTACAGCATGCCGCACTCACATACGTATAGGAGCACCATTACCCGTCATAGCGGCATCCTATACACAGTGCCCTATATTTGTGGAAAACACCCCTTAGGGAAGCTCAATGTCTGGCTTATCAAGCTCTTCAATATTGACATCTTTAAACGTCAATACGCGGACATTTTTTACAAAACGTGCTGGTCTATACATGTCCCATACCCATGCATCGGACATGCGTACTTCAAAGTACACCTCGCCCTGACTATTACGGGGAATCATCTCGACAGCATTCGCAAGGTAGAAACGCCGCTCGGTTTCTACGACATAGCTGAATTGGCTAACGATGTCCTTATACTCACGGTACAAGGACAATTCCATCCTTGCTTCATAGTCTTCTAGATCATCTACGCCCATTAGCTACTCCTCCTTAACAGGTGCCGCTTTTCGCATTCCTGCAATAGCGTGAGCCTTCATTACATTCGCATAGCTCATCCGATGTATGGGGCTCACTCCATAGTGTTCCATAGCAGCCTGGTGTGATGCGGTCGCATAGCCCTTGTGTCTCTCAAAACCATATTCTGGATACTCGTCAGCGTACTGAACCATAATATGGTCTCGACTTACTTTGGCGAGCACGCTAGCAGCCGCTATACACAAAACATTGGCATCGCCTTTAATGACAGGAAGTGACGGCATTGGTAGACCTGGTACTGAAAAACCATCAGTTAATACATAGCCAGGAGATATCGCTAGCTGGGCAACTGCCCGTCGCATACCTTCAATATTGGCATGCTGAATACCACTATCATCAATCTCTGCTGCACTAAAGTGCACAATAGACCAGGCCACAGCATATTTTTGAATAAGGGGGAACAATCGTTCACGCCGCGCGGGAGTGAGCTTTTTAGAATCGGTAAGTCCGTCCAGATCCGGTACCGGCTGCATAGGGAGAATACACGCAGCCACAGTAAGTGGTCCTGCGCAGGAACCACGGCCCGCCTCATCTACTCCTGCTACTGGCCCACACCCATGAGATATCAGTACGCGTTCCATCTCGTGAAGATGGGACATGTCTGTAGATTTTCTTCCCATAGCGACAATTACCGCAGTAGCATCTGGGCCGATTACTTTGGTTGCGGGAGTGGTTGACTCTTTACCTTATGCCACCGCCCAGCAGGCCAAATAATGGACTGGACTTTGCCTCGAACGTTAGAAATTGGAACAGTTCCGTGATACTGATCTTGCATGTGATAACGCGAGTCTGCTGAATCTGTACGATTATCTCCCATTACCCACATAAACCCCTTGGGGACAGTAACGGGGCCAAAATATGGGCCTCCACAGGCATTGGAACCGTTAGGATTCCCACCCCAGTCGATAAAGGGCGGATAGAGTATGTAGGAAGAATTAATAACATGGTCGTCCACAGTGACGCCCTTATCCCCCGGCTGGCAACGAACTGTCTGTCCACCTACTGCGATAACTCGTTTGACAAGGTCATTCTCATCGGGTGGAACAAGTCCAAAGAAAGTGCCCGTGTTCTGCATTGCACGGACAAAGGAATTGTCTGATCGGTTGGACTCAAAAGACTCATTCCAGGAATCTGGTCCTTTAAAAACTACTACATCGCCGGGCTTGGGATCGCTAGACCGATATGTCATTTTATCGACAAGAATACGGTCCCCTACTTGCAGGGTAGGGATCATAGATCCAGAGGGAATGACATAGACACGCGCAAAAATATTCTGCACAAAAGCGCTAATAGCCAACGCGATAACGATAATGATGAGCAATTCCTTGAAGAAACTTAACACGCTACTTCCGAAGGATTTTTCTTCTTCTTTATCCGCATTAACAGCGTCAGCAGTGTCTTTTTCTTTGCGACCAAGCATGCTTTGTAGGAGAACCTTTCACTGTGGCGCGATAGAGGATAGCGCGTCCGGTAATTACTCTGTGTACAGGATACGACGAACCGGACCAGAAGTCCTGATGCTCCTGATCCGGTTCGTAGAAGTCTCAGTAGAAATGCGACTTAGCGCTTTTCCCTAATCTTAGCTGCCTTACCATGGCGATCGCGCAGGTAGTACAGCTTAGCGCGACGAACATCGCCGCGAACAGCAACATCAATCTTGTCAATGTTGGGAGAATGTACCGGGAAGGTACGCTCTACACCTACACCGAAAGACATCTTACGTACGGTGAAGGTCTCGCGAATACCAGAGCCCTGGCGGCGTACAACAATGCCCTTAAAGACCTGGATACGCTCCTTAGAGCCTTCAATAACTTTCACGTGAACGTTGACGGTATCGCCAGGACGGAAATCCGGAATATCATTTCGCAACGACTGTGCGTCAACGGAATCAATAAGGTTCATAACAAGTTCCTTGTATGCTAGTCATAAGGCAGAGGAACCTAGCGGCACATGCTCAACTGGTTCGTACCCCGATCAGGCAGCTTGCGTACTACGTATAGTCCACAAACAACGAAATAATTGTGCCACATAGTAGCAGTTTTCCCTAATCACTCCAGGGAAATCCCTTTAATCGTCATCTCCGTGAAGCGAATCAAGAAATGCACGATCACGTTGCGAAAGTTCTACAGTGTTGAGAAGATCTGGGCGTCGCTTATATGTACGTCGTAATGATTGCTCACGACGCCATTGGTCAATACGCGCATGGTGCCCAGATAACAAAACATCCGGAACAGCAAGATCACGCCATACCTCCGGGCGAGTGTATGACGGACCCTCCAATAAACCATCCGAGAAAGAATCTTCCTCATAGGACCGCTTATTGCCAAGTACGCCAGGAAGTAGACGGATAATAGCTTCACTCATAACGAGTACGGCTACTTCTCCCCCGTTAAGAACGTAATCTCCGATGGATACTTCAACAACACGCATCCGCCGACGTGCATCGTCAACAACACGCTGGTCAATTCCCTCATATCGACCACATGCAAAAATAAGGTGCTGCTCTGTTGACCACTCACAAGCATCGTGTTGTGTAAAAGGCCGACCTGCCGGCGTAGGCACAATGAGAAGTGGATCATCTGCAAGGTCGACAGTATCTAGCGCTTCACCCCAGACAGTTGGTTTCATCACCATACCTGGACCTCCACCATAAGGAGTGTCATCGACAGAACGATGCACATCATGCGCAAAGTCCCGCAGGTTATGAACTTCTACCTTAACTGTGCCCGCTTCTATTGCTTTTCCAGGAAGTGATTGGTGAAGTGGAGCAAGGTATTCAGGAAAAATAGTGAAGATATCTAATTTCATGAAAGATCCCACAATCCTTCAGGAAGATCAACGACCAGCCGTCCTCCTGCAATATCTACCTCCGGCACCATTGCTTTCACAAAAGGAATAAGATGCTGCGTCTTTTCTGCATCGGTAATAACAAGAAGATCCTGGGCTGTGTAAGAGAGGACATCTGTTACTTCTCCCACTACCTCTCCCCCTCGCGTCACAGCATTGAGTCCAATAAGTGACGTGACATGGTATTCATCCTTCTCCGGATTATCAGCATTAGTGAGGTCTGCCGAGTCAATAATAAATTCAGCATGTCGGAGGTTGTCCGCAGCAGTGCGATCATTGATATCTGCCAGATGAACAAGTAAACGTCCCTGATGCCAACGAGCGGCCGTTACTTCATGGTGCGAAGTAACGCCGCTCGTATGACGTAATGTAATTGTAGTGCCTACCGCAAACCGTTCTTCGGGAGAATCGGTGCGTACGTCGACAACAAGATCGCCACGAACTCCATGAGATTTAACAACGGTGCCAGTGGCTAATTCCATGAGGTAACTCCTTGTGCTGGCAGCAACTACAAGCTTCTGCTTCCAGCGTAATGGTAGTTACTGATCGGAATCTACAACGTCGACACGCAAGTTTCGTCCACCGAGGGCATTGACAACAGTGCGCAATGCCGTGGCGTTACGACCACCGCGGCCGATAACCTTTCCTAGGTCATCCGGGTTAACGGTAATTTCGATGGTACGGCCACGACGACCGTGTACCAGGGCGACTTCCACGTCATCCGGATTGCTCACAATGCCACGAACCAAATGGTCTACGGCATCCGCAACAATGGTGGCGTTCAGCATTTATTCAGCCTCAGCAGCCTCGTCTGCAGCTTCTTCCTTCTCAGAAGCAGCTTCTTCAGCGGCAGCAGCTTCCTCAGCTGCTTTCTTCTCAGCCTCTTCCTTGGCTTTCTTGTCGGCCTTACGCTTAGCAGTAATAGCTTCAGCGGTAGGCTCGTTGGCAGCCTCTTCCAAAGCCTTATTGAAAAGATCCAGCTTAGAGGGCTTTTCTTCAACAGTCTTGAGGGTACCTTCAGCACCAGAAAGACCCTTGAACTTCTGCCAGTCACCAGTGATCTTGAGGAGGTTTAGAACAGCTTCTGTGGGCTGAGCACCAACACCGAGCCAGTACTGAACGCGCTCGGAATCAATATCGATGATGCTGGGCTCATGCTTCGGGTGGTACTGACCAATGGTCTCAATGCCACGACCGGAACGACGAGTGCGAGCATCTGCAACAACGATGCGGTATTCAGGGGTGCGAATCTTACCGAGACGCATAAGTTTAATCTTGACAGCCATAATGGCTCCTTTTCTGTGTCACAGGGGAATTCAGCAATACAGCAGACTGCATCCGGTTTTCCCCCTCGAGTGGGTGTGACGGTCGGCCGGCGCATCTGGGAAACATGTCCGAGAAACCGAGTCCGACGCCCTCTGTACAGTCATTCCGTGTTAACGGAGACTGGTCTTCTATTCTGCCAGAAATAACGACAGGAAAGAAATTAAAACTTGGGGAACTTTAATTTGCTTAAATCCATTCCTTCTAGCCCCGGAGGCATTTGTCCTAGTCCCCCAGCTAAACGAGAAAGATCTGGCATGCCTGGCATACCCTGCGGTATACGCTGCTGCGAACGGTTCTTCCCCTTTTTACTATTTTTCCCCTTCTTACCCTTGCCCTTCCGACGATTCCCACCAGACGCCATCCGATTCGTGAGTTTATTCATCACCTTACGGGCAGTGAGGAAACGCTCCACTAATTGGTTGACTTCGGTTACTGTCACGCCGGAACCTGCAGCGATGCGACGCCGGCGAGAAGCATTAAGAATTGTGGGATCTTCCCGTTCCGCTGGTGTCATACCACGAATAATGGCCTGAATATGGTCAAGCTGCTTCTCATCTACTTGTGCAGCAGCCTTCTGCATTTCTTTTCCGCCCGGCATCATACCGAGAATATTGGACAGTGGCCCCATGCGACGCACCATCAACAATTGGTCGAGAAAATCCTCCAGCGTCAACTGACCGCTCATCATACGAGTGGCAGTTTTCTTCGCTTCTTTTTCGTCAAAAACCTGCTCTGCTTGTTCAATAAGAGTAAGCAGATCTCCCATACCAAGAATACGGCTGGCCATACGCTCCGGATGAAAAACATCAAAATCTTCTAGTTTTTCACCCGTGGAAGCAAACATAATGGGCACGCCAGTCATTTCACGGACAGATAACGCAGCACCACCACGCGCGTCACCATCGAGTTTGGTGAGTACCACGCCAGTGAACCCCACGCCATCCCGGAATGCTTCAGCTGTAGAGACAGCATCCTGGCCAATCATGGCGTCGAGAACAAAGAAGATCTCGTCTGGATTAACAGCATCTCGGATAGCCCGTGCCTGCCCCATGAGTTCTTCGTCAATACCAAGACGACCAGCAGTGTCGATAATGACGACATCGTGGACTTTACGCCGAGCCTCTTCAATACTCTGACGCGCTACTTCTGCCGGATCCCCAGAGGTTTGGCCAAGAGGGCTTTCTCCTGCACCAACACTGGTGCCCGGATTAGGAGCGAATACCGGTACACCGGTACGCTCCCCTACAATCTGTAGCTGACTTACCGCTCCAGGACGCTGCAAATCGCACGCTACCAACATGGGTGTATGGCCATTATTCGCGAGGTAACGAGCAAGTTTACCGGCGAGGGTCGTTTTACCAGCGCCCTGCAAACCCGCCAGCATAATAACCGTGGGGGGATTCTTGGAGAAATTCAGCTTACGAGCTTCTCCACCCAGAATCTCAATAAGTTCCTCATTGACGATCTTGACGAACTGCTGTGCCGGATTAAGCGCAGCATGTACCTCAGCACCCTTTGCACGAGTTTTAACTCTCTTAATAAAACTACGCACAACAGGAAGTGCAACGTCAGCATCCAGTAACGCGAGACGAATTTCGCGCGCAGTGCTGTCAATGTCGGCATCGGTAAGTTTACCTTTGCCTTTAAGACCTTTGAGGGCATTTCCTAAGCGGTCGGAAAGAGACTCAAACACGTGTGTTTACTCCTGAAACGGGGGCAGGAAACGGGGGCAGGGCGCAAGAACGCCCGTCACTTCTCCCTCATGTTACCCGTCTACCCGCGCAGAAGCGTTGTCGGCTCCGACAAGCGCAGGTAGAACAACTCCATTGCCATAAATGACGAAATATCTATGCTAAAAGTGCATCAACAAAAGCAGCCGGTTCGAAGGGTGCAAGATCATCCGTCCCTTCACCTAATCCCACAAGCTTCACTGGCACACCCAGTTCTTCTTGAACTTGGAAAACAATGCCACCCTTGGCCGTACCATCTAGTTTGGTGAGCACAACCCCGGTAATGTCGACGACATTCTTAAACTCTTTTGCCTGCAGAATACCGTTCTGACCAACTGTGGCATCAAGAACAAGAAGTACTTCATCAACACTAGCCTTCTTTGATACCACCCGTTTCACCTTGCCGAGTTCATCCATAAGACCGGTCTTAGTGTGAAGACGGCCAGCAGTGTCAATAAGGACTGCATCAACATTCTGCTGTACTCCAGCGTCTACAGCATCAAAGGCAATAGCAGCAGGGTCAGATCCCTCAGCGCCACGAATAGTAGTGGCTCCTACACGATCTCCCCATGTTTGGAGCTGATCAGCGGCAGCAGCACGGAATGTATCTGCAGCACCTAGTAGTACTCGTCTACCATCCCCCACCAGTACACGTGCGAGTTTGCCAGTAGTTGTCGTTTTACCAGTACCATTCACACCCACCATAAGGAGAATTGCCGGGTGATCATCATGTGGAAGAGCTTTGAGAGAGCGATCCATCTCCGGGTGGCATTCCTCTATAAGAATGTCACGGAGCAGAGCGCGCGCACCTGCTTCATCGCGGATGTTTGAACTAGCGAGTTCATCCCGCAAGCGGTCCACTACACGCATAGTGATAGTCGTCCCCAGATCCGCCATGATGAGAGTATCTTCAACTTCTTCCCAGGCGTCTTCGTCTAGGTCCCCAGCACCGAGAATACCAAGAAGTCCCTTGGAGAAAACGTTATTAGAACGAGCGAGACGACCACGTAAATGAGAAAGACGACCTTGTGCAGAAGGAACTTTTTCTTTTTCTACTGTATGTTCTGTCTCATCTACTGATTCTTCAACAGTAGCCGTATCAGTTGGTTCTGCACCATTATCTACAGGGATAGAAACATCGGTGCTTGCAGGGGTAGCAATAGGGACAGCAACAGGAACAGTGCCAGTACTGGGTTCACTGTGAGTCTCTTCGCTAGTTTCGGCGGCAGTTTCAGCAGCACTTTCGGTACCGATGCCAACACTAGTGTCGGGAGTAATTTCAGCTGAGGTATCGACAGAATTATTGGGTTCTGCAATAGCAGATTCTTCCCGTACCGATTCTTTCTTAGAAAGTGTCGTATCTACAGATTGTTGAGATACTTTCGGCGCAGACTGTTGAAGAGGCACCGTATCTTTAAGTTTTCCTTCTCCTTCCGAGAAAGAAAATTGCCCACCCGCATTGTATGAGCCACTTCGTTCTTTGCCTTCAAGCTGCTCTTTCTCAGAAAACGAGATAGCATCTTGCTTCTTTTTCTTGGCTCCTACGGCAAGAGTAATTGCAACAGCAACAATAACAACGCCAATGACAATACCGATGATTGTCGCGATAAGAGTATTAGTATCCACGCTAATAGTGTGGCAGGTTCTGACGATCCTTGCAGAACGAGACTCCACAAAATGAGAAAAGAAGACGTGGATTTGGTGTTAGCCCTATAGCCATCACAATAATAAAGACAACACTAGTAAAAAATAATGCTATGCCTTATCCAGAAGGATTCCAATGAGTGCTATAACTGCTGATGACATGCGAGCCACTATTAACGAATGGGCTGATAAACGCGGTTTCCGACCTGAAATTCCCTACGCAGAATCAACATCACTGAAGTACCAACGGCGCTTTTCTTGTGTTCCCGGCCTTTACGTTTTTATTTTCACAAACGGGGATATTTTTGTAGGCATGGCTGATGACCTTGGAGAAACACTAACGCGACAACCAGAGCAATGGGTTTCTGAGATTAGCGGAGTACGCCTCATGGCTCGCTCAAAGAAGGGGCTCGATCTAGCTCAGGAAGCCATGGCATTGCAGCGAGAAGTACAGTCCCAAGGTTTCACTATTCATCCGCGCCCCTAAACAACACGTCAACGCTCGTAAAAACCTGCTGGTAAACCGCGCGGACGTGTATAGTTTTCCACAACTAGATCAACACGTCCCGGGGTACTCCCCGAACGGAGCAACTCCACTAAGTGTTCACAGCTGGAGCGAGTTCCTTCCGCAACAACATGGACTCTCCCATCGCTCTTATTAGTGGCGCTTCCCACCAGACCAAGTTCTAGGGCTCGACACCGAGTCCACCAGCGGAAACCAACGCCTTGTACATAGCCATGTACCCATGCATCAAGCCGAACTGTATCGTCATTCATCATGCTGCTCTGCTGAATCTATGCGCTGTACTGGATGCATACGCTGCGAGATAACGCGAGTAACACCGTCACCCTTCATCGTCACACCGTAGAGCACATCAGCAAGATCCATTGTCTGTTTTTGGTGAGTAATAATCAGAAGCTGTGAATGTTCCTGCAGCTCTTTAAATAATCCCAGGAGCCGATGCAGGTTAGTTTCATCTAACGCAGCCTCGACCTCATCGAGAATATAGAACGGACTCGGACGTGCTTTAAAGATAGCGACGAGCATCGCTATAGCAGTTAATGATTTCTCTCCACCGGAAAGCAACGAAAGCCGTTTAACTTTCTTTCCCGGAGGTCGAGCTTCTACCTCAACACCCGTATTCAACATGTCGTCTGGGTCAGTAAGGTAAAGCCGCCCCTCACCTCCCGGGAAGAGTGTGGCGAAAACAGTGACGAATTCACGTGCTACATCGTGGAAGGCTTCCGCAAAGACCGTTTGGATGCGTTCATCAACATCGTCGACGACACCAAGAAGATCCTGGCGCGCTTTTTTAATGTCCTCTAGCTGGGTGGAGAGGAAACTATAGCGTTCTTGCAGGGCCGCGAATTCCTCTAATGCTAGTGGGTTTACCTTCCCTAAGCGTGCTAATTCTCGTTCTGCTATGCGCAGACGTGTTTGCTGCTGTTCCCGATCGTATGGCAATGACTGTGGTTTGCTGACGTTTTCGCCACGCTCTTTCGCTTCCTCATATTCCTGCATTTCCAGAGCAGACGGCGGAAGTGGCACATCGGGACCATACTCTGCGAGGAGGTCATCCGCTCCCATCCCCAGATCATCCAAGATCTGTTCTTCCATAAGACGCAACCGCTCTGCCGCTTGAGCACGCAATAGTTCATCTTTATGGGTAGCATCCCGTAATTGCTCACATTCAACTTGAGCATCACGACACTGCTGACGGGTGGTAGTAAGGTGCTCAGTGAGCTTCGTTTGTTGAGCCGCCAGATGCTGGCGATGCTCCTCCACTATTGCGAGATGCTGACGGAGTGAAGCTTGGAGATCTTCCCCTGCTTCCTGAACAGCAGCAATAATGGCAAGTGCTTGTTGTCGAGTGGCAGCTCGACGCGCAGCGCGTTTCCGCAAATCACGCTCCCGCATTGCTTGACGGTGCAGAGAATCAGCACGTCCATGTATGTGGGTTGAACGTTCTTCCGCGGTACGAACAGCAAGACGAGCCTCCATCTCAGCAGCCCGCGTGTGGGCTACTGCAGCGGCAGCCTCAGTAGTGGCAGTATCGTCGAATAACGTGGGTTCTTCTTGCTCCTCACTAGCAAGACGCTGCCGCTCCTCGAGATCTGTGAGCTCTGCCATCAATGTACGCTGTTGTTCTTCCGCTTGATTGCGTTGCTCAGTAAGACGATCCTTGTGCAGAGTAGCTGCACGCCCACTAGCCGTAAGGCGAGCGAGTTCCTTGGTAAGCGTCGTAATTGCCGAGTCGGATTCAACTAGAGCTGCTTGTGCCTGTGCGGCAGCTTCAGTACGAGTGCGGTAATCATCTTCTGCACCGCGTAGAGCAGCTTGTGCTTTTTCGACGTTGTTGAGGGCAGCTTTTTCGTTTTTACGGGCTTCCTCAATAGCTACTTGAAGCTCTACAGCGCTATGTGCAGTGCGAGGACCACCCGACGTCCATCCCCATCCGCAAGAATCTCCATTGCGGGTAAAAACGCGGAGTCTGCGGTCGCCAGCAATAACTTTGTCTGCAGTTTCCAAATCTTCTACAAGAACAACATCTACAAGTAATGTTGTCACCGCACTTTGTAGTGAATCAGGAACAGTAACAACATCAAGTGCCCACTGTGCACCTGTTGGTAAATCGCTATCCAGGCGGAACGTGTCCACATCATGGCTTTCAATAAGGAACATGGAGCGGCCAATGGAGCCTTCTCGCAGAGATGTAATAGCGTCATGGGCATGACGCGTGGTGGAGATAGTGTGGGCGGAGCTAGCTTCCCCCAAAGCTACAGCAATAGCCCCCTCCCATCCCGGGACAATCGTGATTTTTTCAGCAAGTTTTCCAGAGATACCAAATTGTTCCGCATGATCGTGAAGCCATGTGGCAGCATCCCCAGCCGCTAGGTTAAGAGAAAGAGCCTCTATACGTGCATGAAGCGCCGCTGCTGTCTTTTCGGCAGCACGTTCTTCATTACGTAGTTCTGTGCAGCGTTCTTCGGCACTATCACGTTCGGCAATTGCTTGGTCGTAGCGATCATTGAGATGTTGCTCTGCGTTTTCTAACTCGCGCAGCCGCGTCTCTGCTTCTGCTGTTTCCTGCTGCGTAGAAAGACATTGTTGACGAGCATCGGCAAGTTCCTCACTGTAGCGAGATGCTTGTGTTTCCGCCGTTGAAATGGCATTTTTTGTGGACTGAATAGCTCCAGCAAGACGGGCAATACCTTCCCGCCTATCAGCAACAGCACGCATAGCTGCCAGCCGTTTTTTCTCAACAGCTTGTGCATATTCTTCGGCTTCCGCCCGCGCATGCGCAGCATCCTGCAGCGTGCGCTTAGCGACGGTAAGTGCTTCGGTAAAAGAAGCTTCCTCCTGCGCAGCTTCTTTTGCTTGTTGTTCTAATTGGTCTGGGTCTGCCCCAAAATGAGGTTCAGGTTCTGCACGGAGATGCCGGGCACGGTCTTCTGCAATACGAAGTGTTGCTGCCACCCGTTCCGAGAGGGCTGAAAGGTCAAACCAGTTCTGTTGAGCTTTATCCAGTGCTGGGGAAAGCTCCGCCAGTTCAGTCTCGGCAGCAGTAACAGCAGCAGTTAGCTGCTGCAACCGTACTTCTGCTTCCTTATACTGTGTAGCTTTCTCCTGCTGAAGCTGTGTGTATTGTGTTGCTTCATGGCGGTGCTGGACAAGATCATCGGCAGCAAGTCGAAGTTTGGCGTCACGGGCGTCGGCTTGAATAGTTTGGGCTCGTCGGGCGGCTTCTGCTTGCCTGCCGAGGGGTTTGAGTTGGCGGCGGAGTTCTTTGGTGAGGTCATTAACTCGGTCGAGGTTGCCCTGCATAGCGGACAGTTTTCGGAGTGCTTTTTCTTTGCGTCGGCGGTGTTTGAGAACACCTGCAGCTTCTTCGATGAAAGCGCGGCGTTCTTCGGGACGGGACTCGAGGATTTCAGCAAGTTTTCCCTGCCCGACGATGACATGCATTTCGCGGCCGATGCCGGAGTCGGAGAGTAGTTCTTGTACGTCCATGAGGCGGACGCGATCCCCATTGATTTCGTATTCGCTAGCGCCGTCCCGGAACATGCGCCGAGTGATAGATACTTCAGTGTATTCAATGGGAAGAGCACCATCGCTATTGTCGATGGTGAGGGTGACTTCTGCACGTCCAAGTGCTGTTCTAGTGGGTGTACCGGCGAAGATGACGTCTTCCATTTTTCCGCCACGGAGAGCTTTTGCACCCTGCTCCCCCATGACCCAGGTGAGAGCATCTAACACATTGGATTTGCCGGATCCGTTGGGGCCGACGATAGCGCAAATGCCGGGTTCAAATCGGAGAGTCGTTGACGAGGCAAAGGACTTGAAGCCTTTGAGGGTCAGACTCTTGAGGTACATGTGGTGAATTCTACCTGGTTCGTGCGGGTGGTTTCTGACAATGTGGGCAGAATGTGTGGGAACGTCCACCTATAACAACAGAGGTGAGCGGTGTACCACAGCGGTCGCAGGGTGTACCAGCTTTGCCGTAGGCGTGGAGTGACCGCGCAAAATATCCGGGTTCTCCTGCAGTATTGACGTAGAGACTATCAAACGATGTGCCGCCCACAGCGAGAGCTTTCCGCATAACGCTCTGTGCCTCGGTAAGGATACGCGTGAGTTGCGTATAGGACAGTCCGGAGGCAAAACGAGCGCCATGGATCTGTGCTGCCCACAATGCTTCATCTGCGTAGATATTGCCAATGCCGGAAACAATTTCTTGGTTCAGTAGGGCGGTTTTGATGGGGACGCGGTGCTTCCGTAATTCTCGTGCTGCTGCTTCCGCATTAAAGCAGTCTTCAAGGAGATCTGGGGCAATGTGGCGTGCCAGACTCGGTACCCATCTGTCGGCATGAACGTCATGTACTAGCTCATCCAGTGTGAGATATCCAAAGGTACGTTGGTCGACGAAGCTGATACTACGTCCTGCACCAATAGAGGCGTGCATGCGGCAGTGTGGACGCGGCAGTGTTTCCTGCTCATCCATAATGAGTTGGCCGCTCATTCCTAAATGTATGAGAAGCGCCTGTGGTGTATCCGATAGCGTTTGTAGAACACACCATAGATACTTACCCCTCCGATCAATTGTGGTGACGGTGGCACCCTCAAGAGCTGCTGCTAAGGCGATACTTCCTCCGGGATAGCGTCTTCCCGTACGGGGATGCGTAATCTCAACATTATGAAGAGTAGCGCCGGTGAGGTGGTTGGCGAGACCGCGACGTACTACTTCAACTTCAGGTAATTCTGGCACTAGTATTCCGTCACTAGTATTCTGACTGTCTTGTCGTTAGTGTTCCGCCGGTGAGGTCAGCGTTACTGCCGAAGTAGAAAAACCACCATTATCGAGTGCGTAACGCGGCATTGTTGGATTCTCATCGAGATCAACATCATGGGCGGGCATACCAGCTAGCGTAGCTTCTACTTGCTTCGAGATAGGAACTCCTGGATGGTGTTCCTGAATAGCCTCCCACGTATTTTTCGCAGCGGCTTGCTCAGCTTTCTTCTTGTTTGTGCCGGCTCCAGTTCCAAAAGCACGCCCAGCAATAATGCCTGTTGCAAAGAATTCTTTAGCATGGTCCGGGCCGGTAGACGTGATGTAGTAAGTGGGAGCAGAATTGTAGTGGCTAGCAGCATATTCTTGCAGACTAGTCTTCCAATCGAGGCTTATTCCTGCCGTACCAGCATTATCGATAAGCGGCTGCATAAGCCCCAGCACAACACGCCGGCTTACCTCAATGCCATGGGTGATGTGGGTCGCTCCGAATAGGGCTTCTGTCGCATCGGCAAGAATTGATTCTTTGCTGCGGCCTCCCGTCATCTCTTCTCCCCTGCCCAGCAGAAGATATTCGCCTAGACCCTTTGTCCCCAATGTGTTCGCTATGCGCGCCAGGGAAAAACCGGACACGATATTGGCACGCATTTTTGCTAGTTCGCCTTCGGAACGCTCAGGGTATTGACGGAAGAGCTGTTCAGTGACACAAATGCTTAACACAGAGTCGCCGAGAAACTCTAGTCTTTCGTTATTGGGGATACCGGGATGTTCATACGCATAGGAGCGGTGACACAATGCGTGGATAAGAAGTTCCCGTGGCAGATCAACATGCAGACAATCCAGCAGTGGTTGATAATCGACGGAGTCCCATCCTGCTGGAAGGTCCCACTCAGAGGGGATACGCATAAACTATCCCTCTTTCTTTTCTTCGCTACCTGCAGATTCTTTACTGTCTGCAGAGGCGTCATCTGTGTCATCAGCGGTGGGTTCTGTGGCAGCATCATTTAAAAACGCAAGATTTTGGAATTTCTCCAGGGCTGCCCATCGTGGATCAATCAGATCATTATCCTCCCCTGAAACACCATCAATCTCGGGCATTTCGGCATCTTCGGGGCACGGGTGTCCCTCCACAGAAGAACACGAGGGGGCAAACGGCAAAGCGAGACACACTGCATCGATGATAGCCTGCTCTAGATCCAATTGCGTGGGGTCGTCTAAGACATATACTTCGTCATCATCCTGGATAGTATTAGCTGTCTCTGAATCTGGGTAGACGAACAGTTCAGTTAACGAGGCCTCCACTGTCCCATGAATTTCGCTAAGACAATTGACACACTGCCCTGTGGTAGGACCAGCAATAACCCCCGTCACCAAAATACCTTCGGTAACAGCTTCTAATTCTAAATCCGCGGAGACTGGGCTACCTGCAGGAATAGCAATAAGGTCTAACCCGATGGGCTCATCTATGAGGAAAACACGATCAATATGGTGATGATTCCCGGCGGCACGTCCCAGCGGACGCACGTCCAGGACGAATTTTGATTCGTTCTCGGAGGTATTCGTAGTCACAGACTTAGTTTAACGTGTCACAGCTTAAGGAGACACCAGCTACAACACCCTGCAGTCAGATAGTCCAATAGATAATTACTGGTACCCGTCATTATAGGGGGCGTAGTCGCCCTGCTGAGAGTCGTCGTTGTAGTCAGCATTGTAGCCAGCGTTGTAGGACCCGTTATAGTCCTCATCAACGTTCTCGTCGTACACTGCGCCTGTAGGCTGATAGTTCTGATAATCATCGCTACGCTCTGCTACACCAGCAGTGGAACGCAACTGTTTGCGACCGTTGAGAACTTCGCGTGACGTAGTGTTAAGAATGGATTCAAACTCGGCTAGTTTCGTATCGACATAAACATCGCAGTCTCCACGCATCCGGTCTGCCTCAACATGAGCAGCATCGACAATGCGGGTAGCTTCTTCCCGCGATTTTTTGACGACTTCTGACTCACTTACTAAACGGGCCTGCTCGGCACGACCTGCTGCCACGCTAGCTTCATAATCATCATTGGCTTTGGCGAGGAGTCTCTCTGCCTCAGTTTGTGCACGGTCCGTGACAGTTTGATACTCATGTTGTGCTTCATGCAGTATCCGATTGGACTCGTTTTCCGCATCGGACATCAATACTGCGGAATTGTTGGTAGCCTCGGCAAGCATACGGTCAGCTTTGTCCTTGGCCTCCGCAATCATGCGATCTGCATCTGCTCGCGCCTCCGCCAACTGCTGGTCTACCTGCGCATTAGTCTCGTTCTTGGTGGTTTCTGCATAATCATTGGCATCGTTAACAAGAGTGTCCCGTTTATCAAGAACATCCTGGGCATCATCTAGCTCGCCGGGGAGAGCGTCACGAATTTCGTCAAGTAGTAAAAGGGCATCGGAGCGGGGCACCATACATTGAGAAGACATTGGTAGGCCACGAGCTTCTTCAATCATGGCGACAAGTTCGTCAAGTGCTTCAAAAACGTGGAACATGAGTGGTCCTACCCTTCTTTTTTAATGGTCATCTCTAGTGTGCCGAATCTTCAGCGATTTTGTGGGAAAGTGCCTCGGTGTGTCGCCTGACCTGCATAACTTACAGTCGTTTAAGAAGCTTTTTCAGAACTATCGGAGGAACAAGTCCACTAGCATCCCCACCAAAACGAACAACTTCTTTCACCACACTAGAGGAAATAAAACTGAGCTCTGGGGATGTCGGTAAAAAGATAGTGTCAATCCCAGAGAGTTGTTTATTGACGTGGGCCATAGGCAACTCATACTCATAGTCCTGGTTAGACCGAATACCCTTCACCACCGCACATGCTTCTACATTCGTGCAGTAATCAACTAGTAGTCCCGCAAAAGAATCGCTTGTAACGTTAGGGATATCGGAAAACCCTTCCTGCAGGATTTCAAGACGCTCCGCAACTGTGAAAAGCCCCTGTTTGTTTGGGTTATGGGCGACGCACACAATAACGTTGTCAAAAAGCTGCGCAGCGCGCCGCACAATATCGACATGCCCATACGTAAGAGGGTCAAAAGACCCTGGGCAAACTACAGTGCTCATGCAGCTAGACTACCCGTATTATCGACAATTGCGATGTCGATACGAGTTTCTCCATACTTTTTTGATCGATATTCGCGGTAGTACTCTGGCCATTGCGTGGGCGCATCGCGGGAGGAACGCTCAAGGACAATAACGGACCCGTCAGCAACCCAGCCATTGTCTATTAAAGACTCCAGAATGCCCGGCCAGTCCTCTTCTACTTGTGTATAAGGCGGATCTGCAAAAACTAGATCATAGGGAGTAAACGCATCTGTCTCAGCATTGCCGTGGGCAGCTAGAAATGCCTGTACAGACCTTCGCACAATTGTTACTCCCGGCACGTCTACCACAGCCTTATTGCGTTCTGCGGATGCTACAGCTGCCCCGTTTTTTTCTACAAGAGTGACGGCTTTGGCTCCCCGGGAGGCGGCCTCCAACCCCACTGCCCCTGATCCCGCGTAGAGATCAAGCACAGTTGTGGTATCCCACTCCAGAAGAGTATCTAGACTGTTAAAAAGTGCTTCCCGTACACGGTCGGTTGTGGGACGGGTACTGCTTGGCGGGGAGAAAAGTCTGCGGCCACGTGCGCTACCAGAAACGATACGCATTACTGTATCTCTGCAAGAGGGTCTCCGCCGTCTACATTGACGAAGTCATCATTCAGTAGATAGTGAGCGGTTCCGGCTGCTGGGGCAACAACTGCAGCATCTAGTTTGATGGCTTCAACGTAGCCGACCACATCCCCCTGTGACACCGGGCTATCTTGCGGCATAGTGCGGCGCCATATACCGGCTAGCGGCGCCACTATGCGCAGCGGCTCTGGTGTGTTCTGGTTGTTCGTCATATTCTCAGTGTATCTATCCATGTGGGTAGTAAACGCCGCTCTGGGACGCAACTTTCGCAACGACGTTTGCCCATCCAGGATACTGGGTGGACCACTCAGATGAAGAGTTCTTCAGTAGTTCTTCCATATCGTCTCGCGCGTCAGCCACAACATCCTCGTCGTGTGCAATATCAAGTACACGAAGCGGCATTGTCAATCCAGCTTGTGTTGTTCCCAGGAGATTTCCTTCTCGTCGCTGTGCAAGATCGACCCGGGCTAGATAGAAACCGTCTGTGGAGGCTTCCACTGCAGTTAGTCTCTTCTCTGCCGATGATGCAGGGTCGCAATCAGTTAGTAGTAGGCACAGGCCCGGCGCGTTTCCACGGCCGACACGACCGCGGAGTTGGTGGAGTTGGCTAACGCCGAATCGGTCTGCGTCTACAACGACCATCATTGTGGCGTTGGGAACGTCGATTCCTACTTCAATGACTGTTGTGCACACCAGTACATCACATTCGTGGGAGCTGAAGGAGTCCATGACGGCGGTTTTTTCGTCTGTGCTGAGCCGTCCATGGAGGAGACCGACGCGTAGGCCTGCGAGGGGCCCGGCGGTGAGGTCATTGTATGTGCGGGTGACGGTGGCAAGGTCGCTATTATCGCTGTCGTCAATGGCTGGGCAGACGACGTAGGCTTGGTGTCCTTGGTGGACTTCTTCGCATATTCTTTGCCAGATGCGCGGTACCCAGGTGGGGTGCATATTGGTGTTAATGACGGTGGTGGTGATGGGTGCACGTCCGCGTGGGAGATCTTTCAGGGTGGAGATGGTGAGGTCTCCGAAGCTGGTGAGGGCGATGGTGCGCGGGATGGGGGTGGCGGTCATGACCAGCGTGTGGGGTGTGCTATCGGCGGGGCCTTTGTGAGAGAGGATTTCTCGTTGCCGGACTCCGAAACGGTGTTGTTCATCGATGATGACGAGGCCGAGGCGGAAGAATTCTACGCCTTCTTGGAGAAGTGCTTGAGTACCGATAATGATGCCGGCTTGGCCTGTCATTATGTCGAGGAGGGCTTGTCGTTTGGCAGCTGTGGATAGCGATCCGGTGAGGAGGGTCACTGCGGTTTGTGGGGTCGGTGCTGTGCTTTGTTGAGCAGAGTCAGCAGAGTTGGCAGAATCTGTGAATGTGAGTTGGTCTGCCGTACCGAGTTCCCCGAGAAGTTCTCGGATACTGGACGCGTGTTGGTAAGCAAGGACTTCTGTGGGGGCCATGAGGACTGCCTGGTAGCCGTTATCGACGGCTTGCAGCATACTGAGAAGGGCCACAATGGTTTTGCCGGAGCCTACTTCACCTTGAAGGAGACGGTTCATGGGGTGGGGTTGACTAATGTCTGTAGAGATTTCGGCAAGTACTTTTTCTTGCCCAGCGGTGAGGCGGTAGGGCAATCGCTGCTGCAAGGCGGTAACAAGGCCCTCGCTGTGTGGTGGGCAGGCTGGCGCCTGATGGGCGTGACGTTCCTGCTGTTGCTGTAAAAGCGCCATTTGTAGACTGGCTGCTTCATCGTAGCGGAGGCGTTCTTGTGCCGCGATAATGTCGGCGGAGGTGGTAGGCGTGTGAATTGTTCGTAGTGCGGTATCGAGGGGAATCAGGTGGTGACGGTCGAGAAGCTCCTGTGGTAGCACTTCGGGGAAGGGTGCTACTTGGGGAAGAATTTTTTCAATGAGCACCATGAGAAGCCACGATGACACTCCACTGGCGGCTGCGTAGACGGGAATAATCGGCCGGTTGAGCAGCTCGATAATAGTGGGGTCCACTCCCGTAAGCCCATCTTTATGAAGATCTTCAGAGGTGAGTTCTGCGGAGGTGGCAGTGGGTGTATTTACCGCTGTGCTGCCGACAATCTTGGTTACGTGGAGGAGTTTGGCGAATTGTCCGCCGGCGATGGCGGGAGCATTTTTGCGGAGTACTAAAAAATTCGGGTGGCTCATATCGAAGAACCTCCCGCGTCGTTGGATAGTCCCGTCGAGGAGAACTTCTGTTCCTTCGGTAAGGACACGTGCAATGCCGTGTGGATGGAAAAACGCCACGTTGATGGGTGTGTCTCCGGATATAACAGTAACGCGCAGAATGTATCCTTTACGTTGCCGCATGCGAGACAGGTCGGCGCGTATGACGCGCCCTCGCACCATCACACTGTCTCCATCAGTGGTTGTGGAAGGGTCAAAAACCATGCGGCCCTGGATATAACGGCGGGGGAAATGATAGATAAGATCCTCCACTGTGTGAATACCCAGCCCCTCCCCCAGACTGTGTGCCACTTTTGTGGGGAGAATACTTGCTAGGTAATCATCGACATGCATGAGGATTATTCTCCTGCAACCGGAAGTCGCCAATTGACGGGTGTGGCTCCTTGCGCAATGAGTTTTTCATTGGCTTTGCTGAAAGGTCGAGAACCGAAGAAACCGCGAGAGGCGGATAGTGGAGAGGGGTGTGCTGAAGCGATAATTGGGGTGGATCCTAGCTGTGGGGTAAGAGTTTGGGCGTCACGGCCCCACAAGATTGCTACAAGTGGGGCATCTCGAGCGACGAGTGCATTAATGGCGCATTCGGTGACGTTTTCCCATCCTTTACCACGGTGAGATGCGGGCGCGCCGGGTCGGACGGTGAGCACTCTGTTGAGGAGAAGAACTCCTTCTTTGGTCCATGGGGTGAGATCCCCATTCGCTGGGGTGGGGTACCCTAAATCTGTGGAGTATTCCTGGAAAATATTACTGAGGCTACGTGGTAGCGGGTGTACGGCCGGGTCCACGCAGAAACTTAACCCCACTGCGTGTCCCGGGGTGGGATAGGGATCCTGTCCCACGATAAGAACTTTTACTTGGTCAAAAGGTTGTGTGAAGGCTCGTAGAACATTTTTTCCGGCGGGAAGATATCCGCGGCCGGCAGCTATTTCACTACGGAGGAAATCTCCCATTCGGGCAACATCGTCTGCGACGGGGGCAAGAACCTCCGCCCAACCGGGGTCAATAAGTTCCGCAAGTGGACGTGCTGCCACAGTATGCTCCTCAGTATTCACAAAATAGGCGTTATCGTGGGCAACGGCATAGTACACCTAATAGAGGCGAGGGAACGTGAGGGAAAGCTTGTGAGCTAAGCGAAAGATTCCCATCCTTCTATAGTCGATATACCGTTACCGTCCATGCTAATAAGATGTGCGCTATCTGCCGCCATCGCAGTGCTAGTAGTGCCAATCTTATGAAAGCCACCGGGTAATGCACTGTTGTGAGGGAAAAATGCGAGAAGGCCATGGTCCTCTCCCCCCGAGAGGACCCATGTGCGGAGAAGCTGTTCTTCTTCCATAGCGTGAGAAGAATATGCTGCGCATACAGTAGCGAGTTCTCGAAGAGATTCCCCTGCTATCTCTGTTATTTTTTCATAGGACAAATCGGCTGTGAACATAGTACTGCCGGCACCGGTTGTATCGTTCGATCGCTGTATGACGCGCTGCAGATCTACTAGCAGACCATCTGAAACATCCGTCATGGCTGTTGCGCCGTCGGCGGCAGCCCGTGCCCCATAGCCATAGGGAGGATGAGGACAGCGATACAGTTCGCATGCACGCTGAACAAGCGGATGTCGTAGGAATCCGCCTCGCTGCCCAAACGTACCTGAAAGAATATCGAGACCTGCAGCAGACCAGCCGAGAATACCGGCAAAAGCTATATCCTCTTCTACTCCGGCAGTATTTTGTAGCACTGGCATATGGACAGGAGGGACAATCTCTCCCAGTGCTGTCACACTAATAACAATGTGCTGCGCGGCAGAAAAATCTCCACCCACAATGTCAGCACCAGAGCGGTGTGCTTCCGCAACTGTGCCACGACCAATCTCCGTGATAAACGTGGCGGGAGTATCGCGTGGTGCGGCGAGTGCAACTACATACCCAGTGGGATGGGCACCCATGGCTTCAATATCTGCAGCGTTTTGGGCAATTGCTCGGCGCCCTATGGAATAGGGGTCGGACCAGTCGCGACGAAAGTGTTCTCCCTCGATGAGGATGTCTGTGCTGACAACTGCTCTGCTGTTGCGGGCTGACACAATAGCGGCATCGTCACCGGGCCCAAGAATAGTGGAAGAATGCTGAGGCTGGCACGTAACACTATCAATGAGAGCAAATTCTCCAATATCAGCAACAGTGGAGCCAGTGTCGGGGAGGTCCGTGTTGGTAGTGGCAGCGACAATAGGGTCAGCACTTACCATAGTGACTCCATCCCTTTCTCGTATACCTACGCATTCAACACGTTCTTATTGCAGTATGCAGGTTAGGCCGTGTGACGGGCTAACTCAGTGTCGATAAGAGTGGCGATGAGATCGGGATAGCTCACACCCTGAGCTGCCCACATTTTCGGGTACATGGAGATGGAGGTAAATCCGGGGAATGTGTTGATTTCGTTAATAACAGGACCTTGCTCTGTAATGAAAAAGTCCACTCGAGCAAGACCTTTTCCATCAATGGCACGAAAAGCTTTCACTGCTAATTCACGAACTTCGTCGCTGACACTCTCCGGTACTTTGGCAGGTAAGTCGACGTTAATAACGTCGTCAAGGTATTTCGTATCGAAGTCGTAGAAGTTTCCACCGTCCGAAGGCTCTGTAACTTCCTCATTTGTAACTGTCGCGGAGGACTCGCTTGTAGATTCTGGAATACAAATTTCTGCAATGGGTGATGCGTGTACGTCACCGGAGGCGAATTCCAATACGCCGCATTCCACTTCGCGCCCTTTAATGGCGGACTCCACAATAACTTTGCTATCGCAGGTACGGGCAAAGTCGACAGCGGCGGGAAAATCCTCCCACGTTGTCACTTTGCTGATACCGATAGAAGAACCGCCGCGAGCTGGTTTCACAAACACGGGTAACCCCAGCATGTCTTTTTCAGAATCGGTAAGCGTAGTGGTACCAGCGCGCATCACTACTTGCGTACCAACGGGAAGACCAGCATGGCCAAGTACAACCTTGGTAAATTCCTTATCCATGGAATTTGCAGAAGCTGCTACCCCACACCCCACGTAGGGCACCCCGGCTAGCTCAAAAAGACCTTGAATGGTGCCGTCTTCACCATTGGGGCCGTGGAGAACGGGAAGAACAACATCAATTGTGGCTACTTCTTCTCCTGCATGGTCGCCACTGGTATAGACAATGGTGCCGCGTCGTGTGGGGTCTAGAAGAAGGGCTACTTCTTTACCCGGAGTAGGTGTAACTTCTGGCAGTTTCCGGCCATGCTGTGAAAGTTTATCGAGGTCACCATCGCCAAGATACCACCCGCCGTCTCTCGTAATGCCAATGGGAACAATTGTGTACTGACCCATCTCCTTCATAATGCTGGCAGCGGAAATACAGGAGATTGAGTGCTCGGGGCTATTGCCCCCGTAGATAACAGCAACAGTGGTGTTCTTCATGCTTTAAAAAATACCTAATTGGCGAACTAAATACCTACTGGCCGCATACCTAGCTATCACTCATCGAATAGGCATGAATTAGTCCGAACTAGGAGCAGGACCCCTCATCGCCCTAAAATAGCGGTGATTATGGAAAGGTTTTTCATGAGTTCTCCTTCTGCTCCCCACAATAGCGTGGAAATATCTGCATCTGCCGTTTCTTCCCCCACCTCTCAGACGGGATCGTTACTAGCAGAGAATCCACAATCAATGCGGAAGTGGTTTATACACCGTATCGATGCTCGGAATTCCCCCAATAATTATGTTCTTGCAGCGGGGGGCGTTGTGTGGCGTCGCAATGAAAAAGGCGACATCGAGGTTCTACTCGAGCATCGCAAACGCTACGACGATTGGTCTATCCCCAAAGGAAAAGTCGATCCTGGTGAATCGCTCGTTATGACAGCTATCCGCGAGATTGCGGAAGAGACTGGTTTTGATGTCCGGTTGGGCAAATTCTTAAAACGAGTCCACTATCCCCTATCAGGCGACCGCCAAAAGATTGTGTACTACTGGTCTGCGCAGGTTACTGGTGGAGAATTCCACGTCAATAGCGAAGTGGACAGCATTGCGTGGCTTACACTTCCCGAAGCTGAACAACAGGTTCAATATGAGTCTGATCGCAAAGTCTTACGCCGTTTCCGGAAAATAGATGTGACATGGCATCCGCTGGTTCTTGTACGGCATAGTCGTGCAGGAGAACGCAGGGAAGGAAACAGAGATTTCCTTCGCCCTCTCGATGCGGTAGGACGCCAGCAAGCCACAGCACTAGCGGAGGCTGCCAGCGCCTACGGGATGACTGAGCTTTTCGCTGCAGACCGCATTCGGTGTGTACAAACGCTACAGCCCACTGCACTTTTACTGAATTTATCTCTCCCCACGGAAGAGGCTCTTTCCGAAGAATTCGCCCTTAATCACCCAGATGACACACTGAACTTCTGGAAAACAATGTGTACGCACGCAACACAGGGGCAAATACCTATGGTGTGTTCACAGGGTGGCGTTATCCCGTCCCTTCTGCGGAGTATGGAGACCGCCGAGGGAATAGCGTGGGGACCGCATAACTGTAAGTGTAAAAAAGGCGGAATGTGGGTCATTTTTGTTGATAATTGCGGAGTTGCACAAGCCGCTGATTATCTACCAAGCCCACTAGCCGTGCGGTAATTCTTTTGTACAAGTGGCAAAGAGAGGGCGAAGCCGAGTCTATTTCTTAGACTTCTTCTTTTTGGACTTCTTCCCCTTTTTGCCACTTTTTTCTGCTTTAGCTGCTTTCTTCGCTGCCTTTGTCTCTTTTTTCAGAGTGGAAGCATTAGATTCAAAAGTATTGGTAGCAACGCGTTTTACAGATATTCCAGATTCGGGCAGTTCAGCTTTACCCTTAACGACAGCCCTGAAGTACTGGCCGGGACGAAACATGGGTACTTGTGTTGGTGCTACCGGAACAGCTTCTCCGGTATGAGGATTGCGGGCGACACGGGCAGCTCGGTCGCGACGCTCGAAAGTACCAAATCCCATAATGGTTACTGATTCGTTGCGTTCAACGCTTCGTACGATAATGTCGAGGATATTTTCTAGTGCATTGGTGGCCGTGTTCTGGTCGATATCCATGCGGCGCGACAATTCCGCCACAATGTCGGCTTTATTCATTGTTCCTCCAGATGTTCTTCAGAAAGCTCTTCGGGAGATACAGACTCTAAGATCTGTACTCGAATAGTGAACTATCCTCAGTAACAACAGTTATACGCTCTTTTAGCGAGGGCAGCATGCAATCACGCTACTTCGCAAAGGATAAGCATGTTGTTATTCTTTTTCTCGGAATAACAATTAGTAGATTCTAGTTTTCCAAAACTGGGATCTACTGAAAATATAGCCGAAATTGGTAAGTTTAAGGGGCAATTACAGAATAAATTATCGAGTAATTGGCTTGTACGATGGTCGATTAATCTCATATTGGGCTATCTCGTCTTCGTGTCGCAGTGTCAAATCAATGTCATCGAGCCCCTCCATAAGACGCCACCGGGTGTAATCGTCTAATTCAAAGGGAACAACATAGTCGCCTGCGGTGACAGTTCGCTCTTCTAAACTGACTGTAACGGTCATACCGGGATGGGCTTCTGTTATCTCCCATAGCTTCTCAATGTCTTCCTGCGCAACCACTCCCGCGACAAGACCCGATTTAGCAGCATTACCACGGAAGATATCCGCGAATCGCGGCGAGAGAACTACTCGAAAACCATAGTCCATTAACGCCCATACTGCGTGTTCACGCGATGATCCCGTGCCGAAGTCTGGTCCAGCAATAAGGACACTCCCCTGCCGATAGGGTTCCTGGTTCAAGACGAAATTCTCATCATTTCGCCAAGCAGCGAAAAGTCCATCGGCAAAACCGGAGCGAGTAACGCGTTTCAAAAAAACTGCGGGGATAATTTGGTCGGTGTCAACGTTAGAGCGACGCAGTGGGACGCCAACACCACTATGAGAGATGAACGGTTCCATGGTTTCTGTTCCCTTTCGAGTGGAGTGACAATTATCGGACGGGAGCAAGATCTGCGGGGGAAGCAAGTGTTCCGCATACGGCAGAGGCCGCAGCAACAGCGGGACTTACCAGGTGGGTACGGGATCCTTTCCCTTGTCGCCCTTCGAAATTGCGGTTAGAGGTAGAGGCGGAACGATCTCCTGGATTCATTGTGTCGGAATTCATTCCCAGGCACATGGAACAACCGGGGTTACGCCATTCCGCGCCGGCGTCTCGGAAAACTACATCGAGGCCTTCTTCTTCCGCTTGTTGTTTTACTAATCCGGATCCGGGAACAACAAGCATACGAACCCCTTCTGCCACCGTACGACCACGGAGAACATCCGCAGCAGCTCGTAAGTCTTCAATGCGCCCGTTAGTGCAGGAGCCAACGAATACTGTATTGATGGCGATATCCCTCATGGGGGTGCCTGCTGTCAAATCCATATATGCGAGGGCTTTTTCACAAGCGGCTTTCAGAGACTCATCGGCAAAGTCGTCGGGGCTGGGAACTACTCCAGAAAGTTCCACTCCTTGACCTGGATTGGTACCCCATGTGACATATGGTTCGATGTCTTCGCCTTTGAGGACAACTTCTTTATCAAAAGTGGCGCCGTCATCCGTACGAAGTTCTTTCCACGCTGCCACAGCCTTGTCCCATTGTTCGTCTTTGGGAGCATGTGGGCGTCCTTTGAGGTAATTAAAGGTGACGCTGTCGGGGGCGATCATGCCTGCCCGTGCCCCGGCTTCAATACTCATATTGCAGATGGTCATACGGCTTTCCATAGAGAGTTTCTCTATGACGGGGCCACGGTATTCAATAACGTGCCCTTGCCCACCCGCGGTACCAATCTTCGCAATAATGGCGAGAATAATGTCCTTGGCGGTAACTCCTGGCTGCACTTCACCAGTGACAGTGACGGACATGGTCTTAAAAGGCTTGAGAGGCAATGTCTGAGTGGCCATGACGTGCTCTACCTCAGAGGTGCCAATACCGAAGGCTAAAGCACCGAATGCCCCGTGGGTAGATGTATGAGAGTCACCACAAACGATGGTCATACCGGGTTGGGTGAGACCAAGCTGCGGACCAATAACGTGGACAACACCTTGGTTAAGGTTTCCCATGGGATAGAGGGGAACCCCGAATTCTTGACAATTCTTATGCAGAGCGTCCAGCTGTGCCCGTGATGTGGGATCAGCAACAGTACCATCGACCGTAGGAACGGTGGGAACGTTGTGATCTTCTGTAGCGACAGTAAGATCAGGGCGGCGTAAACGGCGTCCCGCAAGACGCAGTCCATCGAAAGCTTGTGGGCTTGTTACCTCATGAAGAAGCTGCAGATCAATATAGATAAGATCGGGTTGACGGGCATCGCCTTCCCCTTCTCCAGGTACAACAACGTGCTGTTCCCACACTTTTTCGGCGAGAGTTTTAGGGCCGTGCATAGTGGTCGTAACGCTCCCTTCGCAAGACTACTGATAAGCGGTGCAGATACGAGAGCTTTTCGTTCCTATAATGAGAGCGGAAGAACCATTATGTGAAGAAATGAGGCAGGCTCACAGCATTTGCATCCCATAAAATGGGATGCTACAGTCAAAATATGGGAAAGTCAAGCGGAATCGGCGTCTTAGATAAGACGATGCTTATCCTCACAACAGTCGCAGAAGAACCCTGCTCACTCAATGAATTATGTGAACGCTCTGGAATTCCACGCGCTACAGCACACCGCCTTGCCGTAGGAATGGAATTACATCGTCTCTTAAGCCGGGATACCTCCGGACTATGGCATCCTGGCCCCGCATTAGCCGAACTTGCAGCCAAATCAACAGACACACTATTAGAAGCAGCCCATCTCATTCTCCCCCGCCTACGCGACATCACGGGAGAATCAGTACAGCTTTACCGCATAGAAAATGGACAACGCGTCTGTATAGCAACATCTGAACCACCCACGGGTTTACGAGATAGCGTCCCGGTAGGAGCGCACCTTCCTCTCTACGTAGGCGCATCCTCTAAAGTTCTGGTCGCATGGGCAGAAATGAGTATCCAACGATCCATACTGGCGGAAGGCGAAATTACGGAAACACAACTCCGCGATACCCGTCGACGTGGATGGGCACAGAGTATTGGTGAACGCGAACCCGGTGTAGCAAGCGTCTCCGTACCAGTTCGCGACGCACGCGGCACCGTACTAGCAGCCATCGCTGTATCGGGCCCTATTGACCGCATTGCTAAACGTCCTGCAAATATGTGGGCAGCAGACCTAAAAACCGCATCGAGCGTTATCACTAAACACCTGTAAACACACAGGTAGAAAAACTATAGAGGTACATCTTCTACAAGATGTACCTCTACTGTTGTATTCCTTACAGGAATTCTCTTAGCCGATAACCCGCACTCCTGTAGCCTGCGGGCCACGGCGACCATCGCCTAGTTCATATTCCACTTGCTGGTGTTCTTCTAGCGTGAGAAAACCGTCTCCCTCAATCTCGGAGTAGTGGACGAAAACATCAGCGCCGTTGTCATCGGGAGTAATAAAGCCGTAGCCTTTTTCTGAGTTGAACCACTTAACGGTACCCGTTGCCATGGCGTTTCCTTTCTTTCCCCTACTTTTATGTGATCATTGGGGATTCATAGACGGGTTGATTACCCTATTGTCCTCCACAATAACGAGAAGCGCCTAACGACGACGTCAAAACTCACATCCCAGCTAAAATGACAGCGTCACTCAATGCCAGCTGCTTCCTCATCCTCAATTTGTTTGAGAGACTTCCCCTCCTCCGTTTTCCACTGCACACGACCATTCACCGATGTCCCACTAACGAAACTTGCAGCAGTAGAAGGGCTGGAAAAATGTGTATCTCTAGTTAGAACAAAATTCTCATTAACACGGTCAGCATAGTGCGCTCTCAAACGACAAACATACGGCGGAACTGATGCTGTGAACTGATCTTCAGGACGTATCTGTGAGCCCGCTAATACAACGAACCCATCACTGACCCGCTTCCCTCTCGCCACAAGTCGTGCTCTAGTAAAAGTCAGTTCTTGTTCTTTAATCTCATCAGATCTTTTCTGTTGTATTCCATCGAATGTGGTTTCGTTAACAGATTCGAAAACTTTAAAGCCTAAAGCACCGATAACAATATGTGCGTAATCGATAAACTCATCAAGCTCAGCTTGTTTCTCCTCTGTAGGAGCTCCCATTGATGGATCGTTACCGTTGGTAACCACGTAACGCCCAGCACTTTTCGCCATTCCAGTAAACCGATGTTCTAAGTAGCTGATTTCCGTAGGCCCCAGTGCGTTATTAGAAGTGACGATTGCAACGGCCTGAGTCCAATAATCGGTTTTTTCCTCATCCCGATGCTCCATAATGCGACCGAGCACACCTTTATTATTTTTCCTTTTTCGTGCCTGTCCAATATAAACTCGCTGGTTTCCATCATCATCAGCCCCAAAAAGAAGATAGACACCAGATTGTTGCAGATCAGATCTATCTTTCGACTTTATTAGATCAGTACGAGGAAGAAGATAGCACACACCTGTCCAATTACTGAGTGAAGCTTTAATTCTCCCCTGAGGAATTCCATCGATAAGATACAACATAACTGTTTTTGGCCGTAGCATTACTTATCCTTGCTTTCTTTTCTTCCGTGTAATTTGTTATTACTCCAAGCATAAAAACCGTGATATTCATAAGATAATTACCATTGTTACTTTTACCTGTATACAAAAATCCCCCAGCTATAGCCGGGGGATATCACAGGTATTAAGAATTATTTGGTACCCCCAACGGGATTTGAACCCGTGTTACCGGCGTGAGAGGCCGGCGTCCTAGGCCGCTAGACGATAGGGGCATGACCACTTGATAACAAGATGGTTATAGAAGCTTAACGTATTACTTCTAAGATCCCAAAACTGTTACCAGATTTGGGTTTTCTTCACTTTTATAAAGCGAAAAAGCTGGCCTACCAGGACTCGAACCTAGAATGGCTGAACCAGAATCAGCTGTGTTGCCAATTACACCATAGGCCATTGGGGTCTCATGACCACCTCGAAAAGGTTACCACTTTACCCCTCGTTAACACCAAATCGAGATGTTAACCTTGGTTTTCCACTGGAGTGGGTTCATAGGAAAGAGCCTCTGTAAGACGCTCTAGGGACACCTCACGACCCAACATCTCAATGGATTCAAAGAGTGGCGGGGAAACATGGGTACCTGTTACCGCTACTCGTATCGGGGTGAAAGCCTTGCGCGGCTTCAACTCCATCTTCTCAATGAGTTCACCCTTCAATGCACTCTCAATAGCGGCAGCCTTCCATCCTGTTTCTGGGATTTCCTGCAGAACAGTAAGAGCTGCTTGCAGGACAGGCTTAGCCTCGGGCTTGAGGTTTTTGCGCCCCGACTTCGCATCAATGGAGAAATTATCTCCACAGTAGAGGAAGTCCAGTAGCTTCCATGCGTCACTCAACACAACAATGCGTGTCTGTACAAGGTCTGCAGCCATCGTGAAGATATCGTCATCGAGATCTTCCGGTAGTGTTGTTCCTCTCGGTGAGGGGAATTCACGCATATAGGCAAGTAGTCGCTCGCGAAAATCGGCTGGCTCCAGCATGCGAATATGCTCGGCGTTAATAGCATCAGCCTTCTTCTGGTCGAAGTGCGCCGGAGCGGAGTTCACATCGACAACATCGAAGTGCTTAACAAGTTCATCAATGCTGAAAATATCGCGGTCAGAGGAAAGGCTCCACCCCAACAAGGCCAGGTAGTTGAGGAGTCCCTCCGGGAGGAAACCACGATCACGGTGGATGAAGAGGTTAGATTCTGGATCACGCTTAGAAAGCTTCTTGTTACCAGTTCCCATCACGAAGGGAAGATGCGCAAACTGCGGAATCTGCTTCGCTACACCAATACGTATCAGGGCTTCATAAAGAGCAATCTGGCGCGGAGTAGAAGGCAGCAGATCTTCACCCCGCAACACATGAGTAATTCCCATCAACGCATCATCGACAGGGTTTACCAGGGTATACAGCGGAGAACCATCAGAGCGGGCAATAACGTAGTCTGGCACAAACTGGGACTTGAATTCCGTGTAGCCACGCACCATGTCATTCCAGCCCAGATCCTTATCGGGCATGCGCAGACGAATAACGGATTTACGCCCTTCCGCACGGTAGGCAGCTTTTTGTTCTTCGGTAAGGTCACGATCGTAGTTATCGTAGCCGAGCTTGGGATCTTCACCCTTCGCCAGGTGACGGGCCTCTACCTCTTCATTAGTAGAGAAGGCCTCGTAGGCTTCGCCAGCGTCTAGAAGCTGCTGAATAACCTTGCGGTAGATGTCGCCACGCATGGATTGGCGGTACGGCTCGTGTGGGCCCCCTACCTTCGGGCCTTCATCCCAGTCGAGTCCCAGCCACTCGAGAGAATCAATGATGGCCTGGTAACTTTCCTCCGAGTCACGCTGTGCATCGGTATCTTCAATGCGGAAAATGAGTTTTCCACCGGTGTGACGAGCGTAGGCCCAGTTGAAGAGGGCAGTGCGGACCATTCCCACGTGGGGGGTACCGGTAGGCGACGGGCTAAAGCGGACACGGACTTCTTGAGTAGTCATAGTTTAAGGCTAGTAGCTTTCACGAGTAGGCTGGAGAACGGCGCTACCAACAGCGCCTTTGTTCTTATTGTAGGAGGTGGAGATGGAGCCTGAAAAACCCTTGCACTCGCAGCAGCACTATCTCCCCACAAGACCGTGTACCGAACCAGATTTTTTATTATCACGCGCCACCGGATCTGTCCGCACACAAGGCATTAAAGAAACTTTCTCCTCCGTAGCAGAGGCCCGTGAAGCTCTCGCCTCCGGCCGTGCCGACATGATTGTGGGGGCGTTACCGTTTACACCCAACGCACCAGCTGCTCTTATTTCTCCCAAGCACGTCATTCGCTCTGATGCTCCATTGGAGCCGCCCGCGTTCTTCCGTGGACAAGAAATGCGTGCCCGTATTGTGGACTTCTCTCCTACTGCTTCCGAGCATCGCCGTCGTGTTGAGCAGGCCGTTGCAGCTATCCGCCGGGGTGTTGCGGAAAAGATTGTGCTTGCTCGTGCTGTGGACGTTATTGCTGATGAGACTTTAGATCCCCAGCTTATTGCCGCACGTCTTCTTGACGGTAGCCCACGCCAGGAGGCGTATTTAGCGGACCTCTCCCCTGCCGGGACAGACTATGAGGGGCACTGGCTAGTGGGCTCTTCCCCGGAACTGCTGATAAGCCGCCGCGGGGCAGAGATAAGCTCTCACCCGCTAGCCGGTTCCCGGCCCCGCTGTTCTGACCGTCAACGCGATGCGCAATCTGCACGCGACCTGCGCACTTCTACGAAAGATAGTGCCGAGCATCGCTATGTTACCCAGGCACTGGAAGAAGCTCTACGTCCTTTGTGTAGCAGACTCGATGTTCCCGCTACACCTAGTCTGACGTCTACGAAAGAAATGTGGCATCTTGGTACCCACATTACGGGGACACTTGCCGCTCATGCAGAAAATAGGGATGCCACACAGACACACGAACTACCCACTGCTCTCGACCTAGCTGAGTTACTGCACCCCACTCCTGCCGTGGGAGGTTGGCCTCGTCGCGAAGCACTCACTTTTATCTCTGATGCGGGTGAAAACCGCCGCTTCTATGCGGGCACGGTGGGATGGTGTGATGCTGCTGGTGATGGTGACTGGGTAGTGGCTATTCGTTGTGCAGAACTGGATCCGGCACACAATTCCGCCACGGCCTGGGCTGGTGGTGGAATTGTGGCAGATTCTTGTCCCTCTGCCGAAGTACAGGAAACTCGCGACAAGCTACAAACTATCTTGCGTGCTTTAGGAATTGTCGACAGTCTTTAAGCATTGACAACGGGGTTGGAAAGCGTGCCGATACCGTCAATAGAGACCGTGACCGTATCCCCTTCTACCAGGGGTCCAATACCTGCCGGTGTGCCGGTAAGAATAACGTCGCCGGGCAGTAGTGTCATGACACTACTAACAAACTCGATAATCTCCGAAACAGTATGAACAACTGCTGCTGTGTTCTCATCCTGGCGAACTTCGCTCGTTCCATCAGCATGTATCACTTCCACCAGGATGTCTTGGTCAGAGGGATCGAGTTGGGTCTCAATCCACGGGCCTAGTGGGCAGAACGTGTCATAGCTTTTAGCCCTGGTCCATTGTCCTTCTGCGGCTTGAATATCGCGAGCAGTGACATCGTTAGCAATGGTGTACCCCAGGATGACGCGTCGTGCGTCTGCCGCATCAACATTGTGACAGGGTTGATTGATGATGACAGCTAGTTCACCCTCATGGTCAACACGTTGGCTGACCGCAGGCCTCCGAATGGGGGCATCTGGGCCAATAATAGAGGTAGGGGGCTTAATAAAGATGACGGGTTCATCTGTCGTTTGGCCACCCAATTCTCTGGCGTGATCAATATAGTTCTTCCCTACTGCCACAATCTTTGTGGGGAAAATGGGAGCTAAGAGACGTACGTCGGGAAGTAAGAACTTTTTGTCAGTGAAAACGGGCTGTCCATCCCAGGGAAGTTCATCTACTTGACGGATAGTACACGTGGAAGGAGTATCGGGATTCCCCTCGACGACGCCAAAGGAGACACCTTCGGGGGTAGCAAAACGAGCAATACGCATAGTAGAAGAATACCCCGCGCTGCAGAGCCCTGTTGAGTAGGACACTGCTGAGTAAGACACTGCTCGGTAGGAACTCATCTCCGAGTTCCTACCGAGCAGGATTCAGATAATTGAATAACCTTATGCGCTATGCGAGTGCAGCAGCGATACGATCACCTATCGCACTGGTGGAGATAGTCTCATCATCGCGGTGTGCCACATCGTTTTCTATTGCTTCCATAATGCGAGCAGCTTCACTGTCATACCCCAAATGCTCCAGCATCATTGCGCCAGAAACAATGGCGGCAGTGGGATCTGCCAGTCCCTTCCCCGCAATATCGGGGGCAGAACCGTGTACTGGTTCAAACATGGAGGGGTTGGTACGGGTGGCATCAATGTTTCCGCTTGCTGCTAATCCAATACCACCTATCACAGCGCCGGCGAGATCTGTGATGATATCGCCGAAAAGATTATCGGTGACGATAACATCAAAGCGACCCGGATCCGTCACCATATAGATAGTGCACGCATCAATGTGACAGTAATCCGTTGTTACTTCCGGATAGTCAGCAGCAACATCATCAACAGTGCGTTTCCACAGTGAACCCGCATGGGTTAGCACATTCATCTTGTGAACAAGAGTGAGGTGTTTACGACGTTTCATGGCGCGTTCAAAAGCGTCCCGCACAACGCGTTCCACTCCGAAGCGGGTATTCAGGGAAGTTTCTGTAGCAACCTCAGCTGTGGTTCCTACGCGGATCGCTCCACCATCGCCACAGTAGAGACCCTCCGTGCCCTCACGCACAACAACGAAGTCGATGGAAGGGTTACCAACTAGGGGTGAGTCAACACCTGCGTAGAGCTTCGCTGGGCGAAGATTGACAAAGTGATCAAGGGCAAACCGTAATTTTAGAAGTAATCCGCGCTCCAAAACGCCGGGAGCTACCCGCTCTGGATCACCAATGGCGCCGAGCAAGATGGCATCATGTTGACGGATCTTCTCAACAGTCTCATCGGAGAGAATCTCACCAGTTTTCAGGTAGTGTTCCGCGCCTAGCGAGTAGTGCGTGACCTCAATACTGGGGATAACTGCACGAAGTACTTTTAGCGCTTCGGCAGTAACTCAGGGCCAATACCATCGCCACCGATGACCGCTAGATCAATCGTGGCACTCACGCGAGATCCACCTGGGCAGCACGAGTTGCCCAACAGCAGAACTGACAGTCTCCATCTCATCTTCAGTAAGGGCACGGTTGAGACGCAGCAGAGCAGTAGCACCAGTTCCCTTTGCATCAGGGCTGAGAGCACAAGAAATAATATCTACGTCCGCATTGCCCAATGCAGTGGCGAAAAGCCCTAGTGCACCGGGACGATCCTGGTAGGACAGCACCACATTGTGACCTTCTGCACGCATGTCGAAGTTGCGACCGTTAATACCGATAATCTTCTCAACTTTCTCCAGACCAGTAAGAGCACCGGAGATAGAGGTAACGTCACCATCGGCGGTGACGGCACGCACCGTCACAACAGACCGGTGGGTAAGAGCCTCAGTGTGAGTATCGACCTCAATAGAGACACCGCGCTCTTCGGCAATCTGCGGAGCATTCACAAAAGTTACCGGCTCGGTGCTGACAGCGGAGAAAAGACCGCGCAAAGCGGCAAGACCAAGAATATCGACGGGTTCAGCGGAAAGCTCACCGGAGACAACAACCTGCACGGCAGTAACCGGTTTGGGAGAAAGTGTGCCGGCCAGAAGACCCAATTTGCGAACAAGTTCCAGCCACGGTGAAACTTCATCATTAACGGGGCCGCCGGAGACGTTAACAGCGTCTGGAACGAACTCGCCAGCAAGTGCCAAGAGTACGGAATGAGCAACATCAACGCCTGCGCGATCCTGTGCTTCTGCGGTGGAGGCGCCAAGATGCGGAGTTAGGACAATGTTGTCGGCATCTAGCAGCGGGTTATCCGTAGGGGGTTCCTTGGAGTACACGTCAACAGCAGCGCTGCGCACCTTACCGGATGCCAATGCCGCTGCAAGGTCTTCCTCAACAATGAGTCCACCACGAGCAGCGTTCACAATAATGACACCATCCTTGCACTTGGCAAGTTGCTCAGCATTGATAAGACCGGCGGTTTCCGGGGTCTTCGGGAGGTGGATGGAGATGATATCGGCGCGGGAGAGCAGCTCGTCCAAGCTCACCAATTCAACGCCGAGTTGGGCGGCGCGGGCAGCGGGAAGATAAGGATCGTATGCCACTACCGTGGTATCAAAAGCCTTCATACGCTGAGCGTATAGTTGACCAATATGACCTAGACCGATCACACCGACGGTCTTGTGGAAGATTTCAACGCCTTTGAAACTGGAGCGCTTCCATTCGTGCTCACGAAGAGTGTTGTGAGCTGCTGGGATCTGGCGAGCAGCAGCCATTGTCAGCGCTACGGCATGTTCTGCCGCAGAATGAATGTTTGAGGTAGGCGCATTGACAACCATGACACCGCGGGCAGTAGCCGCGGGAATATCGACGTTATCAAGCCCTACACCAGCGCGACCAATAATCTTGAGATTATCGGCAACGGCTAATGCTTCGGCGTCAATAGTGGTGGCAGAACGTACGAGTACTGCGTCCGCTTCAGGAAGAGCTGCCAGCAATTCAGAACGGTTCGGACCATCGACCCAACGAATTTCTACACCATCACCCAGTGCATCTACGGTCGATTGAGCAAGTTTGTCGGCAATCAGTACGACGGGACGAGCATTTTGGCTCACGAGATTCTCCATTGTGTGTGAGGTTATTTCTGACACGACCGCGCCAGAAACTCTAGGTATCACGCTGCTAGTGTGCGCGTAGAGTAAAGCGATCTGGAGACATAAAGAATGCTACGCAGACTTCCCTACACTACTTCCTAAACAGCCTGATACACGGCTTATTCTAGTAGGCGAAAACAGATATAGGAATAGATACCTTGGTACTACTTTTGGGCAGTACCAAGGTATCTCAGCATTAGGTGGGACTGTCTATTTAGGCAGTCTCAGTAATTTCGCGCTTGACCCAGCTCATCATGTTGCGAAGGTCTGCACCAACAGCTTCAATCTGGTGGTTCTGTACCTGCGCACGCAGTTCCTCTAGCTCCTTGTTTCCATTCTCGACGTTCGTCATAAGCCGCTTTACGAAAGTACCGTCTTGGATTTCTTTCAGTACCTGGCGCATAGCTTCGCGAGAGGCGTCTCCCACAACACGGGGGCCAGACAGGTAGCCACCGAATTCAGCAGTGTCGGAGATGGAATAGTTCATATTGGTAAGGCCGCCCTCGTAGATGAGGTCAACGATGAGCTTCGTCTCGTGCATGCACTCGAAAAATGCCATTTCGGGGGCGTATCCGGCCTCAACGAGAGTTTCGAACCCCATCATAATGAGAGTTTCCATACCACCGCAGAGCACTGCCTGCTCACCGAAGAGATCTGTTTCGGTTTCTTCGCGGAAGGTTGTCTTAATGACACCTGCGCGGGTACCACCAATACCCTTTGCGTAGGAGAGGGCAAGAGCCTGGCCTTCGCCGGTAGGATCCTGCTCAACCGCAATGAGGCAGGGCACGCCGTGTCCTTCCACAAACTGACGACGAACGAGGTGGCCGGGCCCCTTAGGAGCACACATGGCAACGGTGACGTACTCCGGAACCTCAATGAGTTTGAAGTGAATATTCAAACCGTGTGCAAAGAAGAGGGCGTCGCCTTCCTGCAGATAGGGCTTAATGTCATTATTAAAAATTTGTGCCTGAGAAGTATCCGGGGCAAGCATCATAATGGTGTCTGCCCATTGTGCAGCCTCTGCATTGGTCATAACTTTGAGACCCTGCTCTTCTGCCTTGGCAATGGACTTGGATCCCTCGCGCAGACCAATGACAACGTCAACGCCGGAGTCACGCAAGCTTAGAGCATGTGCATGGCCTTGAGAACCGTAACCGATAATGGCAACCTTACGGCTCTGGATGATGGAAAGATCAGCGTCGTCTGAATAGAAAGTTTCGACTGCCATGGGTGGAGTCTCCTTTTACTGTGTCTTCATGTGGAGTCATACAAGCCATTGACCTATATGTTGTGTTAATCAGTGTAGCGTTGCCAGGAAGCCTTAGTCAGCGGGTAGCTGTCATTGACTTCGGGCCGCGGCCAAGAGTGATCGTGCCCGACTGCACAATCTCTCGAATTCCAAAAGGATCTAAGACTCGCAATAATGCGTCTATTTTGTCTTTGGTACCAGTAGCTTCCAGCGTCACAGACTCTGGAGCCACGTCAATTACTTTGGCGCGGAAAAGTTCTGCTGTTTGCACAACCTGGATGCGGTTACTCGCATCGCATCGAACTTTGATAAGGATGAGCTCCCGGGATACGGAAGCATCAGCATCCTGTTCGACAATCTTCAACACGTTAATGAGCTTGTTGAGCTGCTTCGTTACCTGTTCAAGGGGAAGTCTGTCGACGGCCGTAACAATAGTCATCCGGGATACTCCCTCAACCTCTGTCGGACCGACCGCAAGAGATTGAATATTGAAACCTCGGCGCGCGAATAAGCCAGCGACACGGGTTAGCACGCCAGGCTTATCTTCCACCAGGATACTCAAAGTATGTGTCGTAGTCATGGTTAGATGGTGTCCCTTCTGGCCTGATCCTCATCGACGAGCGGATATATTCCCTTGAGCATCATGATTTCACTGTTACTAGTACCAGCAGGCACCATTGGCCATACTTGAGCATCCTTGGCAACAACAAACTCGATAACAACTGGGCGGTCGTTAATCTTACGGGCTTTTTCGATAGTTGGAACGATATCCTCTTCAGTTTCTACGCGAAAAGCAGCGCACCCAAGAGCTTCCGCCAACATAACGAAATCGGGGATACGACGTGTATGCGTCTCCAAGGTGGTCTGGGAATAACGCTCGTCATAGAAGAGCGTCTGCCACTGACGCACCATTCCGAGGCTGTCATTATTGATGAGGGCAACTTTAATGGGGAAATTATTTAGTGCGCAGGTCGCTAGTTCCTGATTCGTCATCTGGAAACAACCATCGCCGTCGATTGCCCATACTTCCTTATCTGGGTTACCAGCTTGAGCCCCCATGGCGGCAGGAATTGCGTATCCCATTGTGCCAAGACCACCGGAGTTTAACCAGGTACGGGGTTCTTCAAAGTCGATAAGCTGTGACGACCACATTTGGTGTTGTCCCACGCCAGAAACATAAATGGCGTCTGATCCGACAATGTTAGAGAGGGTCTCAATGACATACTGAGGAGACAAGTGTCCTTCTTCGTCTAGGGCCTTGTCGTACTTAATGGTGTAACGTTCACGTAATTCATCGAGATAGTCCACCCAGGCACGAATGTCACCAACAATATTCTCGGAAGGATCCGATTTCATCGTATTAATAAGTGCCGTTATTACTTCATGCGCATCGCCCACAATGGGGATATCGACAGTGACATTTTTACCAATCTCTGCCGGATCGATATCTGCATGAATAACTTGCGCATGCGGGGCAAAGTACTCAAGATTACCTGTTACGCGATCATCAAAGCGAGTACCGAGTGCAATGATGAGGTCACTTTTTTGCAATGCGGCAACAGCTGGGATGGTACCGTGCATTCCCGCCATACCGTAGTTCAGTGGGTGACTCTGCGGAAATGCATCCATACCCATAAGTGTGCAGGTCACAGGAATATCCGTGAGGGCTACCAGATCGAGCAGATCCTGCGAGGCATTGGCGTTAATAATGCCTCCGCCAATAAGGAAAACTGGTTTGTGGGCTTTCGCAATAAGACGAGCTGCTTCACGTATTTGTTTGCCGTGTGGCTTCGTCACTGGATGGTAACCTGGCAGATCAATAGCTGGCGGCCATGAGAATGTTGTCTCCTGGTTCATCGCCGATTTCGTAATATCGACGAGCACTGCGCCGGGCCGACCAGTTTGGGCAATATAAAAAGCCTCTGCCAATACTTGTGGGATAGTAGAGGCGTCTTTGACAAGGAAATTATGCTTTGTCACTGGAATGGCGATGCCAGAAATATCTGCTTCTTGGAAAGCATCAGTACCAATGCACGATTCTCCCACCTGCCCAGTAATGGCCACCATGGGGACAGAGTCCATTTGTGCACCAGCCAGTGCCGTTACCAGGTTAGTAGCAGCGGGACCAGACGTCACCATGCAAACGCCAACTCGCCCAGTGGATCGTGCATAGCCTTCGGCTGCGTGGCCAGCCCCTTGCTCGTGACGAACAAGTACGTGGTTAATAAAAGTGCTGTCGTAGAGCGGATCATAGACGGGAAGAATTGCGCCACCTGGAAGTCCAAATACGGTGTCTGCGCCAAGTTCCTCGAGAGAGCGAATGACAGACTTTGCGCCTGTGCATTTCTCTGGACCTATGCCGCGGTTACTGCTGGTTGCGTGTGCTGCTTCAGCGGGTGTGGGAATAGTGCCACGCCCTGGCTGGCGAGCTTGTGGTGCGCTCACATCAGTTCCTTCAGGTGACGGGCAGAGGCTACGCCTCCGCGTGAGATGGTAATAAAAAACCCTCGCCAGTGTGACTGTGCGAGGGGCATTTAGCTTCTCCGTGATCCGGTAGCGTTAACCGGGTCTAGCATAAACGCCGACCGCGAATACGTACAGATACTAGGACTTGAAGCATGACTTGATACTACGGTACAAATCTCATAATGTCAACTAATATAGTCACTATATGAGATCGAATACTCAAATTTCGATGTCGCAATGTTAATGGCACATGACCCATACAGAAAGGCTTCACAATGCCTCAGCTTCGATCTGCCCAATCAACACGTGGTCGTAATGCCGCAGGAGCGCGCGCACTCTGGCGTGCCACTGGTGTCAAAGATTCTGACTTCGGTAAACCAATTATTGCTATCGCCAACTCATACACGGATTTTGTCCCCGGACACGTACACCTCAAATACGTCGGCGATATTGTCAAAAAAGCCGTCGAAGAGGCTGGTGGAATAGCGAAAGAGTTTAACACCATTGCCATCGATGACGGCATAGCAATGGGCCACAACGGCATGCTCTATTCCCTCCCCAGCCGCGAAATCATTGCCGACTCCGTGGAATACATGTGCAATGCACACACCGCCGACGCCCTCGTCTGCATCTCCAACTGCGACAAAATTACCCCCGGCATGCTGAACGCTGCACTGCGCCTCAACATCCCCACAGTTTTTGTGTCCGGCGGCCCTATGGAAGCCGGTGGCGCCGTCGTCGTCGATGGTGTCGCCCGCAAAGGCTCAGACCTTATCACCGCCATCTCCGCAAGCGCTTCCGATAAAACAGATGACGATGCACTTCTTAAAGTTGAACAAACCGCCTGTCCTACCTGCGGTTCCTGCTCAGGCATGTTCACTGCCAACTCCATGAACTGCCTGACAGAAGCCCTTGGCTTATCCCTGCCCGGTAATGGTTCTACTCTTGCCACCCATAAAGCCCGCAAGGCGCTTTTTGAACGCGCCGGAAAACTCATTGTGGAATTAGCCAACCGCTACTACCACGATAATGACGAGTCCGTTCTCCCCCGCTCTATTGCCACTCGCGAAGCATTCTGCAACGCTATGACCCTCGATATAGCCATGGGCGGATCCACCAACACTGTGCTGCATATTCTTGCCGCTGCACAAGAAGGTAATGTGAACTTCACACTGGATGACATTGACGCTATCTCGCGCCGCGTACCGTGCCTTTCCAAAGTGGCCCCTAACTCCGATTTCTACATGGAGGACTTCCACCGTGCTGGTGGTATTCCAGCACTACTCGGCGAACTTAACCGTGCTGGCCTCTTAAACACCACTGTTCACTCTGTACACTCTGCGGACTTTGCACACTATCTGGCCGATTGGGACATTCGCGGCGGTTCCGCCACCGATGAAGCTATAGAGCTCTACCATGCTGCTCCCGGTGGAGTACGCACCACACAGCCCTTCTCCACCGATAATCGTTGGGATAGTCTTGATCTTGACGCTGAAAACGGATGCATTCGTGATAGCGCCCACGCCTACACCAAGGAAGGTGGGCTCTGTGTCCTCCGCGGCAATATCGCCGAAGACGGTGCCATTCTTAAAACTGCCGGCATCAGTGAAGATCAATTCCACTTCGAGGGATCTGCGCGCGTCGTCGAAAGCCAAGAAGAGGCTGTTAACGTCATCTTAAATAAGACACTACAGCCGGGGGAAGTTCTTTTCGTCACCTATGAAGGACCTTCTGGTGGCCCCGGTATGCAAGAAATGCTGCATCCTACTGCCTTCATTAAAGGCGTTGGTTTAGGGAAGAAATGTGCCCTGGTCACAGATGGTCGTTTCTCAGGAGGATCCTCCGGCCTTTCCATCGGACACGTCTCTCCTGAAGCAGCCCACGGTGGCGCTATTGGACTTGTCCACGATGGTGACCCCATCTATATCGATGTTGCTGAACGTAAGATCGAATTGCGTGTTAGTGCAGAAGAACTGAAAAAGCGTCGTACTGAAGAGAACACCCGTGAGCACCCCTGGACTCCTCATAAAGATCGTTCTCGAGAAGTATCAAAGGCCCTACGCGCTTACGCAAAGATGGCCGCATCGGCAGACCGCGGCGGTGTGCGCGACATCGACTAGCCTTCTCTTTCCTAGTCCTGCCCTCCCTCTATGAAAAGTGTGAGGCCCCACTGTATGGTGGGGCCTCACACTTTTCATAACCTTACGACATTATCGACGAGAGTCTACTAGAAGATAAATCTGTTAGAAGGGGAAACCTTGCGTATTAAAAATTGCCCACACAATGGGAGCTGACGCGATACCAACAATGAACCACACAATGGCACCCCATTTAGGTCGTGTCGCCCAGCCCCATCGTCCATCCACTGACCACCGGCCCGACCCGGCAAAAATAACCGCTGCAGACATTGCCGCAATAAGGGTAATCAGCTCATACGGTCCCTTATAAAGAGCGAGAAAAGCACCCTCACCCAATGCTAAATGCGTAAGCGTCGCCATGCCCATCACACCTAAGATCACCGACGCTCCCGCTGGCGCAAAAAGCCCCAAAATAACGATGATGCCGCTCACAAGTTCTGCCACACCAGCACCTATCGCAAATATCTCAGTGTGATTAGTGAAGCCGACAGACCGTAGCAGGTCCTCAGTTGCACTAATGGAACCGCCAAAAAGACCAAAGAGTTTATCCGCACCATGCATGGCCATAATGACACCGAGAGTTACTCGCAGGAGGAAAAGGCCCCAATCAACCGTCCCCCATCCTTTTGACTTATCGTCCTCGTTATCGTCTTTTTCCTGGCCATCATGTACATCTTCCAGAAGTTCGTCACTATCTGAAAGGTCACTACTATCCAGAGGCTCGCTACTAGCAGCATCTTCAACTGACGAAGAAGACACGCTCACGGGGGCAGCAGGGGCAACAGAAACAGGAATGTCAGCTACGGCAGTCTCCGCTGATTCCATAACAGCTGTCTCTGCTGGGTCAATGTAAACATTGTCATCGAATACCCCAGAGGAAGTATCCTCACCAGGTAAAACAGTATCGATAAACGTTGTTTCAGCATCTTCTGCGGCGGTATAGGCCAGAGGCTGCTCCATCTCTGGCATCTCACTCGCAGTGTCCTCACTATCGAAGATTCCCACAGCTGTGGCATCGTCGTCATCCGTCGACTGCGCTTCGCTTTCACTGTCTGCAGTAATACTTTCCTGATCTGCAGCAGAAATAGTGTCGATGTCGTCTAATAAACCATCCAGGACGACATCATCGTCACTAACTGGCTGCATCTGTTGGGGAACAGTATCATCCGACGAATCGCGCGAGGCAGTATCTTCGCTGATATCCTCGCCAGTATCTTCGTTGAGCACAGGTTCCTCATTAAACGCAGGCTCAGAGTTAGGAACAGAAGTTGTATCGTCGCTCATGCGTCCAGAATAACGGGAGAATTTATGAAAATGCAGAACATCCCAGGTGAGTCGCTAAGAGCACACTCCTGGGATGTTCTACGTAAGAAAGTTATGAGCACATTTCAATGATGATTTCGCGTACTCGTGCAGCATCTGCCTGGCCGCGAGTAGCTTTCATCACTGCACCGATAATGGCACCGGCTGCCTGTACTTTGCCACTGCGAATCTTATCGGCAATATCAGGCTGAGCGGCAAGAGCTTCCTCCACTGCGCTGCGAAGCGCCGAATCATCGGAGACAACGGCCAGTCCACGTTTTTCGACGACTTCAGCAGGTTCACCCTCGCCGTCGAGGACAGCATCAACAACCTGGCGGGCCAGCTTATTGGTGAGCTTGCCTTCCGCGACCATGCTAATAACTTCTGCCAGCTGTTTCGGAGAAATAGCCAGGGCATCAAGTTCTACCTCGCGGTTCTTGGCTTGCTGCGTAAGGTAGGAAACCCACCAGTTACGTGCTTCAGCGGAGGGAGCGCCCGCTTCCACCGTATCGGCAACAAGATCCATAGCACCGGTATTGACGAGGTCTCGGAGTTCCTCATCAGAAAGATTCCACTCTTTCTGCAAACGAGCACGACGCACCCAAGGGAGTTCCGGTAGTGTGGCACGAATATCTTCAACATGCTCACGCGACACGACAACAGGCGCCAAATCAGGATCATTGAAGTAGCGGTAATCAGCAGAGGTTTCTTTCGGACGACCTGCTGCAGTTGCACCAGTAGATTCCAAGAAGTGGCGCGTCTCTAGACGAACTTCTTCACCCGCATCCAGAACGGCTGCCTGACGGCACATTTCGTAGCGGACAGCAGTCTCAATGGACTTTAACGTATTAACGTTCTTTGTCTCTGTACGCGTACCGAACTCGGTGGTACCCACGGGGCGGAGAGACAAGTTAACATCGGCACGCATGGACCCCTGCGCCATATTGACGTCAGACACCTTCAGCGAGCGAATAACATCACGCAATGCGGTGACGTAAGCGCGAGCTACTTCGGGGGCGCGCTCCCCTGCTCCTTCAATAGGCTTGGTAACAATTTCGATAAGCGGCACGCCGGCACGGTTCATATCGAGGAGAGAGTGTGTAGCACCGTTAATGCGGCCTGTCTCACCACCAATATGGGTCAGTTTGCCGGTGTCTTCCTCCATGTGAGCACGTTCAATATCAACCCGGAAGGGGGTGCCGTCTTCGAGCTGGAACTCCAGATAACCGTCGTAGGCAATGGGCTCGTCATATTGGCTAATCTGATAGTTCTTGGGCTGGTCCGGATAGAAGTAATTCTTTCGAGCAAAACGCGAATAAGAAGCAATCTGGCAGTTTAAGGCCAAACCGATCTTGATAGCCCAGTCCACTGCTTGCTGGTTAACAACGGGGAGTGCGCCAGGTAGTCCCATACATGTGGGGCTAACGTGGGTGTTGGGTTCTGCACCGAAAGCGGTGGGGCTATTGCAGAACATTTTCGTTTCCGTAGAAAGCTCTACGTGAACTTCCAACCCCATAACGGGATCGTACTTCGCGATTACCTCGTCGAAGTCGAGGATGTCATCTACATGGGCGCTTGTCATGGTTCCTAGTTTAGGTGAGAAGAGCAGTTATTGCAGTATCGGCTCAACACACGGTTCCTCGCTGAGAAAGCATGCACTGAACCCGCATTGAGCCGATACTAAGTGATCAGTTATACCACCGCTATGGCACGTTTAGCCGAAGAGGGCTTCCATTTCCCTGTAGCGATCCATGGGGACTCTCTTCGGATGGCCGACTGCCTCATCAAGAGTGATGCGTTCAATCTTGTCATTGCGAACCGCGACCACTTTTCCAAAGTCGCCCTCGGCAACGGCATGGACAGCATTAACACCAAAACGAGTACCCAGAACGCGGTCAAAAGCAGTAGGGGTACCACCACGCTGAATATGACCAAGTACCGTGGTACGGATATCGCGATCATAGAGGCGAGTACGTAGCTCATCGCCAAGCTGTTGCGCAACGCCCGTATATATTTCGTGCCCGAACTTATCGATACCGCCAGACCGCATTTCCATCGTGCCTTCCTTAGGATGTGCCCCCTCGGCTACCACGCAGATAGCGTAGGATTCACCCATTTGGAAGCGGCGCTCCATAAGCTTGGCAATGCGATCAACATCGAAAGGAACTTCTGGGATAACAACCATGTGTGCGCCTCCGGCCATTCCTGCCTGGAGAGCGATCCATCCGGCGTTGCGTCCCATGACTTCTACCAGCATGACGCGCTGGTGGGACTCCGCAGTGGTATGCAGACGGTCAATAGCATCTGTGGCAATAGATACTGCTGTATCGAAACCAAACGTGTAGTCAGTATTGGCAACGTCATTGTCGATAGTCTTGGGAACACCGACAACATTAATGCCGTTTTCCATCAGCCAACGACCGCCGCGCAAGGTACCGTCTCCACCAATAGGAATGACGGCATCAATTTCATTATCGGCAAGAGTCGCTTTGATATCGTCTATGCGAGATTCCAACTCATGTGGATTCATGCGACCAGTACCTAAAATGGTGCCACCTTGGTCGAGGATCTTGTCGATGCTTTCATTGTCATAAAGCTGAATACGAAAATTGTTGACGAGACCAGTCCAACCGTCTTGGAAACCCACCACTGTAGCGTCGTAGCAGCTGTTAGCAGTGCGAACAACACCGCGAATAACTGCATTTAAGCCCGGGCAGTCACCACCGGCAGTCAGAACACCAATTCGAAGACCCATGTGACTAATCCTTCTCTATTGCCATTTCTTAGAAAAAGTAGCTATAGGTGCAGTGTACCGAGATAAACAAGCGAATACTTAACCGATCCAGCAACAGATTCACCGCACCTACATAGTTTCGCTGATATAAGCCCAGATTACGCCGAAATCCTCCCCTCCGCCTGTATTCCTCAGACGAAGAGGAGGACTCCTCACAAAGTGTTCTCACAGAATATTAGCGTCTAGTGGCAAAAGCTAGCAGAGTGGTCCACGCGCCTTTTCATACGCGGCACCAACCCGATAAAGACGAGCATCCTCCAAAGCTGGAGCCATAATCTGCAGACCCACAGGCATTCCAGAATCCGATGCCAGTCCAGATGGAACGGACATACCACAAATACCTGCCAAGTTCAGAGGCAACGTGTAAAGGTCGAAGAGATACATGGAAAGTGGATCGTCAACTCGCTCTCCCAGCTTGAATGCCGTCTGCGGAGTAGTCGGCGAGATCAACACATCTACCTGCTCATAGGCTTTTTGGAAGTCCTGTGCAATAAGCGTACGAACCTTCTGTGCCTGCGTATAGTACGCATCGTAGTAGCCAGCAGAAAGAGCATACGTACCAATGATGATGCGGCGTTTAACTTCCTTACCAAAACCAGCAGCACGCGTCAGAGACATCACCTCGTCAACCGAATGAGTCCCATCATCGCCCACCCGGAGTCCGTAGCGCATTCCGTCAAAGCGGGCCAGATTAGACGACACTTCAGAGGGAAGAATGAGGTAATAAGCAGCCAATGCGTAGGGGAAGTTCGGGCAAGACACCTCAACGATTTCTGCGCCCAACCCTTGCAGAGTTTCAACTGCCTGACGGAAAGACTCCGCTACTCCAGGTTGACATCCCTCATCAGTGAGGAATTCCTTAATAAGGCCAATCTTCACACCGGAAAGATCTTTATTCTGACCCTCCAATGCGGCATCCACCATATTGGGAATTTCTACCGACAATGATGTGGAATCATGATCATCATGGCCAGCAATAACATTGTGCAGCATGGCCGTATCCAACACGGTACGAGCACACGGACCACCCTGATCCAGGGACGATGCACACGCTACCAGACCATAGCGAGATACTGTGCCATAGGTGGGCTTCACCCCTACCGTGGCGGTAAGAGCTGCCGGCTGACGGATTGAACCACCCGTATCTGTACCAATAGCTAGCGGAGCTTCATAGGAGGCCAACGCCGCAGCGGAACCACCACCAGAACCACCCGGAGTACGCTCCTTATCCCACGGGTTATAGGTGGGACCATACGCAGAGTTTTCCGTAGAAGAACCCATGGCGAACTCATCCATATTGGTCTTACCCAATATGGGGATGCCAGCTTCGCGGAGCTTCTTCACAACAGTCGCATCATACTGTGGGACATAACCCTCCAGAATTTTCGATGCGCATGTTGTCGGTGCATCAACCGTTGTGAAAATATCCTTCAAGGCAAGTGGAACACCCGCTAGCGGAGAAGCCGGTTCCTTACCAGCTGCAACATCCTCATCCACCTTGCGAGCAGTTGCTAAAGCTTCCTCCGCGCCAACATGTAGGAAAGCATGGATATCGCCATCGATTTCTTGAATACGATCCAAGAAGGCTTGCGTTACTGCAACAGATGATAGTTCCCCTGCATGTATACGCTGTGCCAGCGTATATGCATCCATAGAAAGAATAGAATCAGCAGGAACAGTACGAAGATCACTCATTATCGTTATTCCCCTCCCTCACTCAGAATCTGCGGAATGACGATACGGCCATCCTCTACTTCAGGAGCCTGACTCAATACTGATTCCTGCGACAAACAAGGCTTGGTAACATCCTCATGCGCAATATTCTGGATAGCCACTGGATGGCTCATTGCGTCAACGCCTTCAGTGTCAAGCTCCGTGATGACATTCACGTGCTGCAAAATATCCTTAATTTGACCAGCCAACTCATCTAACTCATCATCAGCTAACGCCAAACGCGCTAGTTTCGCGAGGTGAGCGACATCGTCACGGGTAATACCGTCCACTGAAGCACCTTTCTTCGGAATCGTACTATGCAAATGCTTATGTACTGTGCAAATGCTACCGCGTCGCGGTGGGAACAGGCCACACGTAGCAACGAACAATGAGTCCTGGAACAGGACTCCAAAAACGCGAGCGTTCCAGTTGGAACCCCATGCGCTCATACACTCGGTGAGCCGGAACCATGTTCTCCCTAGTTGAGAGTACTACTGTGTGAAAACCATTCTGAACAGCATATTCCTGGCAAGTACGCACAAGTGTCGACCCAATACCGCGCCCCTGCGCTGCCTCATCTACAGCGAGTGTACGTAGTTCAATTTCCCCCTCTTGCGCAATTGATGCCCAAGGATTACCACCTGCTGCCAATGTAACAGCACCCAAAATCTGATCGGTGACATCATCAACAGCAACAAAATTGGCATCCGCATTCTGAAAACGCGGAGTGACATCACGCAAGATATCGAGATAAGGAGAATTGGGATCTTCATAAGGGGTAAATGTGGTAGCCGTCATTTCCCCCACTATCTGCAGATCCTCTTCACGCATTGGACGGATAGTAAACCCAGTAGTAGACCCAGTGCGATTCTTATCGCTCATGCACGTTTCTCCTTTAACGCTGCTTCGCCACCGTGTAGTAGCACAACAAATTCTTCCTCATTAAGAACAGGAATACCTAAAGCCTCTGCTTTAGTAAGTTTTGAGCCAGCATGAGCACCAGCAACAACGTAGTCAGTTTTCTTGGAAACAGAACTGGCTGCCTTACCACCATGGGAGACAATAGCCTCCTTCACAGAATCGCGCGTAAAGCCTTCTAATGAACCGGTAGCAACCACCGTCAACCCCTCTAGCGTGTGGGGCTGATCCTCCTCATGGGAATCCTCCATACGGACTCCCGCAGCAGCCCATTTGTCAACGATATCGCGATGCCACTCTATAGAAAACCATTCCACAAGCGAATCTGCAATAATGCCGCCCACACCTTCTACCTCAGATAGCGTGGCTACTTCTCCACTCATAGCCAAGTGCTGAATTTTCTGCAGACTACCAAATGCTGTTGCTAGAGAACGAGCAGCGGTGGGCCCAACATGGCGAATGGAAAGAGCAACGAGAATCCGCCACAATGGCCGTTCTTTTGCCTCTTCTAAGTTTTGTAGTAACTTCTCCCCAGTCTTGGACAAGATGACGCGCTGTCCATCGACCTCGCCTACTGCAGTATGCGCATATTTAGGATCCGTATCCACATTACGGGGTGCACGCCGCGTATATTGCTGTGTTTTTAACAAATCTGCAGCAGTGATGGTGAAAAGATCCCCTTCATCATGCAAAATATTCCGCTCGTACAGATCACGGGCCCCCTTCTCCCCAAGCGCCTCAATATCGAGGGCGGCCCGACTCGCAAGATAAAACAGACGTTCCCGCAACTGCGCCGGACATCCATGTGTGTTGGGGCAACGCCAGTCCTGGTCAGATTCTTTTTCTGGGGCAAGAAGAGCACCACATTCAGGACAGTGTGTGGGAAAGATGAATTCTTTTTCCTCACCCGTACGCGCATCAACGATAGGGCCTAAAACCTCGGGGATAACTTCTCCAGCTTTTCTAATGACGACCTGGTCGCCAATGAGAACACCCTTACGTTTCACTTCAAACTGGTTGTGCAACGTCGCATTAGATACTGTTGAGCCGGCAACAGTGACAGGTTCCATAAAAGCATAGGGTGTGACACGTCCAGTTCGCCCTACAGAAACGCGAATATCCAGCAGTTTCGTTATAGCTTCTTCGGGTGGATATTTATAGGCAACAGCCCACCGCGGTACACGTGATGTTGCCCCCAGTCTGCGTTGTTCCGCAATGTTATTGAGTTTTACAACTAATCCATCAGTTTCATGTTCACTTTCGGCACGATGTTCACCCCAGTACCGCATCTTGTTAAGGACCTCATCGATACCGTGGACGCATTCTGTTTTATCGGAAACATGCAATCCCCAAGACGCCATAGCTTGATAGGCCTCCCACTGCGTCGTAGGATGAAAACCTTCAGTTTTCCCTAAGCCATGACAAATCATACGAAGATGGCGACGAGCCACCTCTGCCGGATCTTTTTGACGGAGAGATCCCGCCGCAGCATTGCGTGGATTAGCAAAAGGCTTAGGTTTCCTGTCAGCTTCTGCTGCCTCATTAATAATTCGTTCATTAAGTGCAGCAAAGTCATCAAGAGCAAAAAACACTTCCCCGCGCACTTCTAACAGAGCAGGGATCGGGTAATCCGGATTTTCACGCAAATGCGTGGGGATATCAACAATAGTGCGCGCATTGAGGGTAATATCCTCCCCCACTCGCCCATCACCGCGAGTAGCAGCACGGTCCAAAACACCATTTCGATACACCAGATCTATTGCGGCACCATCGATTTTCAGTTCCGTAAGATATTCCTGGTGTGTCCCCACCTCATTTTCCAGCCGAGTAAGCCACTCCGTTAATTCTTCTGGACTAAAAACATCGTCTAAACTGAGCATTCTCTCCGGATGCTCAACAGACTGAAAAGTAGTCTCGAAACCACCACCTACCAACTGTGTAGGTGAGTTAGGTGTACGGAGTTCGGGGTATTCGTCTTCGAGTGCTACTAGCTCATAGAAAAGCTTGTCGAACTCACTATCTGCAATGATGGGTGAATTCATAACGTAGTAGCGGAATTGGTGGTCCCGCACAGTGTCCGCTAGCTCATTCCACCGCTGCTGAATAGTTGAGTCAATCACGTCTTTAGCCTAACGTTTCCACACCACGAAGTTAACCAAATTTGCTACAGCCAGAGAGTAACCTGAAGAACAGTTTTGTGCATATTCTGCGATTGCTTACCTCAGAGGAGTATCCATGGCAGACAGTTTCTTTAACCCTCACCACGTGTGCTCTTTCGACCTCGAAACTACTGGTCCAAACCCACGCACCGCACGCATTGTCACATCCTCATGCCTAAACATTGATTTCCCCGACACTACGTCATCGGCAGAACCCCTCATTGAGGCCCATAATTGGCTTGCTGATCCCGGATGCGATATTCCTGCCGCCGCAAGCGCAGTCCACGGCATCTCAACAGAAAAAGCGCGCACAGAGGGACGCCCCCACCAGGAGGTTGCAGAGGAGACTGTCTCTTGTCTTTACGATGCGTGGGAGGACAATCGCGCAGTTATCGTCTACAACGCCTCATTTGATCTCACTATCCTGCGCCATTGGGTTCCCAGTTTTGAGATTCGTGGGTTAGTAATAGACCCCTACGTTATTGACCGCGCACTGGATAAATATCGTCAAGGCAGACGCACGTTAACCATGGTGTGCGCACATTACAACGTTTCTCTCGACAATGCTCACCAGGCTGATGCGGATGCATTGGGGGCTGCACAGCTGGCACTCCGTCTCGCGGAAACCTATCCCCAGCTTTGTACAACACCCACTGCGGAATTAATGACGCAGCAGACTGAGTGGCAGAAGGAACGTCAGCAGAGCCTGCGTGACTATCTGGCACGGGTAGGACGTAACTATAGCACTGTAGAAACGGAATGGCCGTTACTGGGGCCACTCGTTGAGGACTAACGCTGGTACTTCTGCAAGAGCTCCCACATACTCCGCTACACTTTCCGCAGGACGAAACGGCACAGCATTAAACGTGGTATTGGACACGGTACTGGCTGCCCACCGCAATGTTGTATCATGTACAGCTGGTATTTTCTCTACCTGTGGAGGAACAGCTATATCGTGTAGCACTTGTGCAATGCGCTGTGCCTGAGTGCGCCACTGCTGGCGTGGCACCGCCACTGGTAGCGATATAGTTCTAGGCTAGTTCCCCACTGGTCATACAGCTCTCCTAGAGTATCGCGCTGCTCTGCCGTTGGTCGCAGAGAAAATGGCAGAGCTAAACGCAATGTCTTTGCACGTATTACCGAATCACAGTAGCGAGTCCAGGTATGGTCCGGAAACTGCGTCATATCCGGTAGACGTAGGACAACGCGACCTGGCGCTACTGCCCCACTAGCACCCCATTGGGACAGTAATGTTCGCATATCGGGAATGGGCATACTCTCCCATATATGTATCCCAGATAGACTTCCATCGAATACTGACTGTGCTTCAGTCTCGTCAATGACAATCCACACATCACGGCCCGTACGATGCGTTATTTCGTTGATGACATGGGCAACCATTTCCGCATATTGCTCCATGAGGTCCCGCACTGCACCTGCATCTGTCCACATCCAATGCCCGTTGGAAAGTTCCACATGGGAAAGGCAGGTGACAGGTCCTGCGAGCGGTACCGTCAGTTTCCCCTCCGCTGTACCTGTTGTTTCGATAGTTTCTTCCAGTAGATCCAGATCTTGCTCTAGGAGTGAACAGGCAGACCGGTGAAAACGCGTTTCATGCGCTCCGCAGGTAAAAGTACGTATCCCATAGCCCCATACCATGTCTGGTAGCAGAGCTGTCATTCGTCCTACTGGTGACGCTTCATAGCCACGCTCCGGAAGAACAGGAAAGAAGAAACTCGGACTGGCTTCTCCCGCAATTGTGGCAAGGGTAAGCCGCATATCCGTACCGGGATAGGTTCCCTCTGCACGTATGTCCACTAGATATCCTCTGCGGCTATTGTCTCTGTGGTTGTAGCAGAAGAATGTTCACTGGGGAATTCTTTGTACAGATCATCACGGTTGCGCGCCGTAGCGTGGATAGTGACAGATCCAAGGACAATATCTCCGGCCGGATCTGGCTGGTAAAGCACGGCAGTTTGCCCACATGCGACACCACGCAACGGTGTATCCGTATGAATAGTGACAACTCCACCTGTCATCTCCGCTGGTGTACCTGCAGTGTTAGTATCCGCAGCACCTATTTCAACGGTGCATGGTACGGGTGTAGCGTGTGCTCGTACTTGTACTTCACAGCGCAATTGGTAATGTTCACCAGCTGCCGCAATAGTGGCTAATTCCGTTACTAACCAGTTTCCAGGCCATCCCTGTAAATAGTTAGTTGCCAACATGTCTCGCGTACCAATAAGAACCGTATTACGGCGCACATCAATACCCACCACATAGCGTGGTAATCCATCGGGTAGTGGACCAGGGAGCCCTAGTCCCTTCCGCTGACCAATTGTAAAACCGTATGTACCGTGGTGTTCCGCAACGGTTTTCCCCGTCACCATATCGACTACTGGGCCAGGTCGATCACCGAGCCGAAGGTGAAGGAAACCACGTGTATCTCTATTGGGAATGAAACAGATATCAGTAGAGTCTGGTTTCGATGCCACACTGAAACCGTGTGCAGCAGCTTCCTTCCGAATATCAGGTTTTTCGGTATCACCACAGGGGAAAAGTGAGTGATCAAGTTGGTGTCGGTTAAGCACACCTAACACATACGATTGGTCTTTCGCCGAGTCCACACCACGGCGCAGCATGCCGTCAGTAATCTGTGCGTAATGGCCAGTGGCCACAGCGTCATATCCCAAGGCAAGGCCACGTTCGAGGAGAGCATCAAATTTAATTCGTTCATTGCACCGCAAGCACGGATTAGGTGTCTCCCCTAGTTCATACGTGGTAACAAAATCCTCAATGACGTGCGAACGGAAACGCTCAGAAAAATCCCACACGTAAAACGGGATGCCTAATTGATCAGCAACACGACGCGCATCGCTAGAATCTTCCAGAGAACAACAACCACGCGCGCCAGTCCGTAATGTCGCTGGAGCACTGGACAGTGCAAGATGGATGCCCACTACCTCGTGCCCAGCATCAACTAGGCGGGCAGCAGCTACGGAAGAGTCAACACCTCCGGATAAGGCAGCTAGTACACGCATGGGTATAGCCTATGCCAGACCAGCTAAACGAGCACGTTCCACCACCTGAGGTAAAGCGTGAAGAAGCGTATCAATATGCTCCTCTGTTGTGGTGTACCCCATGGAAAGACGCAGTGTACCACGCGCTTGTTGAGCAGGAATGCCCATAGCGAGCAATACTTCAGAAGCCTGTGCCACACCAGCACTACACGCAGCACCAAGGGAGACACTCACATCCTTACCATCGAGAAGCATAAGAAGGGCATCACCTTCACAACCAGGGAATGTAGCTGACACTATCCCGGGAAGAACGGGAGTATCCGCCCCACAGGTTGCTTCTTCTGGACCATTGATAATGACATCGTCGACGGCAGCATGTAGTCCATCAATCAGTCGCTTTCGCAAGGCAACAAGCCGTACAGTTTCTTCGTGTTGTTGTGCGATAGCGGATCGTAGCGCAGCAGCCATACCAACAATGCCCAAAAGATTCTGTGTCCCTGGGCGCAAACCTCGTTCCTGCCCACCGCCGTGAAAAAGAGGGATGAGGGGGGCATCACGGCGAGCCAGAAGAACCCCTACACCGGTAGGTCCTCCAATTTTTTGGGACGCAACCGACATAGTGGTGATGCCGGGATGTGAAAAATCTACCGGAATATGTGTTGCTGCTTGCACTGCATCCACGTGGAAAGGAACATCATGAGATAGTGCTAGATCTGCTAGTTCGGTTATAGGCTGAACAGTACCTGTCTCATTATTAGCAGCCATTACCGTCAGTAGTAGCGGTACATCGTCTTGGTTCAGTCGCTCCGCAACAACATCAGGAAGAACACGTCCCTCCGCATCAACAGGAAGAATATCCAAATCGATACCGAAATAGTGATGTCGATAGTCGGAAAGCCACTTCGCCGTATCACTAACGGAATGATGCTCCACCGCACTAAGGAGCAAACGATGGCATTCCTGCCCGGCGCGCTGTAATGCCATACCTTTGAGAGCCAGATTGTCTGCTTCTGTACCTGAGCTAACGAAAATAACTTCGCTGGGGCGGGCCCCTAGATTATCTGCGATAGACTCACGTGCTTCTTCTAGATGACAGCGGGCTCGTCTTCCCACGGAATGTGCACTGGAAGGATTGCCTATATCACTAGCCAAGGTACACATTGCTTCCAACGCTTCTGGCCGCAATGGGGTAATAGCAGCGTGGTCGAAATATGCGGCATTAGCTAGAGATTCTGGATCTTCACAGAGCATTCGGTGTCTTTCTTCAGCTATGAGTCAACGATGACTGTTGTCAGCTGCGTGCTTTGAGCAGTTCAATAAGTTGCGGCACAATTTCTTCTACATCACCAACAATTCCCAGGTCGGCGAGTGAAAAAAGTTGTGCGTCGGGATCATTGTTGACAACCACAATATGTTTAGAATTTTGCATTCCCGCTTTGTGCTGGATAGCGCCCGAAATACCTAGCCCAATGTAGAGATCGGGATTGACGGTGACGCCAGTTTGCCCAATTTGGAGAGTTCCTGAGCAGTATCCAAGATCTACCGCGTCACGCGTGGTGCCTACTGCAGCGCCTAGTTGGTCGGCAAGTCCCTCAACATAGTCGTGGAATCCTTCTGCCGATCCCACACCGCGGCCACCAGCTACAACAACTTTTGCTTGAGTGAGGTTGGGACGGTCGCTCGGGGCGTCTTCTTGCCATTTCATAATTTTGACGCTGCGTCGAATAGTGGGGTCTGGTAAAGAGACTGTACGAATTTCTACGGTTTTTTGGTCGTCCTGCGAAATTTCGGAGATATCGATAACGCCGTTACGAAGTACTACCACTGGGTAGCGTCCGTGTATTTCGGCGGCGACGTCAAGCTGTGATCCGAAGATGGAATGTGTGACGTGGGTGATATCGGTAAGAGCGACAACATCGGAGGCAAGTCCAGAGCCGAGGCGTACGGCAATACGGCCAGCAATTTCGCGGTTCATAATGCTATCGGGAAGGAGAACGCCAGCAGCGTCTTCGGCGATAGCGATACTACTAACAAGATCAACGGTGGGGGTGGCGAAGAAAGTAAAAGCGTCCTTGTCTTCGGCAGCGTGGAGAACGTCTACACCGTAGGGGGCGATTGCCTCCGCGAGAGTTTCTGAAACGCCTGGTTCACAGACGACTATTGCATGCACCGTATCTATGGATCGGGCAGCGGTGAGAGCTTCAAGGCTAGATTGTGTGGGGCGTACCTGGTCGCCGCGGCCAGTGTAGGAAATGGGGACAAGAATAGTCATAGGTCATAGTCTCCTATACAAGCTTCTTTGCGACGAGGTAGTTCATGATGCGTTGAGCACCATCACCGTTATCAACAAAAATATCGCCTTGCGATTTGGCAGGCCGTTCTTCAGTAGCGGTTACTGTTGTGCCGGCACCTTTTTGCCCTACTTGTGTGGGAAGGACACCAATATCCGCAAGAGTCCATTCTGTAACTTCCTTTTTCTTGGCAGCCATAATGCCTTTGAAGGAGGGGAAACGGGGTTCGTTCATTGTTTCTGTGACGGAGATGAGGGCGGGCATTTCCGCGGTGAGCTGGTAGGTAAAGCCGTCTGTGGCACGCTCAGCGATGAGGGATCCATCAGGTTCAACGGTGAGGGAATGGATGCTGGTAAGAGCTGGAATACCTAGGTACTCAGCAACGATTGCAGGTACAGTGCCCGCACCTGCATCTGATGATTGGTCACCGCAAACGATAAGTTTTGTATCTTCGATATGGCCAAGAGCGTTTGCAAGAACCCAAGAGGTTTGGATGGCATCGGAACCAACGAGAGCGTCATCGCAGATGTGAATGCCACGGTCTGCCCCCATTGCCATGGCGCGACGCAGTGCTTCGACGGCACTGTCAGGGCCCATAGTGAGAGCAATGATCTCATGTGGGGTTTCCAGGATATCATTGAGCTGTACAGCGGCTTCCACAGCATGCTCATTAGTTTCGTCTAAGATCTTGTCAACGTTTTCGCGGTTGAGACGAAAATCGTCGGTCAAGGAATTGTCTGTCTCATAGTCAGGAACTTGTTTTACAAGAACGACTGTGGCTGACATGTAAACCTCCTGCTTGAGGGTGCACTAGCGGAAATACGCCTGCAAAGATGGTAACTCTAATAGCTTTTTCAACCTAGTTTTCTCTCCATTTGGCGCTTAGTTTTGACATGTATTGACCCGTATTTGTCCATTGACCCGTATTTATCGTGGTTTACAAATGCTGAACTGGCCAAGAGGGTGGAACTATTGTCCAATGCGGCGAGCCTCGCAGAGAAATGCCACTGCATTGCTTCCCACGCGGCTAATAACCAGGGTACGGGCGGGAGCGTCCGATACTGGTTTAGGAAGAATTGCTTTCCGTAGGTGTGCTGGGTCAACGTCAACGCCGCGTACCAGGATTTCTATGCTTGATGTGGGGTAATGCCGTAGCGCCTTCTTGATGTCTGCGACGCGGTAACGCATTTGCTCTACCACTGGATAATAGGCAACCCCTGCAGGTGCGGCAGAACCCGTAAGATGAGCAATACGCGTATCCAGTTGCCACAGTCCGTGCCGTGCTGCCCAGTGTCGCACCAGCCCGGCGCGCACAATTGCCCCGTCTGGTTCGATGAGGATTTCTCCTACTTCTCTGGTAGGAACATCTGCGGCAGCGGCCTCGTTGGCGGCACTGTTTGTTATCTGGTCAACGATCTGCCCGTTTGAGCTCAGTATGGTGGCGCGGCGTCTGGTGTATCCGTCGTTATCCTCTGCCACATTCACTGCTGTGCCTGCTATACGGTTAAGCAGATCGACGGACCATAGGGCGGCCTCTTTTACTCCCCCATCGTGTGATCCGGTAATGGAAATAATCTCAACTTCTCCCTGCCAGGGGCCTGTGCCCCACCCGTCTGCGAAAAGTTTGTCCCACTCGATACCAGGGGCGCATTTCATCAGGTACGGGCGCTGACGATATGCCTCCAGGACAGCTGTCAGTGAGGGGGTGGTGGCATCGGGTCCCCGGTAGCGTCTTTGTCCTGTGGCGGTTCGCCGGGCAGGATCTAGCAGGGTGATGACGTCGCTCCCCCATACGGGGTGGAGACAATCCGCTTCCTGGAATGCGACTGTGGGAACATTGTGGCGCGCCATAGCTAAACGAGCCTGATCAATATCTGACCCGCTGAGTTCTCCTGTGCTGCCAGCCTGGACTAGTGCGGCCACTTCTGTTCCCACTGAGCAGGTGGCATCGTGAATAGGCTGTGCAATCGTACTATCACTACTGAGAAGTCGACGGGATCGGTAGTGTGTTACCGCATAGGGAGTAGCTTGTTGAACTGCTGCCAAAGTGAGAAACCAGTGGGCACTGGCAGGCCCTAGTTTTTCCACTGCCCGCTGCCGTGCTTGCACCAGATCAATTGTCCCATTCAGTATTTCTGGCGTGAGATCTGGATAGTGTCTCCGAAGTTGTGCCGTTGACGAGAGACTATCTGCGGGAGTCCACGATAAAGCGCTTACAGCATTAATGAGATCTTCTCCAGCAGGAGTGGTCCACCACTCTACTAGTTCAGGGGAAGCTACTATCGTCACAGTTCGCTGCCTTATCCGTTTTATGGTTGTATTTACACTTATTTACACTGTGGAACTATAGGTGTTCAGCGGCCAGATAGATCCATACTGTGACGGCCTCGTGCATAGTCACGATGTGCGAAAAAGCGCCCATCTTCCCTGGTAACGGTAATGGGCTGTGCGAAGGCATCCGACATAGTTTGCGATGTAATGACGTCTGCAATAGGACCTTGGTGAACTACCTGTCCTTCACGCAGGATCATTGCGTGGGTAAAACACCGTGGGATTTCCTCTACGTGGTGCGTCACCATAACCATGGCAGGGGCTTGTGGATCTTGTGCGAGAAGTTCTAACAGTTCAATAACATCTTCTCGGCCTCCTAGATCGAGACCAGAAGTGGGTTCGTCAAGAAGTAACAGTTCTGGCACCGCCATAAGAGCTCGCGCAATAAGGACACGCTTCTGCTCCCCTTCGCTTAACAGGCCAAAGGGACGATCGTGTAAATGAATAACAGAGAAATCTTCCAGTAATGCTGTTGCCCTATCGAGGTCTTCGGGAAGGTATTCCTCTTTCCACCGACCAAGCATGGAATATCCGGCAGATAGGACAACATTGAGGACAGTTTCTTGGGCGGGTACATGACGCGCTAAAGCAGCGGAGGACACTCCTATGCGAGTTCGTAATTCGGTGAGATCAGTATGCCCGAATTCTTCCCCGAGGACGTTCAGAGTTCCTCGAGATGGGTACAGATCGCCAGTTAGAAGGCGTAGGAGGGATGTCTTTCCGGCACCATTAGGCCCAAAAATAATCCATTGTTCACCCGCATTAACACGCCAGCTAAGGGGACCCACAAGAGTGGTATCGCCGCGGTAAAGTAGGACGTCACGCGCATCTACAACATTCCCCCATGATACAGTTGCACCATTGTGTGCTGAATGCTGTGTTGGATACTGTACTGGACTATCAGCGAAAGCCACCTCAGACCCCTTCCTCTTGCTCTCTAGTGATGGTATCAGCGGTACCGTTTATCCACTATGCTGATATCGAAGAGTGATATCTTTTTAGGGAGAAACCGCAGTGATCGGACGGTTCGGTGTTACTAATGTCCAGCCCGTTGTCGATAATGGAAACTCTCCTTCTAAAGCTGTTGTAGGAGAAGTTATTCCGGTCAGCGCAACCGCATGGCGCGAAGGGTACAACAAACTTGCTTGTACGCTCTGGGTAAAGGGTCCTGACCATACTAAAGCGCAGCGTATTAGCATGACGCCTGGTGATATCGACGATACTTTTCACGCTTGCTTTGTCCCCGATACTGAAGGAATGTGGACATTCCGCATTGATACATGGTCAGATGTTCGTTCTACGTGGGTACACGACATCACTGCGAAGATTAATGCGGGCCAAGAAGCTCACGACCTTGCTAACGATCTTGAAATTGGTGCCGAAATACTGGAAGCCGCATTGCTTCAAAACAGTAAAAAAACTGTAAAAGCAGTGCTTCAAGAGGCTATTAACGCCTTACGCGACACTACTCTTGCACTACCTGAACGCGTTGGTCCGGCCCTCTCTAAAAAAGTTACAAAGATCCTTGCCAAACGTCCCGTACGAGATCTCCTCACTCATGGGAAGCCTTACCGCATATGGGTCGATCGTACGAAGGCAATGTTTAGCTCCTGGTATGAGCTCTTCCCCCGGTCTACAGGTGGTCGTGACAAGAATGGCAAACCAGTTCACGGTAGCTTCTCCACCACGGAAAAAGAGTTAAAACGCATTGCCGACATGGGATTCGATGTTGTCTATTTTCCTCCCATTCACCCCATTGGAGAAGTGAATAGAAAAGGGCGTGACAATTCTCTTACCGCAACACCACAAGATGTTGGCAGCTCCTGGGCTATTGGTTCTAAAGAGGGCGGTCACGACGCAACCCATCCACAGTTGGGAACTAAGAAAGATCTTGCCCACCTTGTTAAAGCTGCCCGCAAGCAGGGCTTAGATGTTGCCCTCAGCCTTACCTTGCAGTGCGCTCCAGACCATCCATGGGTGCAGTCACACCCCGAATGGTTCACTATCCTTCCCGATGGGTACCTGGCTGTTGCGGAAAATCCTCCGCATAAATACCCCGATATTTATCTTCTCAACTTCGACAATGACTATGACGGGCTGATACAAGAAATCGAGCGTATCGTCCGTGTATGGATAAAAAGAGGCGTCCGCATCTTCGCCGTCGACCGACCCGATAGTAAGCCGGGAATGTTCTGGGAAGACCTTATCTCTCGCATTAAAAAGACAGATTCAGATGTTCTTTTCCTTGCTGAAACATTCACCCGCCCTGCTCCTATGTTCGGTCTTGCACGTTTGGGCTTTTCGCAGTCCTACACGCACTTTATATGGAAAACAACAAAGCAAGAATTAGAGGAGTTCAGTCTCCACACACTCCGCCACCTCGATGAAGCCCGGCCAAATCTTTTTACTAATACTCCCAGTGTGCTACAGGAAAATCTGCACGATGGTAACCCGCAAATGTTTGCCATCCGTGCTGCCCTGGCAGCTACCCTCTTTGCCAGCTGGGGTATGTACTCCGGTTTTGAAATCTGTGAACATGCTGTTCTACCAGGTTCGGAGGAATACCTCCACTCTGAAAAATATGAACTCCGTCCACGCGATTTCGCCCAAGCCTGCGCAGAGGGAAAGAGCGTAGAGCCGTGGATTACTACCCTCAACCGTATTCGTCGCGAGCATCCAGCACTACAGCAAAATCGTCAGCTAGTTTTTCATCACTGCGATAATGATGCTGTTATTGCATACTCAAAATTCGATCCAAAAACTGGTGACTCTGTTTGTGTTGTTATTACTCTCAATCCACGAGAGACAGAGGAGACCACAATCAGTCTCAACATGCCTGCCCTAGGATTGGACTGGCACGACCACATAGACGTTTACGACGATGTCACACAACAAACTTTCCGCTGGACAGACTGCAATCATGTGAAATTAACACCAGAGGAGAGTATTGCACACATCTTTACGCTTCCGCGTATTCCACGGAAGCGTCGCGCACGTCTTTGCTATCGAAAAGATACCTAAAAAAGCAACGATGCTAATTGCTGCCGTGCGGCTAAAACTAGAGGATCGGCAGAGTCACACATAGCGAATAGCTTCACTAGATGGTCACGTGCTTTAGCTCTGTCATCACCAGTAGTGCGAGCGATCGTGTTGAGCAATCGCATAAATGCTGCTTCTGCTCCTACTTCTGTCATCTCTCGATCGGCTGCATCGCACTGTGCAGAAACATCGTCTAGGTGTGCGTCCGCTTTTGCAATAGTGTTCTCGTCAGTAGTGGCTGCACGGGCAAGCGTTTGGTACAGGGCTAATGCCGATTCTGCCGCGTGATCTCCCGGATGATGAGCCAAATAGTCATGCAGTAGCTTCTCAGCGGCAGCATAGTCGCCTTTATCGGCTAGTGCATCCGCTTCATCAACAATGCTAGGTGACGCAGGCACAGCATCTTCTGAGGTAGATCCAAACTCGCCAAAAGCGTCAAGTCCTGGAATAGTGCCATCGGCAGGAATAGGAGTCAATCGTCCGTTGACAACGTTAAGGAGAGCATCAAGCCATCCCCTTAGCTGCGCTTCCGGCTGCACACCCGCAAACGCATCAAGCGGACGTCCCTTCGCCATAGCCACTACTGTCGGTACAGATTGCGCTTTGAAGGCTTGCGCCAGCACTACTTCTTTTTCAGTATTTGCTGTCGCAAGGATCCATTGACCATGGTAATCAGCGGCTAACTTCTCAAGAAGAGGAGTGAACTGCTTACAAGGCTGCGACCAGTCAGCCCATAGTTCCACAACTACGGGAACATAGTCCGACACCTTGAGCATAGCTTCAAAGTTGGCTTCCGTAAGTTCAATAACGGTGGGGAGAGAGACACCATGAGATGTCTCTGTATCTGTTCTGAAAATAGTGCTCTCATTCTCAGCGGCACTAGCAGCAGTATGAGCACTATCCGCTGCAGCTCCCGTCATGCCTCCGTTTGGATGAGGCTGATGAGCTTTTGCACGTTGTTCTTCTTCGGCAACACGGGCTTCTGCAACTTTTTTGAGAGCAGAGAGATCAATATTTTCCACGAAACTTCCTCACCTCTTGCGTCATTACAAACAAGTGTATTCTTCTATCAAAAAAGCCGCAGCTCAGTACTCTCGATACCGCGTAATTCATCATAATCTAAGATAGCGCAACGGATTCCACGATCTTCCGCCAGTGTCTGCGCCTGCGGTTTAATACTCTGTGCAGCAAAAACTCCCATAACCGGCGCCAACAGTGGATCACGATTCAACATATCGAGATAACGGGTAAGTTGCTCAACCCCATCGATACCACCCACACGCTTAATCTCTACTGCCACTGCGCCTCCCTCCGCATCCCGACACAGAATGTCGACAGGGCCAATGGCAGTAGGGTACTCACGCCGTACCAACGTAAAACCTTCACCCAAAACATCAATATGCTCGGCTAAAAGTTCCTGAAGATGTTGCTCCACGCCATCTTTTTCAAGCCCAGGATCCGGTCCAAGCTCAATTTCTTCATCCAGCACAATATCTCCGATAAGAATACGGAGTTGCTCGCGTGCTTTATTCTCGACGACCCACAGTTTTTCTCCAGTGGGTACGTCATCTTCATCTAAGACATCTTGCTCGTCAAACCAACAGGGTGGTGTCATCCAATTCAGTGGTTTATAAGCGCGGTCATCTGCATGCACGCTAATAGAACCATCAGCTTTTATCAGAATAAGACGACGGGACATAGGAAGGTGGGCACTTAGCCGACCAACATAATCTACTTGGCAGTCTGCAATAACTAATCGCACCCCTCCTACGATAGGGCAGATTGTGTGGAAATGGGCATTACCTTGCTTAGAATGGAGCTATGTCAGGCTGCGAGTGTCCACTACCCCACGAACCTGTTTTTGGACAACCAACTACTCTTGCAACTCGCGAGGTATATCGGAATAACTGGATGGTAGTTACCGAATCTGATCTTCGGCAGGCAGATGGTTCTCCCGGGATCTATGGCGTTGTTCATAAACCCAGTGGGGTTGTCGTTGTGGCATGGCGGCCTTCCCAATGTCATAAAGAAGGCGAAGTTCTTATGGTGGAGCAGTACCGCTACGCTCTCCAGCGACGCTCCTGGGAATTCATCGCCGGGACTGCTCCACATCGTGCTGAGCAAAACCCAAATGACCTTGCGCAAAGAGAGCTCCGCGAAGAAACAGGCTATCGTGCAGCAACCGTCACTAAAGTTGGTTGTATTGACGTAGCTCCCGGATTCGTTGACCAAGTACAACATGTTTTTCTTATGCGTGACTTAACCCCTGGCTCGCCAGAAAGAGAAGATACGGAAGCCGATATAGTGTGCCGATGGTGGCCACTACCGAAACTAAAAAAGTCTATATCCGCTGGTCTTATTAATGATGCGCAGACCCTGGCTGCATGGTCATTGGTACAACTACATGTGGAGTTTTAGGCTTAAAGACAATGACTGCGCACTCTCCCAAACCACACCGGCCTCCGTACCCTCGTAGGTACATTACTCCGGTGGAATCATCCACAGAAGAGACTCCCAAGAAACACGAATCGCGGTTCGGGTCTCCTCTTCTCGGATCTGCTAACGACACACCGAAAAAAACACGAACTCGTATTTTTCTTCTTTTGTGGGCACTCCTCAGCGGCGCTCACTTATCCGGTGCTCTGGCATGTCTCCTCATTATCTCCAGCATTGTGCCGTCAGATCGTATCTTTGCTCCCGACGTCGCAACACTTACCTGGAAAGCAGTTCCTGCCTTTATCGCTATCTCTTATATTGTGGGAATTTCTGGGTGCTACTTCTATACAAACTATGCTTTGAAGTGGTTCGTCGATGAACAACCCCCTACAGAGAAAAATCGCACGCTAGTTTTACTCGGGCCGCGTTACCTGACACTTCTACAGCTCATTCTCTGGCTTATTGGGGCGCTTATTTTCGGCTGTTGTTATGGCCATATAGAACCCTCTATGGGGTTAAAAGTTGCCCTTACTGTTATCGTTGGGTCAATCATTATGGCGGCACTCTGTTTTCTCGCCTCAGAGTTCGCGCTCCGCCCCGCAGCTTCCGTTGTCCTCTCCCACTATGGGCCACAAAGCCGTACCGTCACGGGAATTGCGTCCCGCATGTTCCTCGTATGGTTGGCAGGTACCGGTTTGCCTATCCTAGGGCTTCTTCTTATTGGTGCTACGAATCTTCATACAACTGAATTCTCTATCCAAGAGATGTCACGCTTCATCGTCATCATTGCAGTATGCGTACTACTCTTCTCCGCTGTACTCAACCTGCAGATTTCCACGTACATCACTCCCCCATTGCAGCAAGTACGTCACGGCATGGAACGCGTATCAGTGGGTGATTTAGATACCGAAGTTGCAGTGTTCGATGGCTCTGAAATTGGTGGACTTCAAGCTGGATTCAACAACATGGTGCATGAGCTGCGCGAACAACAGCATATAAAAGACCTATTCCGCCAACACGTGGGGTCAAAAATTGCTGATCAGGCGCTCTCTGCTCAGCCTGAAGAACGAAACGTCACAAAGCGAGACGCTTCTGTCTTCTTTATTGACATTATTGGGTCTACAAAGCTCAGTTTAGAATACGACAGTTACACCGTTGTTGACCTGCTCAATCGCTTCTACACAATTGTTGTAGAGGAAGTTAATCGTGCAGGTGGAGTCGTTAATAAATTCGCCGGCGATGCAGTACTAGCCATTTTTAATGTCCCGGACGATCACCCGGATCCAGCAGGCGCATCACTCTATTGCGCTCGGGTAGTTATGAACCGTCTCGATCATGAACTTCCCGAGATTGCTGCCGCAGTAGGAATATCAGCAGGCCGTGTAGTTGCCGGCAATATTGGGTCAAAAGATCGTTACGAATACACCGTTATCGGTGATCCCGTCAATATCGCATCGCGCCTGTCTGAGCTTGCTAAACAAGAGCCCGGCCGTATTTTAGCGTCACAGAGAACAGTTAATATGGCCAATGAAGAAGAAGCCCATTTCTGGATGATTGACGGCGCAACAGTCCTACGAGGTCGCTCCGACGCAACCGTACTTGCACGCCCAGAAAACCCCGTTGTCACATCTTTTGCCCTACGCAAGGAACGACAGCAGCAGAACAAGCACCACGACGGCACTATGCAGACTAATACGCCCGACCACAACACCACACAGTTATAAAGTCGCTGCCCCACAAAAAGCTCTCCTCACAAGAAGAGTAAAAAGAGCACAAATATTTACAGACCTTGGTGGTATAACCGCTTAGAGGGACGAGATTCTAACCACGACAATAATGCTGCATGCGCAGATGGACTTAATGCTAACTCTACCTCTGGGGTGCAGCCAGTGACGGAAACAATACGAGTATTCTCTTCCATCAACGAACTCTCAGAAGAGTTTGGGCTGCGACGAGATGAGATACGAATGTCTTCGCGATTTAAATCGAATGATTGACGGCTAACAAACTTAAGAAGTTGGTAGTAGCGTACACAATTTTCTTCATAGACGAGGATCCCATGACGCCACCCATGACTGCCTTCCGCAGGCAGCGTCCGCATGAGCACTCCCGTCCCCTTACCCTGCAGTGCAGTCATGTGACGGTAGAAAAAATACAACGCAGCCGCCAGTGCAATAAGTAACACACCGACGGCTACGATACTAACCCACCACATAAGGGCAGCATACCTTGAATTCCACTTCTATTTCCAACTTGTCGTTAGAGTCCAAGTACAAAACAAAGTCATCTATTCTTTTTTTACTATGCTGCTGCAGCGAGTCTCTTAGCGGCACGAATTTGTGCACGCAAATGAGACCGCTTCCACTCGGGAGTATCCTCTGGAAGATCAGCCAACTGCTTCTCAACATCCGCAAGAGATATGTTGTCGGCGGGGATAGCCTTTTCAGCCATCACCATAACATGCTTACCTGTGCATGAAAGAAGACCGCCAGAAACAGCAAAGACGAGGAAGTCACCATCGGCGCTGTGTACAGTCACAACGCCGTCCTCTGCCATCTGGGCAAGGATTGGCTGACGCCCATAGAGGATACCCATCTCGCCTTCAACCGTCGTACTAGTAACACTAGCTGCGGTACCGGACCAGACTGAGCCATCAACCGAAACGATTGAAACATCCAAGTCAGACATAACAGATTATTCTTCCTCGAGAGCTTTGGCCCTGTCCTCTACCTGATCAAGTCCACCAACATTGCTGAAAGCCTGCTCAGGATAATTATCAAAGTCACCCTGGCAGATCTTATCGAAGGCCTCAATAGTATCGGAAAGAGGAACAACAGAACCTGGGATACCGGTGAACTTTTCACCAACCAGCATATTCTGGCCGAGGAAACGCTCGATACGGCGGGCACGACCAACCAGTACCTTATCCTCTTCTGAAAGTTCATCCATACCAAGAATGGCGATGATATCCTGCAACTCCTTGTACTTCTGCAAAATATTGATGACATTCTGAGCAACTCGATAATGCTCTTCGCCAACAATACCTGGCTCCAAAATACGGGAGGTAGAAGAAAGCGGATCCACTGCCGGGTAGATACCCTTTGAAGCAATACCACGTGAAAGCTCAGTGGTTGCATCAAGGTGGGCGAAGGTTGTGGCAGGTGCCGGGTCGGTGTAGTCATCAGCAGGCACATAAACAGCCTGCAGTGACGTAATAGAGTGACCCTTAACTGAGGTAATACGCTCCTGCAACTGACCCATTTCATCAGCCAAGGTTGGCTGATAACCCACGGCGGAAGGCATACGGCCTAGCAGGGTAGAAACCTCTGAACCGGCCTGGGTGAAACGGAAGATGTTGTCGATGAAGAGAAGCACATCCTGGCCCTGTACATCGCGGAAGTACTCCGCCATGGTCAGAGCAGAAAGTGCGACGCGCATACGAACTCCCGGCGGTTCGTCCATCTGTCCGAACACAAGAGCGGTATCGGGAAGAACACCCATATCGCCCATCTCGAGAATGAGGTCGGTACCTTCACGGGTACGCTCACCAACACCAGCGAATACTGAGGTACCGGAGAACTCACGCGCAATACGCGTAATCATCTCCTGAATAAGCACTGTCTTACCAACACCAGCACCACCGAAAAGGCCAATCTTGCCACCCTTTACGTAGGGGGTAAGGAGGTCAATAACCTTAATACCGGTTTCAAGGATCTCAGTTTTACCTTCAAGTTGGTCATAGCTTGGAGGCTCGCGGTGAATGGACCACTGCTCTCCATCACGCCCAAGACCAGGCTTATCGAGGCAATCGCCAAGGGCGTTAAAAATGTGGCCCTTAACGACATCTCCCACAGGCACGGAAATGGGATTACCGCTATCGACAACCTTGGCACCACGAACAATACCGTCAGTAGGTTGCATAGCGATTGTACGGACAATGTTATCTCCCAGATGCTGGGCAACCTCGAGCGTGATCTTATGGGTATTGCCGCTCAAAGTAGCATTCACATAGAGAGCATTATTAATTTCTGGAATGGCGCCCCGCGGGAACTCTATATCCACCACGGCGCCGATAACACGAACAACTCGTCCTTCAAGAGCGATATCCGCTGATTTTTGATCAGTCAGGGCTGAGGTCATCTCTTAATCTCTTCCTGCACTCTCCGAGAGAGCGCCAGCTCCACCAACGATCTCGGTAATTTCTTGGGTAATCTGAGCCTGTCGAGCCGTGTTAGCGAGGCGGCTCAAGTCCTTAATGAGCTCATTAGCGTTATCTGTAGCTGCCTTCATTGCTGTACGACGAGCAGCACACTCCGAAGCAGCTGATTCGAGCGCAGCTGCAAAAACACGCGTCGTAATATAACGCGGCAGAAGCTTGTCAAGAAGCTCTTCAGCATCTGGCTCAAACTCATATTCAGGAGATAGCGAATCAGAATCAGTCGGATCGGAGAGTAAATCCTCACCGAGAGTAATGGGATCATCGTCGTAGACCGGCTCAATTGGGATCATACGACGCACTGTTGGAATCTGAGACAGCATCGAACGGAATGTGGTGTACACCAAGTAAATGGCGTCACAACCAGCAATTTCCGAGCCATCAGGGGCAGACAAAGTACCTCCAGACCCCGTTAAGTAGCTATCTAACAGATGTTCAAGGGGACTCTTGAGATTCTCATACTCTGGATTCATTGAGAATCCCGACCATTGGCCTGCTAGGTGATGATCATGGAAGGAGTAGTGGGCAATGCCTTTTGCCCCCATGACATAGAGAACTGGTTCTGTACCATGTTCTTTCAACATCTCACAGAGCTCATCACAAGCCTTCAAAACATTGTGGTTATAACCGCCACACATGCCTCGATCACTAGTAATAATGAGCACGGCTGCACGCTTAGGATTAGACCGATCTGCGAGAAGAGGATGCGTCATGTTAGTCGCACCAGCCACTGCAGACAGCACGTTGACAATTTCTTGTGCATACGGTGCTTGTGCAGCAGTACGGGCCTGAGCACGAGTAATACGTGACGTAGCAATAAGTTCCTGCGCGTGAAAAATTTTCGCATTAGACCTTGTCGCCGAAATACGATTTTTTAGCGCTTTCAAATCTGCCATAGATCGCTCCCTCCTCTCTGATTGGTAGAAGTCGTCATCATTGTCATCACACCTTACGCTTCGCGAGAAGCAGTACGCTTCACCGGCAGAGTTTCTTGTGTGACTGCTTCTTCTTCAATAGCCTCCGCATGCAATGCAGAACCATCGGAGAGACGGAAAATCTTCTTGAAGTTGTCAGTTGCAGCAACGAGCTTAGCGATAACATCGTCAGTCAGCGGCTGTCCGCCCTCAATATCAGTGAAGATATCCGCAGAGTTACGATGCAACTCACTCATCAGCTGCTCTTCAAAACGACGTACCTCCCCTACCGGGACTTCGTCGTAGTGACCATTACTGGCCAAGTAAATGGTGACAATCTGGTCTTCCACTGGCCACGGATGGTGCTCACCCTGCTTCAAGATTTCAACCAAGCGTGAACCACGAGCCAACTGCCGCTTGGACGCATCGTCAAGGTCGGAAGCAAAAGCAGCGAAGTCTTCTAGCTCACGGAAAGAAGCAAGATCCAGACGCACACTGCCAGATACTTTCTTCATTCCCTTTGTCTGTGCAGCACCACCGACACGGGAAACAGAAATACCAACGTTAACAGCAGGTCGAACACCACTGTTAAAGAGGTTGGACTCCAGGAAGACCTGACCATCTGTAATAGAAATGACGTTCGTTGGAATATAAGCAGAAACGTCATTAGCCTTGGTCTCGACGATGGGGAGACCCGTCATAGATCCGCCACCCATGTCATCAGAAAGCTTGGCACAACGCTCAAGTAGACGAGAGTGCAGATAGAACACATCGCCAGGGTATGCTTCACGTCCCGGTGGACGACGTAGCAGAAGCGAAATAGCTCGGTAAGCTTCCGCCTGCTTAGATAGATCGTCGAAAATAATAAGAACGTGTTTGCCCTGGTACATCCAGTGCTGACCCAAAGCGGAGCCCGAGAAGGGAGCGAGCCACTTAAAACCAGCAGAATCAGATGCAGGAGCGGCCACAATCGTCGTATATTCCATTGCGCCGTACTCTTCTAGCGCAGCTTGGACACCAGCGATAGTGGAACCCTTTTGACCAATAGCAACATAAATGCACCGCACTTGCTTAGAAGGATCTCCAGATTCCCAGTTAGCCTTCTGGTTGATAATAGTGTCAGTACAGATAGAGGTTTTACCAGTCTTGCGATCGCCAATGATGAGCTGACGCTGACCACGACCAATAGGGGTCATTGCATCAATAGCCTTTAAGCCTGTCTGCATAGGCTCACTGACCGGTTTACGTTGAAGTACAGTAGGTGCCTGCAGCTCGAGGGGGCGTTCCGCCTCAGACCCTATTGGGCCCTTACCATCGATAGGCTGGCCCAGCGGATTAATAACGCGGCCAAGGAAAGCATCGCCGACGGGAATAGAAAGTACTTCCCCAGTACGACGAACTTCGTCACCCTCTTTAATCTGTTCAAAGCTACCCAGTACTACAGCGCCGATTTCGCGCTCGTCAAGGTTTTGAGCAACACCAAGTACACCACCTGGGAATTCAAGTAGCTCATTAGCCATAACTGACGGTAGGCCACTGACACGGGCAATACCATCAGCTGCCTCAACGACAGCACCAACTTCACTACGGGTAGCGTTGGGATCGTAACTATCCCGGAACTGCGCAAGGGCATCCCGAATTTCTTCGGAGGAGATCTTTAACTCCGCCATCTTTTCCCTGCTCTTCCTAATGTTTTATCTAGACTAAGCTGCGCCGGAGCGAATCAAGCTTGCTAGCAAGACTTCCATTAATAATTCCACTGCCCACCTTGATGATGACACCGCCGAGAATAGCGGGATTAATCACCTCATGAATGGACACCTCAATGCCATAGATGCCATGAAGTTTCTTGCGAAGTGCTTCACGCTGAGCATCATTTAACGCTACGGGAGTAGTCACATCAGCTACTCGACGTCCAATTTCATGCGCCGCCTGGCGAGACAGAATATCAAGATCATCAGCAGCAAGTCCCTCTTGTGGACGAGCAACTGCTTGCGACGCAAGAATCTCCGAAATAGCTGAAACTTTCCCGTAAAACAGTTGAGCAAGCAACGCACGCCGCTCATCTGCGGAAGCTCTTCTATCACCCAAGGCCTGTTCTAAGCCAGGATGGGCCTTAATAGTACGGCTAAGCTGAAAAAGCTCTTCTTCTACCTGCGGAAGCGAGTTCGAAAGCTCGGCTGCTTGTAGTAATGCAGAACGGGCAGTACGAACAAGCCCATCACGGAGATCAGCTGGATTGGACCAATCCAAACCAGCAGCTTCTTGGCAGACGCGCAAGGTTTCAGGCAATACCTTGTTCTCAATGAGACTAGTCATGAGAGTTCTGCGCTGTTGCGGAGTAGCAGAAACATCTGCCACTGCGATACGCGTCGGACGATCCTTTTCAATAATTTCCACAACGGTGAATAGCTCGGCACCCATCTGTTGTCCTAGAACAACAGACTGTTCACTCTGACGGATAAGGTCTTCCGCAAGAGAACGAATATGGGCAAGAGCATCACGGCTGGCGGCATACATGACAGTCATCGACGGGCAACTCCCGCATTGTCATTGTCACCAAGGTTAGCGAGGAAAGCATCAATGGTACTAGCCCGCTTTTCGTCCTCGTGCAGCTCTTCACCAAGAATAAGCTCAGCGAGGTTGGTGGCTTGTATACCGATGTCATTCTTGAGATCGGTATAGGCCTTTTGTCGTTGGGCATCAAGGGACTGCCGTCCGCTGGCAACGATACGATCGGACTCAGCGACAGCTTTGTCCTTCATCTCAGCCACGATCTGTCGTCCCTGTTCACGCGCTTCTTCACGAATCTTAGTTGCATCATCGTGAGCCTGTGCCAGCTGTTGGTTGTATTCGTCCAACGTCTGCTGCGCCTTGACCTGCAGTTCTTCTGCCTTGGCCATGCCGCCTTCAATACGATCGCGTCGTTCTTGGAATACTTTCCCATAACGCGGAAGAACGAATTTCCACATCAACAGCATAATGATGAGGAAACAGACCAGTGACCACACCACGTCATAATTAGTCGGGAAGAGCGGACCAAGGCTGCCATCAAGAGGCATATTCTTGGTCGAGTCTTCTCCTCCAGAAGCAAGAATAAGTGAGGTCATCATTTTCGAATAGTCCAACGTTTAGAAGAGGAAGCCGGCCACAAGAGCAATAAGGGCCAAAGCTTCAGTGAAGGCAATACCGAGGAACATGGTGGTACGAAGCTGTCCCGCCATTTCCGGCTGACGAGCCATGGCCTCAACTGTTTTACCAGCAACAATTCCGATACCAAGGCCAGGACCAAGAGTAGAGATACCGTAACCGACAGTGCCGAGACCCTTAAGGGTGGTTTCGGTGTTGGCGGCAAGCGTCATCAGATCCATTATTTTTCCCTTCTTAATTCTCCCCACCCATCGTGGGGGAAGCTCAAATTCGTATGGATATGAAGTTATGGGGATAGGGAGCTAGTGCTCACCGGCATGGAGTGAAAGGTCAATATACACAGCTACCAACAATGCGAAAATGTACGCCTGCAAGAAGATCACAAGAAGTTCGAAAAGTGTGAAGAGAACGGATGCGACCAACGTGACTGCGGACAATACAGTCCAACCATTGAACTGCCAGAAGAAGAAGTCAGTAGCAGCAAAGATCAGGGCCAGAATAAGGTGCCCTGACAGCATATTCGCCATAAGACGAATAGTGAGAGTAACCGGACGAAGAATGAATGTGGAGATGAATTCGATCGGAACAACAATGATGTGCATTGCCGCCGGCATATTCGGAATAACGACCGAAGACTTCATGAATTTAAAGAACCCGTATTTACGAGATCCTGCGTAAATGAACGCTATATACCCGACGATAGCCAGTACAAACGGCATACCAATACGTGCGTTCGGCGAGACGTTAAGGAACGGGATAATCGACGGTAAGTTGAGGAAAAAGACAAGAACAAATGTCGCAGTAATGAGAGGAAGGAATCGTTTACCTTCTCTTTTACCGAGAATATCCTCAGCTACTCCAGTACGGACAAAGTCCAATACCATTTCGGCAGCATTCTGCAGCTTGCCCGGAACAAGTTTGGGATTGCGAAAAGCTAATGCAAATAAAAGCGCGACAAGAAGTACTACGAATAGGCGCACAACCATGAGCCTGTCGAGGGTGAACCACCCTCCAGCAACATCATGGAACCATATTGGATCAGGAAAAAAATCCCCCAAAGATGGGGTGTGGAATTCACCCTTCATAGCCGCTACATCTGAGTTGATCAGTGGTCTCTCCCCTCATGGAATGTAACCGTATGTACATCTGCGGCAACAGTGAACATGACAAGACCCACTTTAACAGCCAGTGGAGAAAAAGGCCTATCCAGAATAGGAAGCTGTGTCAAGATTCACTCTGAGTGATTCTTGTCTTCTTTTTCCAATTGGGGTGTCACATACGTGACCTGGGTTTTCTTCACCCCAACAGTCTCAGCAGCAAGAACGACAATAAGAGCCGCCGTCATCACCCACACAAACGTAGGCCGATCATAGAACGTGAGATGCTTAATAGATGCCACAATCACCAAAACAATAATGATTTTCAGCAGCCAACTTCCCATAATGATCGCCATCGTGACGCGCGGTGAAAGGTCACGTGTCAAGAGCACCATGATGACGGTAATAAGCTCAAACACCCCAGCAATAAGGCCTCCTAAAAGAGCACCCCATATACCCGCTGTGCCAGCTGTACACCAGCCAACTATCACACCAATAAGAAGAACACCTGCTAGGCCAATAAGACCGTTACGCAGCGCATTGAGAAGAGGAAGCGGTTTTTCTTCACGATATGGTTGTAGTTTCTCCCGCGTTTCTGACGCATCAGAAGAAGTATCACTCATCGCTGGATTCCTCTCGTAACGAACTGCCATCCGTGCAATAATTCATCTGCTTCACACGCGGCGAACTAGTTGGCTGCCCTATGGTATCTCGTACCGCAGCTGTTCCCCCACCATGCGATCTTTTGACAGAACGATCACGACTGTTCCGCTGCTCTGACCAACGCTGCTGTACACGTGGAAGATATGTCAACACTGCCACAAGTAAAGCAAGCATAATAATGAGAGGAAGATACACCTGCCACGGTAACAAAAGAGGTGTAACGGCAGCAGTAGTCAACCACCCTGCCCATAGATAAATAATGAGTACAGAGCGACGTTGTGAATGCCCCACCCGCAATAAGCGATGGTGGAGATGCATTTTATCGGGAGTAAATGGGCTCACACCAGCACGAGTACGTCGTACTACCGCCATAATGAGATCCAACATTGGAATAAACATTGCTGCAATAACCACTAAAAGTGGTGATAACAACGCTAATGCATCGCCCACCCCATAGCCAGAAAGTGAGGTACGTCCCGATGCAGAAGTAGATGCTGCAGCTAAATTAAGACCAATAAGCATAGAGCCTGAGTCCCCCATAAAGAGACGTGCAGGCTGAAAATTATGGGGAAGAAAACCTAAACAAGCTCCCGCTAAAACTACCGAAATAATTGCAGGAGGATAAGCAGACACTGCACCTTCTTGCTCCGAGAGAAGATGCACGGATAACACCATAATGGCCACTGCTGCTATCGCCCCCACCCCAGCAGCAAGACCATCTAACCCGTCAACAAAATTAACCGCATTAATAATGGCGACAACCAGTAGAACCGTAAAGAATCCAGCCTGCCAAGGATCGAGCACAAGATTATTAATACCCCCAAAGGGAACATAGATCTGAGTCCACGAAAGACCCATGACAACCATAATGCTCGCAACAACAATCTGCCCTAATAGCTTAGTAACAGCATCCAGTCCCCACCGGTCATCCACGATGCCGAGAATAACGATGAGGCATGATCCCACCATTGCCGCTTTCAGATCGGGAACAAAAGTAAAGCCATTATGCAAAGCCGGCAAATTCGATGCAATGACATAGCCCGCAACAAGGCCAATGAAAATTCCTATTCCTCCCCACCGCGGTATAGGAATAACGTGCACGTCACGCCGTCGCGGAATGGCCATAGCGCCACCGCGAATAGCGATTTTACGAATAAGACCTGTAATAAGAAAAACAACAATTATGGAGGAAAGGAATACCAACCCCAATTCTCTCCACGGCACACCGAGGCCACCAGCAACACCAAACATAGATGCGCCAGCTAGAGTGTGTACACATGGAGCAGAAATAGTGATGTTTCCCCTTCTCTACCTATAGAAGTATTACGCCTTTTCCCTACGCAGTACCGCAGCAGGCGTTCCAATACTACGTGCTACATCTTCTGCAGTGATAGTACCTTCCCGAATAATACGTGGAGGTTCACATGTAACGTCCACAATAGTTGATGCCGTGCCGCTATCCGCAGGCCCACCATCCAGATAGATGGAAACACTCTCCCCCAACTGCTGCTCTGCCTGCGTGACATCAGTAGCTGGAGCATGCGCTGTAATATTTGCAGACGATACCCCCAATGGTCCCGTCAGCCGTAATAAATCTAGCGCCACCGCATTAAGAGGCATCCGCAACATTACCGAATGCGACGTCTCCCCTAAATTCCATTTCACTGTAGAAGACTGTGGAACGACCACACTTAAACCACCTGGCCAATACGCCTTCATAAGAGCAACAGCAGGTTCAGGCAAGTCTCCCGCCAATTCCTCCGCCGCAGCCCACGAACCGACAAGAACCGGCACCGGCATATCCGGACCACGATGTTTAGCCGCTAATAGTGCTGCCACAGCTGCCGGGTTAAAAGCATCACACGCAATGCCATAAACAGTATCGGTAGGCATCACTACCAGTTTCCCAGCTGCTAAAACGGCCGCAGCCTCCGTCAGCGCAGCCGTACGATTATGACCAGGCAGACAATTGTAGGTAGTCATACAGATATTCTTTCTGAAGAAAGGGGACTCTTCCAACGAGCAGTCATAAAACGTGGACGGCCAGCTAAATCTAGATGGTCTTTACAGTCACTATAGCCAGCTCTCTGCGCAAGCTGTGTGAGGGACTCTCCGGTGGCATCATCATGTTCCATACCGAGCACTGCACCAGGTGTAAGAAGCACCGGAAGGTGGTGAAGAATATGCCGACTCAAGACGAGCCCGCCTTCTCCCGAGAAAACGGCATCAGTTGGGTCAAACTCTCTCGTTTCCCTATCGACGGTGCTGTCCAAAGGAACATAGGGCGGATTACACACCACTACATCAATACTGTTCTCGGGGATTCCCCACCCACTATATGGGAGAGTCGCATCTCCCTGGATAAGGGAAATCTGCGGAGCCAATGCAGCAACATTACGACGTAAATACATAAAAGCCTGGTCAGAATACTCCACTGCCCATATATACGCAGTGGGAAATGCTCGTGCCATAGCAATAGCCAACACGCCCGATCCTGCACAAAGATCGAGAATATGCAGTGGTTGTGCGCTGGACATGGACATCTGTTGGTGTGCTGCTTTTATCGCCCAGTCTGCGAGGAGCTCAGTTTCTGGGCGGGGGATAAACACTCCCTCCCCCACGGCTACAGAAAAATCTAGGAAGGGAGCCTCCCCCAGGATATGCTGCACCGGTTCGCGGGACATGCGCCGCTGCACCCACCCTTCTAGAGTGTCTTTTTGTGCAGTAGTCAGTTGTGTATCACTACGTAGTATCAGTTGCGCAGGTGCACAGTGAAGAAGTGCTGCTACAAGCAAACGTGATTCGGCAGCCGGTGAATCGATGCCAGTACTCTCTAAACATGCGCAAACCCACCGCAGCACGGTCCGCACTGATAAATCAGTAGGGAATTCAGACTGAGGTGGGTTTGTCATTGGAGTATTACTCCGCTTCAAGACGAGCTTTCCGATCAGCTTCTACAAGAGCATCGATGAGGTCACCCATGTCTCCATCGAGAACCTGGTCAAGATTATGCGCTTTATACCCAATACGGTGGTCAGTAATACGATTTTCGGGGTAATTGTAGGTGCGAATACGCTCCGACCGGTCTACAGTGCGTACCTGATCGGTACGACCGGAGGCAGATTCCGCCGCAGCCTCTTCTTCCCGGATAGCTTGCAGACGCGCCTTTAACACCTGCATCGCGCGGATTTTATTCTGCAGCTGGGATCGCTCATTCTGGCACGTCACGATGAGCCCTGTAGGGAGATAGGTAATACGCACAGCGGAGTCAGTCGTGTTCACTCCCTGGCCACCTTTACCGGAGGAGCGGAAAACATCGACACGAATATCTTTATCGTCGATCTCGATTTCTTCCACTTCTTCCGGCTCAGGGAAAACGAACACGCCAACCGCAGAAGTATGGATACGGCCCTGCGATTCGGTGACGGGAACGCGCTGCACGCGGTGCACACCACCCTCAAATTTCATTTTGGACCAGACACCATCACGGCTCGGCTCACGAGACTTTACCGACATGGAGATATCTTTATAGCCACCCATGTCAGACTCTGTAGCGTCGAGGACTTCTACTCGCCATCCAAGTTTGTCGAAGTACTTGGTGTACATGCGGGCTAAGTCTGCAGCGAATAGGGCAGATTCTTCGCCGCCTTCACCAGATTTCACTTCGAGAACAATATCATCGGCATCATGTGGGTCACGCGGAGCAAGAAGATCTGTTAATTGTTCTTTCAGCTTCTCCACTACTGGTTCTAGACGTGCCACTTCTTCTTTGAAAGAGGAATCCTCCTTCGCCAATTCTTGTGCAGCATCTAGATCGTCCTGTGCTTGTTGCAGCTCGCGATAGCACTTCACAATAGGGCCTAGCTCTGCGAACCGCTTAGCAACACGACGCGCAGCGGTCTGGTTATTGTGAAGTTCTGGATCTGCAAGTTGCATTTCCAAACCGGCATATTCCGACAGAACATCATCGACTGCGGAAACTGCAGTAGCCACGGAACTTACTCCTCCTCATCGATATTGGGAGTCGTCTTTGCAATTTGCATGAGGAACTCACGATTGTTCTTCGTCTTCTTCAGCTGTTTAATAACCAGCTCAATGGCCGGAACCGGCTCGAGACCGGACAGCACGCGACGGAACTTATGAACAATCTGATATTCCTCTGTCCCCAGCAACAGCTCATCTTTACGCGTACCAGACGGGTTAATGTCGATAGCCGGGAAAATACGACGCTCAGCAATACGCCGATCGAGCTTCAATTCTGCGTTACCGGTACCCTTGAACTCCTCAAAGATGACGGTATCGCCGGCAGATCCGGTTTCCACCATGGCGGTTGCGATAATGGTAAGAGATCCACCGTTCTCAATATTGCGGGCGGCGCCGAGGAAACGCTTCGGCGGATACAGTGCAGTGGAATCGACACCACCGGAAAGAATACGGCCGGATGCCGGGGAGCTGTTGTTGTAGGCACGCCCCAGGCGAGTAATGGAGTCCAACAACACAACAACATCCATCCCCTGCTCTACCAGACGCTTTGCGCGCTCAATAGCAAGTTCGGACACAGTTGTGTGGTTAGACGGGGGGCAGTCAAATGTAGAGGCAATAACCTCACCCTTCACACTGCGCTGCATATCCGTCACTTCTTCGGGACGCTCATCAACAAGCACAACCATAAGGTGGCATTCCGGATAATTGGTAGTGATGGCATTGGCGATATTCTGCAGCACCGTCGTCTTACCGGCTTTAGGAGGCGACACGATAAGAGCACGCTGCCCTTTACCAATCGGCATAATGAGATCAATGAGACGAGTAGTAATGTTTTCCTTCGTCGTCTCCAAACGCAAACGCTGATTAGGATACAGCGGAGTAAGTTTGGCGAACTCAGGACGCTGCGCAGCCATTTCCGGACTTAATCCGTTAACTGAGTCAATGCGTACCAGGGGATTAAACTTTTGCCGGTTGTTATGGTTCTGACTACTACCCTCACGCGGCATACGAACTGCGCCAACAATAGCGTCACCACGTCGTAGTCCAGATTTCCGCACCATATTCATAGAGACGTAAACATCGTGGGGGCCAGCAGAATAGCCAGAAGTACGCACAAAAGCGTAGTTATCAAGAATATCGAGAATACCGGCAACAGGCTGTAGCACATCGCCTTCCCGAATCTCGGTATCCCGATCATCCCGACGATTACGGTTGCGGTTATTACGATCTCTCCGATTATTGCGATCCCGACGATTACGGTTGCGGCCGTTATTGTCTTGGTTGCCGTTGTTCCTGTCATTCGAACCGTCACGACCAGAACCATTAGAGTTTCCGCCACGATTATCAGAGCGGTTATCGGAACGATTGTCGGAGCGATTGTCGTTGCGGTTATTCCGATTACGGTACCGCTTCTGATAATTGTCTCCGCCGTTATTATCGGCGTAGTCGCGCTCAGAATAATGACGATCGTTATTGTCGTGCTTAGAAGTATCACGATCAGTATTGCTATGGGAAGAACGATTCTGCGCATCGTTCTTCTTATCTTGCTGCTTATCCTGCTGTGTATTCTTCTCTTCTACCACAGGAGCAGTTTTGTCAGTGCGCTTCGGAGAACGCTGAGTTTTCTCCCCTTGAGCCTGCTGACCGGAGTTTTTAAGCTGCGTCTGAATTGCCTCAATGAGGTCGCCTTTACGCATACCAGAAGTACGTTTAATACCAAGCTCGGTGGCCATTTTACGAAGCTCGGGAATGACCATCGAAGAAAGTCCTTCGCCTTTACCGCGGCGAGAGCGAGTGGGTTCTGCCGAAGCAGTATTATCCATAGTGTCCGTACTGGTCACGGATTTCCTTTCATCCCTATTGGTAAAAAAGAATAGGGGCTTTAATGGATGAGGAAAACGACATCAGTTTCCTCGTTATGATTCTCCCTCACAGCAGGCATTTCTAAGAAGAATGCGAAAACTGTTCAGAAACAGGGAATGCCCATCAGACTCCACACAGTAACAGTGCTTGTAACTGCCGATAACGTAATGCTAACCGACAATAACTGACAACAAGGCAATAGTTGGTAACAACTATGCTACACGCGCTAACTGGTGGTAGGCCTTTTAAGAATAACTGTAAAAACTGCAGCTAAGCAAGCTAGGCATAAGTTTATTGCTAATAAACCCGCTGAACACCTTCACAGATATCAAGATGCAAGACGCGCAGACCGTCATCTTCGGCATCGCTCTGGAGATCCTGGGGGAAATCCCCTGTATGCAAACACAACACAGTAGGACCGGCACCAGACACCATTGCCGCTAAACCACGGTCGCGTAAACACCGAATCCAACGCGTTGTAACAGGTAGTGCCGCTGCACGTTGCTGCTGGTGAAGTCTATCTTCGGAAGCGTCGAAAAGTAGGTCGGGGCGCTTTGTCATAGCGAGCATCATCATGGAGGCACGCGACACATTAAACACCGCATCTCGATGCGGCACTGTTGCAGGGAGCACCGCTCGCGTTTCCTCTGTTGACGACCGCGAATACGGCACCAGCGCGGTAGCGCGAATATCGGGATGGACATCAAGACGAACAGCGTGATACGACGTGTTCGCGAAACCTGGTTCATCCGCCCAGGACACCACCATGCCGCCTAGGACAGCTGCCGAGGAATTATCCGGATGACCTTCAAATTCGGAGGAAATTTGCACCATACGGGTGAGGTCAAAAGGACGATCACACAGTGCATCTGCAAGAGCTACGCCACCAACTGCAGCCGCCGCAGAGGATCCGAGACCACGCGACTCCGGCACCCGGTTGTGACAGACAAGGTGTAGCCCCGGAACATCGTAACCGTTGGCTTCCATAGCAGCTCGAAAAGCACGATATACCAAGTGTTTTTCATTGAGAGGAACTTCTCCGCTGCCCTCTCCCTCTACATCTATGACCAGGCCAGAATCAATAACCTCACAGGACACGTCATCCCACATACCCAGAGCAAGACCTAACGTATCAAAGCCAGGACCTAGGTTTGCGCTGGAGGCAGGTACACGGATAGCCACTTTTGTCCCTACCGGAAGCATGCGTGCTTCAGCTACTCCATTTGCTCTGTCTGTCACGATGCGTCTCCTTTACCACAGATAATATGGCTTGCAGGAAAAGGACAGTAGCCTATTTTTCCTGGCCTTCCATACGAAGAACAGAAGTAACTCTCACAACGCTGTCAGACTCACCCAGAGCTTCTACGCATGCAGCAAGATTGGCTTCACTGGCAAGGTGCGTTACAACAGACAAGCTAGCAAATTTGCCGTCCGAGTTACCACCAACAGCAGTGTCAGCTTCACTCTCTCCCAGTTCATCCTGGTACACAGTGGCAATAGAAACATCGTTCTTGGCGAAGACATCTGTCACCTTGGACAAGGTGCCTTTTTCGTCAACAACATACATGTTGACGAGATAGCGCGTCTGCACATCCCCAAAATTGGCGATAGGAAGATTAGCGTATGTGTTATCTCCCGGGGCACGCCCACCGTGCACAACGTTGCGGGACGCAGCAACCAAATCGCCGAGTACTGCCGAAGCAGTAGGGGTTCCACCTGCACCAGGACCATAGAACATAATCTGTCCAGCAGACTCCGCTTCCATAAAGACAGCATTAAAAGCACCATTAACGGTAGCCAACTGGTGGGTAAGCGGTACCAGTGCCGGATACACACGCGCAGATACAGACTGTGAACCATCCTGGGAAGTGATGCGCTCGCACACTGCAAGCAATTTAATAGTGCAGTTCAAACGGTGCGCGGAACGAATATCCTGCTGTGTAATCTTGGTGATGCCCTCGCGATATACGTCCTTTGCCGTCACCCGAGAGTGGAAAGCAAGAGTAGACAAAATAGCTGCCTTAGATGCAGCATCAAAGCCCTCTACATCAGCAGTAGGATCAGCTTCGGCATAGCCTAAACGGCCGGCTTCAGCGAGTGTCTCGGCATAGTCCGCGCCGGTTGCATCCATCGCGGAGAGGATGTAGTTTGTAGTGCCGTTAACGATACCCATAATGCGCTGGATCTCATCCCCAGCCATAGACCGCTTCAAAGGCCCAATAATAGGAATTGCACCCGCTACTGCAGCCTCGAAATAAAGATCAACCTGGGACTCGTCCGCGGCAGCGGCCAACTCTGCAGAATGTGCAGCCACTAAAGCCTTATTGGCGGTAACAACTGATTTACCCTGTTTCAAAGCAGATAGGAGAAGCTGGCGTGACCCCTCGATACCGCCAATAACTTCCACAACGACGTCAACATCGGGGCGATCAATTAAAGCCTGTGCATCATCAGTGATAAGACTGGGATCAACTCCGCGATCACGTTGGGTATCGCGGACAGCAATACCACGAATAACAATGGGCGCCCCTACCCGGTGGGTGAAGGAATCACTGTTTTCAATAAGAAGACGAACTACCTCTGTTCCAACTGTTCCCATGCCGAGAATGGCAACACCAACCTCGGGCTGACGGAGTTCAGTATGAGCTTCGCGGGTCATGAAACCTCCAAACTAAGCAGATCGTCAAGCGTTTCTCGACGAAGAATAAGCCGGGACTTACCGTCACGCACTGCCACAACAGCGGGCCGTGGCAGCATATTATAGCGGCTGGCCATGGCGTAACAGTACGCTCCCGTAGCTGCTACACCTAGGATATCGCCGGGCTGAATATCAACAGGCTGCCACGTGTCACGAACAACAACATCACCACTTTCGCAATGTTTACCAACAACGCGGCATAAAGCCGGATCTGCCTGAGTTGTTCGATTGACCAATCGACAGTCGTACTCAGCATCATACAGGGCGGTACGGATATTGTCGCTCATACCACCATCAACAGCCACATAACGACGGATAACTCCAGAAGGCAGCACAATATTCTTCAACGTGCCAACCGTATACAACGTCACCATGGAAGGACCCACAATGGAACGCCCCGGCTCCACCATCAACTGCGGTGTGGGAATACCCGCTGCAGCAGCCTCCCGCTCAACAATGGCCCGCAAATCAGCCGCAATGTCGGCAATTGCCGGAGGATCATCAGATTCCAGGTAGGCAATGCCAAAACCGCCACCAAGGTCAACTATGGAGAAGCCTTCCGTAGCGTCCGGCCCATACTGCTCCACAATCTCAGCAAAAAAAGTGATAATGCGGTGAGCAGCCATTTCAAAGCCGTCAACATCGAAAATCTGGGAACCGATATGGCTATGCAAACCATTCAGGATGAGGTTATCTGCCTCAATAACACGTTGCACAGCTTCAGCAGCCTGGCCACTCGCCAGCGAAAAACCAAACTTCTGGTCCTCATGCGCCGTGGCAATGAAGTCATGCGTATGGGCTTCTACCCCACAAGTAACACGCACAAAAACGTTCTGGCGTTTACCCAGTTCACCAGCAACTTTATTAAGACGGTCAATCTCATACAGCGAGTCCACAACAATGTGCGCAACGCCTAAATCAACAGCCTGCCGAAGCTCCTCCACAGACTTATTGTTTCCATGCAGAGTCATGCGGTTAGCGGGAAAACCTGCCGCTAGAGCAACACCCATCTCATAGCTGGAGGCAACATCCATGCAGAGGCCAGCCTCGTTAATCCAGCGGGCGACCTCACCACACAAAAATGCTTTGGCCGCATAGTGAACATTCTGGGGGCCTCCAAAAGACTTCGCCATCGTAGCAACGCGACCACGGAAATCCTCTTCATCCAAGACGAAAAGCGGTGTCCCATATTCGGATACAAGGTCAGTGACAGCTACTCCACCAATCGTGACAACGCCATCCTCATTTCGAGAGGCCGTAGCGGGCCACACGATCTTCGGCAGATCATTCATGTTAGCGGGAGGCTTACGCACCCCCATCAGATCGGCTACTTCGTGAGTTTCGTGGCGGGATCCCGCGGGGTTGACAGTCACATGCGCTCCGGTGCGGTTACGCCAAGGAGCTGCAGACCATTCTCGAGAGTCTGGCGAGTTGCGGCACACAAGGCTAGGCGGGCTGAGTGAAGAGCAGCGTCTTCATCATGGTCAACAGTGTCAGCTTTGGGAAGAACCTGACAGGAGTCATAGAAACGGTGGTAGGACGCTGCAAGATTTTCCAAGTAGCGGGCGACGCGGTGCGGTTCCCGCAACTCAGCAGCACTTGCCACAACTGTGGGGAATTCACCCAGGGTACGAATGAGATCCCCTTCTCGCTCGTGTGTGAGCAAGGAAAGATCAGCGGTATCAACAGTGACACCCAGCTCCTCAGCCTTACGCTGTAAAGAGCAGAGGCGAGCATGCGCATATTGCACATAAAAAACCGGGTTGTCATTGGACTTGGATGCCCACAATTCCAGATCAATATCCAGGCTGGAATCCACGGAAGAACGAATCATTGAGTAACGGGCAGCATCCACCCCAACAGCCTCAACCAAATCGTCAAGGGTGATAACGGTGCCGGCACGCTTCGACATCTTGACGGCTTTACCGTCACGCACCAAGTTCACCATCTGGCCAATAAGCACCTCTACCCCATCCGGGTCATAGCCCAAGGCCTGCGCGGCAGCTTTGAGACGGGCAATATAACCATGATGGTCCGCACCCAACATGTAGATGCACAGGTCATGGCCACGATCGAACTTGTTTTTTACGTAGGCGATATCGCCAGCGATATAGGCAGCATTACCATCAGACTTGATGACAACACGATCCTTATCATCACCAAAATCAGTGGACCGCAACCACCAGGCACCATCTGCAAAGTAGAGCTTGTCAGAATCCTTGAGAATCTTAATCGCGGCATCAACAGAGCCATCCTCAAATAGGGAATTCTCATGGAAGTAGACATCAAAATCAGTGCCGAACTCGTGGAGAGTGCGCTTAATATGCGCAAACATCATCTCCACGCCCTGGCTTCTGAAAACTTCCTGACGCTCATCCGCGGGAAGATCACACACACCAGGGTTCTTTTCCACAATAGTGGCGGCAATGTCATCAATGTAGTCACCGGCGTAACCATCCGGTGGCGTCGGCAAATGCAGAGCAGAAAACACCAGAGAGTTAGAAAAACGATCAATCTGGTTACCGTGATCATTGAAGTAGTACTCGCGGGTAACCTGAGCCCCCTGTGCCTCCATAACACGCCCCAGAGCATCACCCACAGCCGCCCAGCGGGTACCACCCAAATGAATAGGGCCAGTGGGGTTCGCCGAAACAAATTCGAGATTAATACGTTTCCCGGCGAGACTATCGCCGCGGCCAAAGTCCTCCCCCGCAGCCACAATAGTGCGCACAAGTTCACCCTGCGCATCTGCAGCAAGGCGAATATTCACAAAGCCAGGACCCGCAACAGTAGCCTCCGCAATCGCATCCGCTTCCCCCAACACAGCGGCAAGCTCAGTAGCGAGCTGACGAGGATTAGTCCCCAACTTCTTCGCACTCTGAAGAGCAATAGTCGTGGCATAATCGCCATTTTCGGGATTACGCGGCCGCTCCACCGTCACCTCCGAAGGAAGCACAGTAGAGTCAAGACTTTGTTCTTTAACGACCTGCTGCAAGGCAGCAAGGACAACTTTTCCTAATTCTGCGGGCGTCACAATTGACCATTCTACGTGGTAAAGCCCCTAAAGTGGTACCCGTCCAGGTGGAGTGCTTTAGTAGTCAAGCGGACTGACTGGTACACTCTAAATTCGTTACGCCTCCGTAGCTCAGGGGATAGAGCATTGGTTTCCGGTACCAAAGGTCGCACGTTCGAATCGTGTCGGGGGCACCACCACAGCAAGTAAAGCTATTCCACCGTCGGATTGTTCCAGTCCAGATGTAATCCAGGGATTTCTGTAAACCGGCTACTGTCACAGGTGAAGATGATGAGCTGGCCGACTGATGTGGGGTCAGACTCGGCGAGAGCTGTTGCTGTCTCTATTGCCTTGGCCATATCTCCACGATGCTCAGGGTCTGAATAGCCCAGGATATCGTCCAAGATGACGGGAACACTTCCCTGGTTGACCAGCTGGTAGCAGGCTAGTCGAGAGAGCACAGCTAACTGTTCACGCGTACCAGTGGAAAGATCCTTATAGGCTATGGGGCTGCCGCCTGGCCGTGTAATCGCGCTTTCGATTCTGAGGTTATCGGCAACATTGACGGAGAAATCCTCACCCCACACGTGCTGGCCAAGTGCTGTTAATGCAGTGACATAAGGGGTTTGGTAGCGGGCGGCGGTACGTTGCCGGGCGTCCACAAGAGTGTCGCGGAGTAAGCGAGCCGCCTCAGCCTCTGCAGTGACACGCTTATTAGCACGCGATAGTTCTTCACACTGTCCTTCTTTATCCTCCAGGGCGGTGTGCAGTCCTAAGTCCAAATGTGAATCAAGGACGCCTTGCTGATGCTGATATTTGTTCTCAGCCTCGCGATACTTTTCCCGAAGGTTAGTTAATGCGCTGGTGGCATCACTTAATGCTGGTGTTGGGTCGCCCATGTCGGCATGCATAGCGTCAAAGTCGGAGATTTTCGCACGCTGTTTAGAAACAGTAACTTCCTGCTCGTGAAGTGCCGCAGTATGAGCTTTCATTGCTTCCTCATCTAGCGGGGCAAGTTCTTGTTCTTCCTCACGTGCACTGTTAAGAGTCTGGGTGAGAACTTCTCGCCGAGCACATGCGTTCTCATAATCCCGGGATGCAGCTTCCCACCGCTGCTTTGTTTCCGTGTAGCCACTACGTAGTTCTTCCAGATCATCTGCGGACAGGGTAGGTAATGTACCTGCTCGGGCCTGGTCGATAAGCTCCGTGGGGTATGTCGCAAATTCTTGTGTAAGAGTTTGTTCTTCCTCCGACAGACGTGATTCTGGATGCACTGCGTCAAACGTCTGTAGGTCTGTAGTGGCAGTGGTGTATGCCTCATCAGCTTTTTCCCATGCATCGGCTTGCGCAGCTGCACTCTGCCAGTCGCTAACGTGTAGTTCTGCAAGCGCAGCCTGGTAATCGTTTTCCTGCTGTTGCAACATGTCGTGCAAGTGTGCTGCTTCAGCTGCCGGTTCCACTGCAATAGTGACATGCCCAGGGACTTCAATAGTGAGCGGCTGCCCCAAGTCGGCGCGTAAAGATTCGTGGAGTTCCCCGCCATTACAGAGGATGTGGCTATCCTCCGTCTGTGGTGTGATGGTGATTGTTCCAGCTGTTGCGTTGAGTGCTTGGCGAAGACTTTCCGTTTCCGTGTGGAGTTTCTCTGCCTGCTGATACACCGCAGGATTATGGGCAAAGGACGCACGTTTTTCAGCAGCATCGTCTACTGCTTCACGAAGTTTTTTCGCCTGTTCTTGTATGTCGTGGAGAGCATATTCACGCTTCACAAGATCTACTAGATGAGTAGCGCTCGTCATCTCTTCAAGTGCTGTTGCTAACTGCGCACACTTCTTTTCTAGTTCCGTTACTTCGTTGCCATCTGCAGATGGCAAGTCCGCTAACTCTTTTTCCGCATTTTTTATGCGTTTTTGGACATTCTCATGCTGGTTAAGAAGATTACTATCGGCTTCTACAACAGCCTGTGCAGCAGCTAGCGTCGCTTCATTTGCCGTCAATTGAGTGCGTAACTTATCTTTCTGCTGTCGCTGATGGGCATAGTTTTTCGCCTGCTGCTGTAGTTCTTTTTCGTCCGCTTCTACCTGGTGAATCTGGTCGGCTAAAGTATCGCGCTGCGTCGCAAGCTCCGTGACATTCTGCGCTATGTCGTGTGTTTCCTTTATCTGGTCTTTAAGATCAGCAATCTCCTGTGTAAGTTTTTCTTCTTCCTGAATACTGTGATTGCGTTCCTTGTTGGGACGTCCAGTTTTTGTGAAATAGCGATCACATTCAGCCTGGGCCGCATCCAAAATATGGTCCCCCGACATGGCACCATCATTCTGCTCACTGGCGGCAGCATCCAATGCTTCTTGGAGAGCTGACTGCCCGTCGGTAAGTTCAAAACTCGCTAAGTCTTTCCCCTGTAGAAAGCTCAGGGCAGAAAACAGGGCCATATCTTCATGCTCTGCCAGCAGTTCTTGCACATAGTTGTGTGCGGGATCTCCCCACAAAGCCTCTTTACTACCATCCGCGAAGACAAGCGTTGTCCCTGCTTGACGTCCCCGCCCAAATTCTTTCCGCAGGGTAAAACGTTCCCCCCCGATAGTGACATCTAGCTCCACAATGGCAGGACGGTCCACCCCACTGCGCCGAATCGCTTTAACAGCTTCTTTACGGGAAGTCGCTTTCTCTGTGAGAACGAGGTTAATAGCTTCAATAACACTGGATTTACCTGACTGGTTGGGGCCTGCAATGACGGTGATACCGTGGTCGTGAAAATCAATCTTTTGTTGTGCAATTCCACGGTAATCCTGCACTGTAATGGAGTGAAGGCGCATTAGTGGTATCCTCCCTGTGCTGCTAGCCGATACAACAACATAAGCGCATTTTGAGCAGTTTCATCGCCGGCTTCCGCTTGTTGTGCAAGCTCATCTGCCGCTTCTGCCACATAACCGGCAAGATTTTTACGCACCTCATCGGTGGCGGGAAGTACGTGTGTAGAACTATTTCTCTCCCATACATGGAACCCGGCCAGCATACTTTCCCAGCGGTCTTCTTCTTCAGCGAGATACGCTGCGTCATCGAGGGGAAGAGTGGCGTTACACGCCAACCGAATGACGGTACGGCGTTTATTAGGAAGCGTATCGAAATAGTGTGCTAGCTCAGTGATATCGGCAACGCTATTGATATCCTTCTGCACAGTATGAAACGTCCATTTCCCGCAATCGAGTGGGGTTACTGTGCAGTCATCTGCTGCGAGTTCAACAAGGAGACAGTGCCCTGAATCCTTCTCCACATCATCAAAATCTGTCATTTCGGGGCTTCCTGAATACCAGATTCTTCCGCTCTTCCCCACCGTGGCTGTAGAATGTCGATCCCCTAACGCGATGTAATCACAGTCGTACTGCGATAGTGCGTTTTCCAGCTTCTCAAGGGGAATAACGTCACCACCGATCGCATCATCCAACTGCGGGGCGAAAGTATCCACACTTCCATGCACGATACCTACCCGGTAAGTATCGGAATCTTTAGGATGATTTTCTATACTCTGCAGTGCTGTGAAAAAAGGGTTTTCCGTGGGGTAGCGATTCGTATAAGGCCCAACAATGAGCTCTAGCTGGGAAATTTCTGGCAATACCAACACGGTAGGTTCGGTGGGAACTATGACGTTATCTGGGCAGTGGGTACGAAACGCTGGTGCGCAATAGACACTTTCACGCTGATACGAGTCATGGTTACCTGGCTGCAGAACAACAGGACACGGTAAGTCTCCCAACATTTCTAGCAGGGACACTATGGTATTGCTATCTAGCTGAGTGCCATCAAAAATATCCCCCGCTACTACTACTGCCGCAACATCATAGTTGACAGCATGCTCGCAGAGACGTTCCACTGCGCTTAATCGAGCATCCCGAAAAACAGCTTGTTTTGATTCGGGGAGATGACGGCGCGTCATCCCAATATGCCAGTCACTGCTGTGTAGAAGACGCAGGCTGTCAGTCATGTGTAGTCTCCTCAGTGTCGATGTCACCAGTGAGGAAGTCCCAGGCATCGTGTAGATCGGATTCCATCGTGAGTTTATCAACGGGGTCATTAGTGTAGGCGGTGGCAGCAGCCATCCTCTGCACTGGATCGAGGTCTTTATAGGCTGGATCTGGTAGTGGGTGCGGCACCTCGGGAAGTTCACCAGATAACGACCAATAACGGTAACTATCAATCGCTATGGGTGTATCCGTCTTCGACTCGTCTGCATCTGCATGCGCTGGCCGAGTGATACGCTGCGCCTGCTCCCCACGCGGAATAGTGACGGTAGTACCAGTGGTGTTAGTTTCTGCTTCCACTGGATCTGTTGAGACAAGAATATCCCCCAGCGAGATTCCACGAAGCTGCAGGTACCATTCACTATCCCGGTCCATTCGCTCCACAAGGAGGTATCCCAGTGCAAGTGTGTGGGAACACCGTTGGTCAATAGCTGGGCAAGTACATGCGCAATGCAGATCCGCGCCACCCAGCGGTAAAAGATCTTCCAGAAATGCGGGCAGTGTTCCCGCAATAATCTCTTCCGCAGAGCCGGGATGCTGTGCGATAGCAGTACGCACTGCAGCAATGGTCGCAGCACTAACTGGGGCACAGGTAATAGTTGGGGAAAAAGGCGAAAGTTGGCTTCCTTGTACCTCCCCCGCCACAGTGGTTCCATAATGTTCCATAGCGAGGACAGCACCATTGCGCGCCAATGCTTTAGCCCGCGTCACATGGGGGTGGCGGATAGCAGAATTCCGGTAGTTGTGGTAGTCCTGCCTCCGATAGGGTTCTTCTAATGCTTGTTCTACCTGCTTTCCCCACCAGGTACGCCCAAAATGTCCGGTTCTTTTCTGTGCGACAAGACCCCTCATTTACGTCACCTCCAGACGGAAGAGTTCCTGTAGCTGCTCGTCGTCGAGTTCTGTGAGCCAGGTTTCGCCAGTACTCACCACAAGATCCGACATGGTGGATTTATGGGAAATAATGTCGTCAATACGCTCCTCAATAGTGCCGTCGCAGACAAGTTTTCGTACCTGCACATCCTTAGTTTGACCAATGCGATAGGCACGGTCAGTGGCCTGATTCTCAACGGCTGGATTCCACCACCGGTCATAGTGAATGACGTGGTTTGCCGCAGTAAGAGTGAGCCCCGTTCCCCCAGCTTTCAGTGAAAGCACCATAATAGGGGGCCCATCTGGAGACTGGAAACTATCCACCATAGCGTCGCGTTCTTCGCGTCGGAGTGAACCATGTAAGAAAGGAGCAGGAACACCAAAACGCTTCCTCACATAGTCCGACAGATATTCACCAAACTCTTTGTACTGGGTGAAAATGAGAGCCTTCTCCCCTTCCGCCAGAATTGTTGAGAGGAGTTCTTCCAGCAATGCGAGTTTTCCAGAACGGTGTTGTCCGTGGCGGAGAACCGCAGAACCATCACCGAAATAGTGGGCGGGATGGTTACAAACTTGCTTTAGCTTTGTTAGCGCCGCCAGGACCGCCCCTTTACGCTGCAGTCCCTTTGCCTGCTGGATTTTTTCCATCATGTCGTCAACGACAGCTTGGTAAAGGCCAGCCTGTTCAGCTGTGAGAGTGGCCCGCATAACGATTTCTGTCTTCTCCGGTAGATCACTGATAACTGCCGGATCACTCTTAAGGCGACGCAGGAGGAAAGGAGATGTCAGAGAACGTAATTGCGCTGCCATAGTGTCGTCATGGTCGCGTTCAATCGGTAATGCGTAATGATGGCGGAAACCATGCTGCGTCCCCAAATATCCTGGGTTCACCAGATCCATAATGGCCCGGAATTCCTCTAAATTGTTCTCCATGGGAGTACCAGTAAGGGCAAGACGATGAGTTGCTGGCAAAGCACGGGCAGCGCGTGATTGTTGTGTCGCAACATTTTTCAAATGCTGCGCCTCATCGTACACAATTCTCCACCACGTTATTTTTTCCAGCTCCGCACGATCTCGATGGAGAAGGTTATACGTCGTAATAATGACATCATGCTGCGCCACTAAAGTACGGAATTCTTCCCCAGCCTGTCGATCGGCACCATGGTGAATAGCGACGGAAAGTTGTGGAGCAAATTTTTGTGCTTCGTGATACCAGTTAGCGGCAAGAGACATGGGGCAGACAACAAGTACTGCAGATTCTGCGGGGACCACCCCACATGCTTTGTCATAGGCCATAACAGTGAGTACTTGAAGGGTTTTCCCCAAACCCATGTCATCAGCCAAAATTCCACCCTGGCCAAGCATGTCAAGGCTTGCTATCCAATCCACGCCACGTTGTTGATAGGGACGCAGTTGTGCATTGACAAGGCCGTCAGTTGTGACGTGAACGGGCTGCGCACAGTGGGCCATAAGATCATCGATCATCTGCGATCCAGCTACCCCCGCTACCGGCACGGGGGCTTCACTGCTGACAAGCTCATGCAGAATATCGCCAGCGGCCCCCTGCTGCGTCGATTCGAGATCTGCCTGCCGCAACGCTTTTTTACGCCGTTTTCCACTCTTAGCCGCAATAAACTCGGCAGCCCGGCGCAACAGTAGCGGGTCTGCTTGTACCCAGCCGTCACGTAAATGGACTAACCCGGATTGTTCTTGCACAATGTCAAAAAGTTCCGCGGGGCTGAGAACTGTTTCCCCTAATGCCACTTGCCATTGGTAGTCCATGATGGCGTCTAGGCCAACTTTGGCGCCGCTGACGGCGGAGCGGGCGGCTTGTTCATCCTCGCCGGGAGTGACGTGTAGCCGGACAGATACGGGAGCGGAGACCCAGGCGCGTGGCAGCATGACGACAACACCTTGTGCGCGGACTAGGTCTACTCCGCGGGTGACGAAGTCTGTGACTTGTGTGGTGGTGAGGAGGCGGTCTTCCCCGTAGCCGGAGGGGATACTGTCTAGTAGTGCCGGGTAGGCGTCTGTTGCCCGCCCCCACAGACGGGTTGCTGTGGTGTAGGAGGCCGCATCGATTGCACTGGGAATGAGGGGTTCTGGGGCGCCGCCGAGAACTCGCACGGACACTTCTAACCCCCACCAGTCGGGGGTATCAGGCAGAGGTTCGTGGATACGCAGTACTAATTCTGTGTCATTGTCTGCGGCTCCGTTCTGCCATTCTCGTAGTCTTTCGGAAAATCCTATGTTTCCTTCAAGAAAGGGTTCTCCGGTGATGAGTGCTTCTACGAAAGGGTGGCGTGGACGGTGCGGCATAGTGCGGAGCTTGTGCCGGCAGGTTTCTGCCGTCATGGCCTCTACGAAACTTTCTACGGCAGCAAACCCGCCATTGTGGGCGAGTTCTGGTGGCATAGCGTGGAGAAGTTCTGTTAACCATACGCGTTGTGCTCCCCCGCCGAGCAGCTGCCATTGGGCGTACCAGGTGGGGCCTTTTCTCCATAGTCGGGGGACGACTCGGCCGGCCCGCACCCACTGGTTCACGCCTGCTACTGCGTGGGCAAGAAAACGCAGGTCGTCTCCTAAACCAGGAATGGGGTCTGGCTCCTCATTACAGGCGGTCTCATTGCAGGCGGTGAGGAAGTTGAGGGCTGCTCCTGCACTAATCACAAGGCAGGGAACAGTCTGGGAGCGGGGGTGTCCGTCACTATCCACTGTGGTGAAAGGAAGACTATGGCGGAAAACTGGCACTCTGCTGATGAGTGTCGTGATGAGTGCGGGGAATGCTGCGTCCGGTAAATCCTCTACTCGGCCTACTACCTCTCCCCCTGCAACATCACGAATCCACAGCATTAAGCCGCGGTCGGGTATCCACCGACCGCGTAGCTCGTAGGATGATGCTGCGGGTTGAGTCATGCTTCTATCCAACCAGTCCCCTGTAACATTTTCTGCTGCGCCATGGCCTATTAGCGACAATACGCGCCGAGGGCATAAAGTAGCTCCCCCACGAAGAACGTACATGTGCTTAACTACAGGTTCTTCCCCTAGTAGAGAAATACTTTTATGCTTTCATCTCCTCCACCTTTATCTCCTCCACCATTCAGCACAGTATCTCAGACGACAGCGCAGACGGCACTCCAGACCTCTCCTCAAACAACGCCTCGAACAGCACCTCAAAACATAGCTGCTGAGCCGGTTCATTTGTGGAGTTTACGCGGACGCCGGTGGCTACTGTGGGTGGGATGGGTTATTGTCCCGCTCGTGATTGCGCTGGTGATGATGGGTTTGCAGTGGATTCCTCCCCGACAGCAATGGCCGGGTAGCCCCTCCCGCGATGATGTCAGCAAACTTCTTGCGCGTGTTCGTGTTGTTTCTACGCGACATCATGTACTGGGCTATGAGAGATCCTGTACAGGCACGTCTGCGTGTAGTTTTGGGGAGCCCTGGACTGATAATTCTGACGCACCAGGCAGCCATAATGGTGTCGATACGCGCTCTGATATGCTGCGTAACCTCTCTTCACCACTGGATCCTTATACTGGGCAGCCTCTTCCCCAACAGCGTCGTCAGAAACATATTGACCACTTGTTCCCACTGGCAGCCGCTTGGGATTTGGGGGCAGCCCAGTGGCCGCAGCGGAAACGGACAAGTTTTGCCAACGATATAGAACGCAATCTGGTTGTTGTGTCTGGCGATGTCAATATCGACAAGGGCGACAGTACCCCCAGTGAATGGCTACCGCCGTGGAAGGGATCTCAGTGTTGGTATGCGGCACGCTACCTTACTGTCGCCATTTACTATCAGCTTGCTATTACGGAAGCTGATTGGCATGCGCTTTCCGGAGCGCGCCGACTATGTCACCGTTCCTAGTGCACTCTTAGTGCTTTTTGCCGTGCTTATGCCCGGAAAAATCATTTTTCTTGGAATACCCTTTACCACCTGGCTGGTAGCTCTTTGTAGATCGGGGATTCCAGTCTTTCCGATTATTCCGATTTTTCCAGTCACTCCGGTCATGATTTTGCTTGCGGGAGTACTTCTTGGGGCGTTTGTAATTGCCCTTCTGTTTCTTATCCCGTTTTGCCTGCTTTAGTGCACCGGGGCGGTTGGCGGGCGGGCCCGGATCCAACTCCAGGTGAATAAGCTGCCCAGAAATCCGTGTCTTCTGGAGATTATCGAAGACTTCTTGGGGAAGGTCAGCTGGCATGTCGACGAGGGAATGGTCACCCCGGATAGAGATGTGGCCAATATCGGCACTACTGATACCGCCCTCATTCGCAATAGCGCCCACAATGCTGGAGGGGGTGACTTTATGGCGTTTGCCAACAGCAATACGGTAGGACACGAGATCTTTGCCACTGCGTGACTGGTGCCGTCCTTCTTTACGCTTTCCACCATGGGAGAAGGAACGTTGCCGCCCCTGGTAGTCCTCTACTTCTAGTTCCTCGGTAAGGAGGAAATCCTCAGTGTCATCGACGGTTTGTACTGCTAAAGCGGCAGCAATACCTACCATGTCGACGCCGGTATCTGCTGCATAAAGTTGTACGAACCCGCGGAAAAGATCCAGGTGTTCGTCTTCTAAAGCGTGAGTGATGGACTCGTTGAAGCGGCGCACGCGGGTTTCGTTCACATCGTCCACGCTGGGAAGTTTGACTTCTTCCAGAGACTGCCCTGTGACACGCCCGATTTGTTTAATCATGCGGCGCTCGCGCGGCGTGACGAAAAGCAGTGCCTGGCCAGTTCTACCGGCGCGGCCAGTACGCCCAATGCGGTGAACGTAAGACTCGGGGTCATGCGGCATGTCGTAGTTGAGGACGTAGCTAATACGGTCAACATCAAGGCCGCGGGCAGCCACATCGGTGGCAATAAGAATATCGAGTGCGCCTTCTTTGAGCTGGTTAATGGTGCGTTCACGCTGCGCCTGCACCATATCACCGTTAATGGCGGCGGCACCGTAGCCACGTGCCCGTAGCTTATCGGCCATCTCTTCGGTCTGCTGCTTGGTGCGGACGAAAAGAATCATGGCCTCGAAGGTCTCTACCTCGAGGATACGAGTAAGCGCATCAATCTTGGATCGCTGGTTAACAATCACGTAGCGTTGTTCGATATTGGCGTTAGTGGTGGTGGGAGTCTCAATCTCAATTTGTTGCGGATCGGTGAGATATGACTCCGAAATGCGCCGGATAGCCGGCGGGATCGTCGCGGAGAAAAGCGCGGTCTGACGCGTCTCGGGAGTCTGTGAGAGGATCTCTTCAACATCCTCCTGAAACCCCATCTTGAGCATCTCATCAGCTTCATCGAGCACAAGATAACGCAGTTCGGAAAGATCGAGTTTTCCCTTAGAGAGATGGTCAATGATGCGCCCGGGGGTGCCCACAATAATCTGTGCCCCGCGTTTTAATCCAGCGATCTGGACACCGTAGGACTGTCCCCCATAGATGGGGAGAACTTTCACACCGGGCAGGTGCCGGGCGAAGGTAGACACTGCGTCCGCTACTTGCAGGGCGAGTTCACGGGTAGGGGCAAGAACGAGAGCTTGGGGAGCTTTAAGCTCGGGGTCAATTGACGCCACCATGGGTAGGCCAAAAGCGGCAGTTTTGCCGGTACCGGTTTGGGCCATGCCCACAACGTCTTTTCCGGCAAGGAGGAGAGGGATAGTAGCAGCCTGAATTTGGCTGGGGGACTCGAAACCGAGGTCACTGATTGCTTGAAGAATCGGAGCGGGCAGAGCGAAGTCAGAAAATGTTTCGACAGTAGTCATCGGATCCTATACTACCTGCTACTACCTGCGGAAACCTAAAGGGAGCGAGAGGTAGTACAGTTTTCTGTTACTGACGGTAGCGTTTCACGTGCCGGGACCCAGGCCAGAGCACTTACCGTCAAAACAATGCCGGTAATGCCGAATGCCCAGGTATAGCCCAATGCATCCGCAATAGCGCCAGCCACCAATGTTCCCACAATAGATCCAAGATCTGAGGACATCTGTACCGATGCCAATATTGTGCCAGCACGATAACCTGCTACAACATCCCCAATAGCAGCCTGCTGGGCGGGGTTAATCACGCCCCCACCGAGACCGGCGAGAAAGGAAAGGCCGTAGATGACGCCAATGTTTGTTCCTTGCCCAAGAAGTATCGTCATTATTCCGCAGAGAATGAGTCCACCAATAATGAGTGGACGCCTCCCCCACCGATCTGACCAGTGCCGTGTAGTGTAGAGCGCCACAACGTTTCCAATGGCAAAAATAGCCATGGCGATACCAGCTTGCGCTGCCCCATTTGTATGAAGAAGAGAGGAAACGAAAAGCGGTAAGAGTGCTACGCGGACACCGAAGTTTCCCCACCCGTTAGAAAAGTTTGTCGCTAGGCAGGCCCAGTAGGCGCTATCCCGCTTGACGTCTCGTAGCTTCAGCTCAGGAGTACACACTGTAGTAGAAGATGTTGTGTGCTGTGGTGATGAGGACTCTTCACAGTTCTTTTTATCTTCTTTGGCATTGTCCGTATTATCAGCAGCCTGCGGGATACGCCCAGCGGGAAGCATCTGCCACACAACAATGATCGCCAACAATAGCGCCACTGTATAGACATAGAAAGGCAGACGAATATCCACGTGCCCCAACATGCCACCCACCACGGGGCCAGCAATATTACCGATGAGAAAGGCACCACCGTATGCCGAGGTGGCGCGTCCCCGCATGTGTGCGGGAACCATGCGAACAATCATGGCGGTGGCGGAAACAGTGAACAGTGTGGATCCAATGCCACCTGCACCACGGTAGACAATAAGTTCCCAGTAACCGTGAGCAAAAGTCGTTGCCAATGTGGACGCGGCCACGATAAAAAGACCAGTGATGTACATGGGACGCGCGCCTAATGCATTAATAAGTTTGCCGGACGCTGGTGCAAAGACCAATCGCATAAAGCCAAACACACTAACAATGGCGGATGCCGCCATAACACTCACACCAAAACTGTGCGCATACTGTGGTAGCACTGGCGTAATAAGCCCATAGCCAATGGCTATGAGAAATGCTGCCCCTACGAGGACCCAGACTCCCTGTGGGAGAGCTTCCCGAGATCGCGTATGTGGAGTCTCCCGCGTCTCTTGTCTCTTCTGTTTATGCATGCTGAGTGAGATGGGCTAGTACGCGGGCACCGCCATGGACGGCACTGGCGGGGACTCGTTCGTTTTTTGCATGGAAATGGCCAAAACCGTCATAGTCGCTGGGAAGTTGCAGGGGCACGAAGCCGAAACATTCAATACCTAGATGCTGCAGGAACTTATTATCTGTTCCAGCTGGTAGGTGGTAGGGTGCCACTACCCCAGCGGGGTCAGTCGTAGCAAGAGATGCCCGCACAGTATCCACAAAGGGTGCATGGGGGTCACTGGATACGGCATTGGGTTGCTCCCACTCAATGGTGAGTGCTTCATAGTCTTCCCCCAATTCAGTACGCAGCAGCGTGTCAACAGTGTGGAAAAACTCTTCTTCATGCCCGGGGAGAACACGGCAGTCGATAGTTGCTGTTGCTTCAGCTGGGATAACATTCACTGCATAGCCGGCATGCAGCTGTGTGGGGGCGGCGGTATGACGCAAACTAGCACGCACAACGGGCCCTAAGAATCCCCACTCTTCAGTGGCGGTATCGAGGTCATCATCGTCATACTGCTGGCCTGTTACTTCGGTGATTGTGTCCAAGAAAGCATCCAGTGCTGGAGTATGGACAATGGGGAATTGATAGCGGGCGATCGCTGCTACAGAACGCGCAATTACTGATACTGCATTAGTTCCGGAGGGGCGTGAACCGTGCCCGGCGCGACCTGTAGCACTAAGCCGTGCCCACGCTACCCCCTTTTCGGCAACAGCGAGGGGATAGATTCGCTTATCTGGATAGCCGGGAAGGGTGACGGAGAAGCCTCCCACTTCGCTGAGTGCTTGGGTTACGCCTGTGAACCATTCAGGATGGTGGTCAACGAGCCAGTGGGATCCCCATACTCCGTCGTGTTCTTCGTCCGAGAACCACACCATCATGAGAGTGCGTGCTGGTCGCATGCCGCTAAGTGCATAGTGGCGGGCGACTGCCAGCATCATGCCGGCAAAATCTTTCATGTCGACAGCGCCTCGTCCCCAGATCCAGCCGTCAATAATGTCACCGCTGAATGGGGGGTGGTCCCATTCGTCGGCGTTGGCGGGGACGACGTCGACGTGTCCGTGGAGGAGAAGCGCATGTGGGTCGTCTCCGGGGATAATGATGCGATAGTTTCCGCGTCCCGGGCGGGATGCTAGGTAGTCCCCTTTTATTCCTACTTCAGCGAGTTTGTCGGCAATGAAGTGAATGCAGCGGTCTTCCCCGTCACCAATATCGGGGTCGCCAGTATTAACGGAGGGGATGCGGATGAGCTCTTGTGTGAATGCTACGGCTTCGCTGCCAAGAGTGTCCCAGTCGTTCCAGTCTCGTGCGGGAAGAGAATGTGCGCTAGTGATCGTCATACCTTCTAGTGTAGGGGGAGAGAGACGGGACGTTTTTCGGCATTACGGACAATTGTCCGTATGACGAGGGTAAGGGACTCTTCCACCACTTTCATGGCATCCGCGCTACTTGCTAGAGCGGGTTTTTGGGGAGTTCGGAGACTGAGGTGCCGGAGGAGATAGCCATGCATAAGGTCGACGATAACGGATGCTAACTGGTTGAGATCCATTGACCAGACAACGGCGGTGCGTTGCGCTATTAGTTCGAGGTAATTGCAGAACAGTTGGGTGAGGGAATTGTAGTAGCGGGTGATGAGATCTTGAAAGCGTTTATTCGAGTTGTGGAATGCGTACGAGATGATCTCGTATATCAGTGGAGAGTTTTCGGCTTTGGCGGATGTTTCGTTGAGGACTCTAATGGCATCGCTGTATAACGCTTCTTCTAATCCGGTAATACTGAGCCCTGTCATACTGTTTGACTCTGTTCGGGAAACGGTGGTGCGCACGCTGTTGGTGATGGTAGAAATAATTTCGTTAATGGTATGAGCAGCCATTTCGTAGAGCAGTTCTTCTTTATCTTGAAAACAGTAGTGCACTACACCAAGGGAGATGTCGGCTTCTTGGGCTACGGCACGGGTGGTAACTTGTGCGAAACCTTCTCGCCGAGCAACGATCATAGCTGCTTTTATAAGGTGCGCTCGACGATCTTCTTTATTCATACGCATGGTGTTGGTGCTCTCCACGAGGTAGTGAAGTTGTCGCGTAGCGGGGCATATGTACAGCATTATCCTAATCGGGATGGCGTGCGGACAGCGTGCTGCAGTTAAAATTTACTTATTCTTACATGCTTTTCTGTAACTTAAATCACTCTCTCTACTTTCTAGGTACCATGGAGAGAAGAAAATACTCTAAGAAAATGAGGATTACCAGTGACGATACCATCAGATTCTTTTGGACAGAACCAATGGTTAGTAGACGAAATGTATCGAAAGTTCCGTCATGATCCAGACAGTGATCCAGACAGTGTTGATGAATCTTGGCGCGCCTACTTTACTGATCACCGGTTAATCCCCACCCCCACACACGTCCTTCCACAAAGAGAAGAAAAAGTTATCTCTGAACCCGGTGGCCCCACCAACCCCACAGCCTTCCTCTCCGACTACAACTATTCGGAGACTGCCGCAGATCCTGTTCATGTTGAGCGTGTTTCCACAGAAAAGGTACGTTCTGCCGCGAAAGATGCCCTCACCACTATGTACAACGTGGAGCAACCTACTGGTCCCACGTATCCAACCCTAGAAGCGGAAGAAATGACCCTGCTCCGTGGTGTGGCTCGTGCAATTGCCCGCAACATGAACGCTTCTCGCGATATTCCCATGGCGACCTCGGTGCGGTCTATCCCCGCAAAGTTGATGATAGAGAACCGTCTTCTCATTAATAGTTATCTTGCGAAAACGCGCGGCGGGAAGGTCTCTTTCACTCACCTTATTGGCTACGCCATGATTCAAGCTATAAAAGCGTATCTGAATATGAACTGCCGTCTGGAAGAAAAAGATGGGCATTTCACGCGTGTACAGCCAGACCATATCAATCTTGGCTTAGCGGTAGATCTACGCGGGAAAAATGGTGGCCGCTCCCTAGTTGTTGCTGCCATTAAAGAAACCGAAAATATGGACTTTCGACAGTTCGTCGCTGCCTATGAAGATATTGTGGCACGTGCCCGCAATGGTGAACTTACTGCAGCTGATTTTGCGGGAGTAACTATATCACTCACTAACCCGGGCGGAATTGGTACTATTCGTTCTGTCCCCCGCCTCACACCTGGTCAGGGATGTATTCTCGGTGTTGGTGCACTGCAATATCCGGCAGAATATGCAGGAATGAGTGAGACGAGTCTCGCTGAATTAGGTGTCGGCAAGATGCTGACGGTTACCTCCACTTATGATCACCGCATTATCCAGGGCGCTGAATCTGGCGAATGGTTGGGAACCATTCATAAATTATTGCTGTCCGATGAGTTCTACGACGAGATCTTTACGAGTCTTAATCTGCCTTTCGAACCATGGCGGTGGCGTCGTGATATTACCTCCCACAGTGTTAATAAGGACGCCCGAGTTCTCCAGCTTATTGAGGCCTACCGCGATCGCGGTCACCTAATTGCGGATACGAACCCACTGAATTTCAGCGAACCTGGTCGCAAACGCCAAACATATCCCGATCTCAACATTGCCACGTATGGGCTAACTATATGGGACCTCGATCGTGAGTTTGCAGTAGGTGGGTTAGCCGGGCATGAACGTATGAAACTGCGTGACGTCATGACAATTCTCCGCAGTGCCTATTGCGGAAAAATGACTGTCGAGTACACCTATATTCTTGACAATGAGCAGCGTGAATGGATCCGTACCTATGTGGAGAATACGAATGCTCCTCTCTCCAACAAGGATCAAAAACTCACACTCACTACTCTTATTGCGGCAGAGGCATTTGAGTCTTTCCTCCAAACAAAATATGTGGGGCAGAAACGCTTCTCCCTCGAAGGCTCTGAATCCCTCATCCCTATGATGGATCGCATTATTGATGTTGCCGCCGACCATCATGTGCAGGAAGTTGTTATCGGCATGCCACATCGGGGTCGCCTTAACGTCCTCGCTAATATCGTCGGCAAACCCTACAAGCAGATCTTCAGTGAATTTGAAGGCAATATGCTCTCCACTGAACAGCAGGGCTCCGGCGACGTGAAGTACCATTTGGGATCCGAAGGTATCCACTACCAGATGTATGGCGATAACGACATTAAAGTGACGCTCACCGCCAATCCTTCCCACTTGGAGGCCGTTGACCCAGTTCTTATTGGCATTGTCAAAGCCAAGCAGGATCTTCTCGCTCGCACAACAGACCACACTTCGCACGACGATTCTGAAAAACGACAAACAGAACAACAAGCAGAGCAGCTGACAGAGTATCCCGTCATGCCGCTTATGCTGCATGGCGACGCCGCTTTCTCCGGCCAAGGTGTAGCCTACGAAACTCTCAATTTAGCGTTATTGGAAGGCTATAACGTGGGTGGCACTGTCCATATTGTGGTGAATAACCAAATCGGTTTCACGACTTCTCCTTCGCAGGGACGCTCTAGCGAATACTGCACTGATATTGCGAAAGCTTTTGGCGTTCCTGTTTTCCACGTCAATGGAGATGATCCGGAGGCATGTGTCCGCGTTGCTCGCGCTGCAGTCGAATTTAACCAGCGCTTCGCTAAAGATGTTGTTATTGACCTAGTTTCCTACCGTCGCCGGGGCCACAATGAGGCTGACGACCCCTCCATGACGCAGCCTGCCATGTACGACATTATCGACAATAAACGCTCCGTGCGGCAGTCTTACTTGGAAACTCTCATTGGGCGTGGAGACATCACCACACAAGAAGCAGAAACTGCTATGCAGGATTACCGTGGAGAACTTGAAAACGTTTTCCAACAGGTTAAAGAACTGGAGAAGGAATCTGCACCGCTCTCCCACTCTGTTGCTACCAAGCAGCGTGTTCCCTACAATCTTCAAACTGCTATTTCTGCTGAACGTTTGGAAGAGATTGGTGATGCCTTCATCAATGTCCCCGAAGGCTTCTCTGTTCACCCACGAGTAAAGCCCATTCTGGAATCCCGCTACCGGATGACGCGCGAAGGCAAGGTTGACTGGGCGATGGCGGAACTTCTTTCCTGGGGGTCACTACTCCAGGAGGGACGCGATATTCGTATTGCGGGAGAGGATAGTTGTCGCGGTACGTTCACACAACGCCACGCCATTATCGTAGATAGGAAAAATAGCAATATTTATAGTCCGCTCCGGGCTATTGCCCAAACTCACGGCGGGCACTTTGATATCTATAATTCGTCACTATCCGAGTTCGCTGGACTGGGCGTGGAATACGGATACAGTGTGGCCCACACCGATGCTCTTGTCTGTTGGGAGGCACATCGCCAATGGTGCACAAACTATTGTCGACGAGTACGTTTCCTCCGCGGAGGCTAAGTGGAACCAGTGTTCAGGGCTCGTTATGCTTCTTCCCCATGGGCAAGAAGGGGCGGGACCGGATCACTCTTCTGCACGTATTGAGCGTTATCTACAACTGTGTGCTGAGTCCAATATGACAATTGCGCAGCCCTCTACGCCAGCCAATTATTTCCATCTACTTCGTCGCCATACTCTTTCTAGTATCGTTCGTCCGCTTATTGTGGCGACGCCGAAGTCTATGTTGCGAATGAAAGCAGCCACCAGCCCCCTGGAAGATTTTACGCAGCGCAAATTCCGGTCTGTTATTGACGACCCGTATTTCTACGACCGCACACAGCTACATGACCCTAGCTCGGTAAAGACCTTAGTGCTCTGCTCTGGCAAGGTGTATTACGAGTTGGCTCGCCGCCGCGATGCAGAGAGCCGCTATGACCTGGCAATTGCTCGTTTGGAGCAAATCTATCCTGTGCCCTTCCGACGTCTCTACGAGCTTGTAGCGCGCTACCCACAGGTCGAGAAAGTCGTATGGGTCCAGGAAGAACCGTCTAACCAGGGAGCATGGCCATTCCTCAAGGTGAAACTCCCTACGGTCGTTGGGAATCTTCCACCTTTTGAGCACTTCTCACGGCGCAGTATGTCGGCACCGGCTACTGGTGTTTCCAGTGTTAACCATGCCGAGCAAAATCTACTGATGGATACAGTATTTTCGACTACGCTACCGCAGTAATAGTTACGATTGCTTAGCTTTTTCTGCAGCAGCTTTCACAGCAGCTGTGACGGCTGGGCATACCCGTGTATCGAGTGGCGATGGAATGATGTAGTCAGCTGCTAAGTCATCCGGGTCGATAACGTCAGCGATGGCATAGGCGGCTGCCTGCAGCATTTCTTCACTGATATCGGTAGCACACGCGTCCAAAGCTCCTCGGAAAATACCGGGGAAAGCGAGAACGTTGTTGAGCTGGTTGGGATAATCAGAACGGCCCGTTGCGACAATGGAAGCATGCCGGTGTGCAACGTCGATAGGTATCTCCGGGTCGGGGTTAGAGAGCGAGAAGATCATGGCGTCAGGAGCCATGGTCTTCACAACGTCTTCTGGTACATGTCCGCAAGACACTCCCACGTAAACATCAGCATCGCGCAGTGCTTCTTCCTGTCCACCGACGATATTGTTCGGGTTGGTGATCTTAGCCAGTTTTTCTTTTACGGGGTTAAGACCATCTCGACCGCGCGAAATAATGCCATGGGAATCTAACACCACAATGTTTTTGACTCCCGCATTGAGAATAATTTTTGTGCAGGCAACGCCGGCAGCACCGGCACCCGAAACAACAACTTTCAGATCTTCTGCTTTGCGCCCGGTAAACCGGCAGGCATTAATCATACCGGCAAGGACAACAACCGCTGTACCATGCTGATCGTCGTGCATGACGGGAATATCGAGTTCTTTTTTCAGACGGTTTTCGATTTCGAAGCAGCGCGGTGCAGAGATATCCTCCAAGTTGATTGCGCCGAAACTGGGTTGTAGACGGATACATGTCTCGACGATCTCATCGGGGTCGGTAGTGTCTAGTACAATCGGGATAGCATTGAGCCCGGAGAACTGTTTGAACAGTGCGCATTTACCTTCCATAACGGGGAGTGCGGCTTTTGGACCAATGTTTCCCAGCCCAAGCACTGCAGTTCCGTCACTAATAACGGCGACCAGGCGTCCTGCCCAGGTGTAGCGCCTGACATCTTCTGGTTTGTCGTAGATGTCGTTACATGCGAGAGCTACTCCAGGGGTGTAGGCAACTGATAAATCGTGCTGGGTATCTAGTGGAGAATGCAGCGCGATATCGAGTTTTCCATCGAGGTGATACTTCAATACTTCTTCTTCTGTTACCGCATCTTCATTAATTGCGGCAGTGAACATACCGTCATCGGCGTTATTACGTGTTGTGATAGTCTGTGTCACTTGTATCCCCTTCACGTCACAATATTTCTCACTAGTGATGTAAGAGACAATACCCTTACTCGTCTTATCCTAGCGACAGGTAAACTTCCATTCCATGCATGTAGTACAACTTCCTCTTCCTCAGTGTTTTCTCTTTGAAGCCCCCACCTTCCCGGATAAACGGGGTTTCTTTTCAGCCCCATTTCATGCCCCTACCTTTATCGATACGGTTGGCTATAAACTGGCTGTAAAGCAAACAAACCTTAGCCCCACTCACCGTGGCGCCGTTCGCGGAATCCACTTCGCAGATGTTCCACCAGGACAATCCAAGTACGTTTATGCAGCTAGCGGGCGTTTATTAGATGTCCTTGTAGACCTCCGTGTAGGTTCTCCAACTTTTTCTCAACATGTTGCCGTCGAGTTGTCACCTAATAGTGGAAAAGCTGTCTTTCTCCCCGAGGGAATGGGACACCTTGTTATTGGACTCACCGATGATGCAGCTTTAAATTATCTCTGTTCAGAGGCCTATAATCCGCCTGCTGAACATGGCATTAACCCATTTGACCCAACTCTTTCACTGCCATTTAACACATGGTGTGAAAAATACGGTCTCGGTAATAAAAGTTGCCTAACACTGTCAGAGAAAGATCAAGCAGCGCCCACATTAAGAGCTGTAAAAGAATCTGAAGCACTTCCCCGCTACGATGAATGTGTCGCTTACTATCATGATTTGCAGCACATGCCATCCGACCACTAACTACTCTCTAGTCCGCCTACCTCATCTACAGGAGCGTGCAATGGGTTTTACTACCTTCTGGGATAAACTCTTCAACCCTCAGAAAAATACTCACGAAGAGTCTAGAGAGAATGCCCATATCCCCACTGCTGAAGCAACCACAGGATGCGATGTTTATGATGAGAACGGACACCACATTGACCGCACGTTCGACTATCGCAGTGGCTTCCATTGGGTAGAAGAGCATCCCGGACATTTCGTATGGCTACAACTCCGCGACCCGAATCGTCGGCAGATGACACACGTAGGGCGTGTCTACAATCTACACGAACTCCTTGTAGAAGACTGCTCTACCGACCACCAACGCCCCAAACTTGAGTCCTTCGACGATTCCCTTACCCTAGTAGCCCGCACCCTCCGCTATGTTGACCACGAAGTTATCGACAATCCTGCAGACGCCGTTGAAACAGGTGAAGTGGTTCTTGTCGCAGGTAAAAACTACTTTATCTCTATACAACACGGCAACGGTCGCAGCCTCGATAGAGTCCACAAACGCCTCTCGCACAATCCCGAGGATCTAGCACAAGGTCCCATGATGTGTTTCTACAGCGTCGTCGACCATGTTGTGGACTCATATCTTAAAGTCGCAGCACTCATGGATAACGATATTGACGACCTAGAAGAGGAAGTCTTCGATCCCAACACCGATATCGACATTGATGAAATTTATGCCGTAAAACGAGAAGTGCTGGAAATTAAACACCTCATCTCGCCACTCCGCACACCACTCCACGAACTGTGCAACAGTGACCAAATCTACGTAGACGAAGATATCCGCAGTTACTTCCGCGACGTTGAAGACCACCTCCTGCGCGCCATATCAGACGTGCACGGATTCGATGAAGTGCTCAGCTCCCTCATCTCTGCTGCAGCTGCAAAAGTAGGCGTTGAGCAAAACGTTATTAGCCGTGCATTGTCTGCATGGGCTGCCATCATTGCCGTCCCCACACTTATCGCCAGCATCTACGGTATGAACTTCACATTCATGCCCTTGCTTGAAGTTCACGGAGCCTACTATGTTGTCGTTGCCCTCATGGTGGTCTGGTCAGTCACTATGTACATGGTCTTCAGACGAAAGAAATGGCTCTAATCTCTACTCTGTTACTCTTTATTCTGTTTGTCGACGCCAGGCCGGTGACATTTTTTCGTGGAATGTCCCGCCTTCTTTAACAATCATGGTGCAAGCTATATCCATTTTTATAGCCTGTTCCATACCTTTATCGGGTCCCAATACGTCAAGGCCCGTCGCCAACCCGTCAGCCGTCATACACGAATGATGCATAACAGTTACCGAGGCAAGATTATGAGTAATAGGGCGGCCAGTACTCGGATCAATCGTATGCGAATAACGATGCCCGTCCTTTTCAAAATAGTTACGATAATCCCCCGATGTGGCTACTGAAGAATCGGCTAAATGCACCATCCGGTCTAAGAACGTATCCTCTTGCGATATCGGGCGTTCTACTGCTACCCGCCACGGACCACCATGCGCACTAGCCCCCAGGCCGCGCACCTCTCCCCCCACATCCACTAGGTAACGGTCTATTCCCAATGCTTCTAATTCATCGGCAATGTATTCCACCCCAAAGCCTTTAGCAATAGAAGATAGATCAACATAAAGGTCCGGAATTTTCTTCACCAGTGCATCCCCAACAATGTCCAAATTATTGATGCCGCACTGTGCTTTAGCTCTCCTAATCTCAGCGTCGGTAGGTACCCTATTCGCACGGCCATCTGGGCCAAACCCCCACAAGTTCACTAACGGCCCAACAGTAACATCAAGTTTTCCCGCAGTAACTGCATGAAGACGGATAGCCTCCCGCACCACCGTAATAACGTTTGAAGAAACAGGAAAAGGAGTATTAACGTCACGGAACTGGTTAAACCGAGACAGTTCAGAGTCCGGAATATAGGTGGACATCTGCTGATTAATAGCGGAAAACCGTTCTTCTATCTTTTTACGAACATCCTCAACAGAAGGATTTTTCCCATCATGGAGATACGTAATTGCATAATACGTTCCCATGGTGGTGCCACGAATAACATTCTTTTGTAGGGTCTCATCCAAACTACAGCCCGTTGCTGCCCCCAACCCGAGGACTCCTGCAGACCCAGCCATCCTAAGAAATGTACGTCTGGAAAGATGGCGCGTATTTCTGTACGCACTGTACGTTCTATACACTCTGTGCGCCCAAGGAGCAGAAAATTTCTTTTTCATGACACCGCTCTCGCAGACAATACGCACTACTGCGTCTACCCAGCACTGTCCATCTAGTATAGTGGCACTTCACACCGCATCTTACTGTGGAGTACATGTGACAATGCCTACAGTGTTAATTACGCTACAGTGTTAATTCCGCACGCATTACACTGAATACATGAACTCACCTAACCGTGTTTTCGTAGGGCGACTAGATAATCTTGTCGTTCTCGGCCCCGATGGTGAATCACTTGGTCGCGTTCGGGATGTTGTTCTTACCCTGCAAGATCCCACTTCTTCACCTCGTGCTGTAGGGCTGGTTATTCAGCTTCTCAATAGACGCCGTATCTTCCTCCCCATGCTGCGCATTGCGAGTTTTTCTGAATCTGCCGTCACCCTCGTGACAGGAAACGTCACTGTCCGTTCCTTCAAACAACACCCTATGGAGATCCAAGTACTAGGCGAAATGGTGGACTCCATCGTCCAGGTACGCGATCCTGAAATTGAAGATCTTGACGGTAAAAACGTCGTTGTCACAGATGTTGAAATTGAACAAACACGAAGCCGTGACTGGATTGTTTCCCGGCTAGCCGTACGCCGTCGCACCGGCCCCTTCTCCCGCCGCGGTGCTATCCATCTAGTGGAGTGGGAATTTATTCAAGGGTTCTCTAACACCACTGTTTTGAATAATGAGCAGGATGCGGCTGCTCTTGCCCAACGATATGAGGACATGCGCCCAGCAGATGTTGCCTCCGCTATTCTTAGCCTTCCGCAAAAGCGGCGTCTGGAATTGGCCTCTGTACTTGATGATGAGCGTCTTGCCGATATTGTGCAGGAGCTTCCCGATGACGATCAGACGGAGCTTCTTACAGCGTTACCGCTCGCCCGTGCCGCCGACGTTCTGGAAGCTATGGATCCCGATGACGCCGCTGATGTCCTTGGAGAAATGCCGTCACACGAGGCAGAAAGTCTGCTTAGCCTCATGAATAAGCAGGACGCTGGTACAGTCCGCCGCCTGCTTACATTTAGTCCTGAAACCGCTGGCGGCATTATGACGCCTGAACCCATTATCCTGACTGCACAAACAACTGTGGCAGAAGCACTGGCGCATGTTCGTAATCCAGATCGTTCTGCGGCCGTATCCTCCCTTGTCTATGTCGTGCGTCCCCCTACACAAACTCCCACTGGGAAATATCTTGGCGTTGTGCATACGCAACGATTACTTCGGGAACCACCATCAACACTCATTGGCGATTACATTGATACCGATCTCACTGCGCTCACCCCAGAAGCCTCCACGGAATCGGTAGCTCGTTACCTTGCCACATATAACTTGGTGTGTGGACCGGTGGTGGATAGTACCGGGCACCTACTGGGTGCTGTCAGCGTTGACGATCTGCTCGACCACCTTTTGCCGGAGAACTGGCGCGAAGCAGAAATGGCAGTAAGGGAGGTAGATGATGACAGATAATCATAACCGTCTCGATATTCCTCAGCTGAGTGGACGTCGGCGACGCATCTTCGATACAGAAACTGTCGGTCGTCGTGCTGAAGTAGTGGCGCGTTTTCTAGGTACCGGCAAATATTTGGCCTACTAGACCGTGTTCGTTGTGGGGTGGATCGTCCTCAATATTGTGCTAGCACGCCACGCTTTTGACCCCTACCCTTTTATCCTTCTCAACTTGGCATTTTCGACGCAGGCCGCCTATGCAGCACCGCTTATTCTGCTGGCACAAAATCGTCAAGAGAATCGCGATCGTGTCAGTCTGCAGGAAGATCGTGTACGTGCCGCCCAAACTAAAGCTGATACTGAATTCCTCGCCCGTGAACTTGCCGGTGTCCGTATTGCGGTAGGCGAGACTGTTACACGCGACTACATGCGCCATGAATTAGATGAGATCCATGACACGTTACAAAAGATCAATGAACGACTCGACCACTTATCTAATTCTTCTGATATGCAAGAACATGCTGATAGCGCAGCTATTACTGCACCATCTGAGACATCATAAATTTTCTCAATAGTCTGGCACGCTATAAGCGAGCCCAGTCGATAACTATTCTCTCCACTCGCTAAACTGAAATCCATGACTGCTGTAAATCTTGATGCGGTACAAGCTGCCCTTGCTACTGTAAAAGACCCTGAAATTCACCGCCCCATCACAGATTTGGGAATGGTAGACAATGTCGATATCGATCCCAATGGCCACGTTACTGTAGCTATTCTTCTGACGATTGCGGGCTGCCCCTTACAGTCCTCCATCCGCGATAGTGTCATCTCAGCAGTTTCTCGCGTTGAGGGAGTAACTGCAGTAGACGTCACCTTGGGAGTTATGACGGACGAACAGCGACGCGCAATGCGCCAAAAACTACAAGGTCCTGGCGCCCAAAAAGATATTCCCTTTAATAAGCCCGGTAATCATACAACCGTCTACGCCGTCACCTCCGGCAAGGGCGGAGTTGGCAAATCCTCTACCACTGTGAACTTAGCCGCCACCCTAGCTAAACGCGGCTTTTCCGTAGGCATCTTAGACGCTGATATCTACGGCCATTCCATTCCCCCCATGCTTGGCTCCACTATGCCGCCTACCAAAGTAGACGACATGATGATGCCGCCTGAGGCGCATGGTGTGAAATGTATTTCCATTGCTCAATTCACCGCCGGTAATGCTCCCGTTGTCTGGCGTGGCCCCATGCTCCACCGCGCACTACAGCAATTCCTGACAGACGTGTACTGGGGCGATCTTGACTTCCTCCTCCTCGATCTTCCCCCCGGAACAGGCGACATTGCCCTCTCTATCCCCTCCTTGCTCCCGAATTCCCAGCTCCTCATTGTGACAACCCCACAGACGGCAGCTGCAGAAGTAGCGGAACGCTCCGGCATGATGGCGGCACAAACCAAGCAGAAAGTTGTTGGCGTTATCGAAAATATGTCTTGGATGGAGCTTCCTGACGGTTCCACCGTGGAAATGTTTGGAAATGGTGGCGGTATGACGGTCGCTATGGATCTCACCCGCATGTTGGGATACCAAGTCAACGTGTTGGACCAGATTCCTATGGATGTGCGTCTTCGTGAAGGAGGAGACGCGGGCGTCCCCATCGTCCTTTCTCACCCGGATAGTACTGTGGCTAAAGCCTTCAATAATATTGTTGATCAGCTTCTTGAACAGCGCGAAAGCATTGTTGGACAGTCGCTAGGTATTCAGCCGCATTAATCCCACTATCGTTCCTCTACAGGAAACCATATCTATAACACTGCCCTTCTCAACACTGGTTATGTGCTGAGAAGGGCAGTGAGTTTATATGGTGCAATAAGATTGTTGAGTTAGTCTTCCTCATCAAAGGAAATCTCAACATCTTCTTCGTTAGATTCTTCCCAACTATCCCCCACTGTAAGAGGAGCACTCGGAGATCCTGTTCCTTCCGTGGAGGACGTTTCCTGCGGCCGATATCGCGCTAAACCATCCGCACTAAAAGCAGCTTCCTCAGCCGTAGACGCAATGCCATCATTAATAGTTACTGCAGAAGTAGTGGTGTGATTGTGCAACCTTGTCGCTCCCGATACCGCATCACTGCCCTCATGCCCACTACCTTCATGAGGGCCACGCACCGGTTGCTCAGGTGCTGCCCGGAATGCTGATTCATCAACATCATTGAGACCGCTAAGTTCTTTAAGATCAAAAGTAAGATCTTTCTTCCCCAAATCAACGTCTAGAACAGACGCATCATCATCTAGTAAGTAGTGGATGGCTGCAGCCTTCGGTCCCATTGTTTTAATACGGGCAATTTCTTTTACTGGTTCCTGGAATTCTTTAAGATCCCCGAATTCTTCATCCACGTTATCTTTTAACTGGTCTTGTGCATTATTAGCCCAATCACGCAGTTTACGTAGTCCTTTAGCAAGGCGACGAGCAGCATCTGGGAGACGATCAGGACCTAAAATGATGACAGCGACAACGAGGATAACGAGAATTTCCCCCCAGCCGACATTGCTAAACATAATTCTCTTTCACCACTCTTATTCGCTTCTAAAACCGCTCTGCCACTTCAGTGAAATCCCTTGCGTGAAATGGCGAACGCGCATCCGGATATGTGCTCCCACTGCGCGCCATCCTTCACGTATCTCTTCTTTCTGGGCGATAGTGTGCAATGAACTTACCATATTGTTATCTTCTGCATAGTGCGTAGCCGCGGCATACCCCTCACTAGTTGCTATTTTACGCAAGACCTCATCGTTTGCAGGAATAGCATGGAGCTTGCGAACTAGTGAGTGTGGAGTACTGAGAGGTTTATTCGCCTGTTGAAGACGTGCACGTGCTTGTCTTTGTTGTTCAACCAGTGCCCGGCATTCCGGGCACTGCCGGAGATGCTGTTCCGCCCGCATACGCACGTAATTAGGCATAACGCCATCGACATACACACTGATGGCTTCTTCTGAAAGATGCTCTGTGGACCTAAACGGCACTGTTTTATGGCCCATGCTCCACCTTTCGCCTACACGCCCCAAAAAATCTCTAGAGAACTAGAAAACTCTCTCTACAGTCGAGTATACGGAGCTTATGGCACACTACCAGAGCAGGTGAAAGAAAAGATGAAGAATTATACGAGAACTGGCCTGGTATTACCGAGCTGAGCACGCAACTGGGCGCGACCACGATGGATGCGGGAACGAACTGTCCCAATTTTTACCCCCAGTAGATCAGCAATCTCCTCATAGGTATGTCCTTCAATATCGCAAAGAACTACTGCCACACGATAATCAGGAGAGAGCGAATCCAGTGCACGCTGTAGATCAGGATGCAGGACTTTCTCATCAACAACTGCAGCGGGACCAGCAGAATTAGACACGACACGTTCTGTATCCTCAGGGAGACACTCCATACGAAGAACAGAACGATGGCGAACTTGATCTAAGAAAAGATTAGTCGTAATACGGTGCAGCCAGCCTTCAAAGGTTCCGGGGCGATAACGATCAAGCGAGCGGAACACTCGAATAAAAGTCTCTTGTGTAAGGTCTTCTGCATCCTGCGCATTACCACTGAGACGATATGCTAAGCCATAGACGGAATCTGCGTATGTCCGAACAATCTCATCCCAGTTTTCGCGTGATACCGCCGGAGATTCTACAGTCTCAGCTGACGTGGATATTTCAGCTGGTGTGTGGGTATTCGTGGCCGTCGATGCCTGAGCACGACTATGTATCGTGGTTTCTTTGGGCATCGTAATCATTGGTGTCATCCTTTCATGCACCGTGTTGAATTCCCAAAGAATGTTTCCGGGAACTCAACCAGACACCATGAGTATCGGAAAATGCCTTGCAAAGGCACTGGAATTAGTCTGTGTTTTCCCTGTGAGTTACAAAACACCTCGTCACACCATATTTATCTGTAAAAATTACCATGCTTTCGGTGTTTTACCAGCTATCTTCGGATTATCCTCGTTAAGCTACACTTGTGATTGAGCTTGTAGATTCCATTACGTCCAGCATTATCGAAACACCCGCTCTTAGCGATGCCCGTCAAGAATCCCTCAATAAAGGTTTTACGCCGCTTTCTCCCATTGCGGCAGAAACCGTCACAATGCTGTCCGCTACAACGGAAGTTCACACTGCTGCAATCGTCTCTTCTTCGGGGGCTGTGGCAGCACTCAGCATTGCCCACGGCATGCAGCAAGGTGGTGTTGTCACCTACATCAATCCACAACCTGAACTAGTGGACCATACCCGCCAAAACTACAACGCTGAAAAACCGGCGGGAGTACTGCTGCGCCCCATTACAGGTCTGCCACTAGACGTTATGAGCCGATTGGCTGACGACGCCTACGACCTTGTCTACGTTGAGGACGTCGCTGATCAATTGGGAATTTTTGTGGAGACCTCAGCCCGCCTTCTCCACACGGGAGGAATTCTTATTCTGCCGAATTCCCTCGCTAATGGTCACTTCCTGGAAGAAACAGATCCGGCAGAAGCAACAAACGACGATGATAATAAAGCCATCGCCGCCACTACCCTAGCCGGTATGCTAGCAGAAACTGACGATTTTGAGGTTTTTCGTCTGCCTCTCGATGAAGGAATGACCATCGCACGCCGCGTGTAATAATGTCCATCCAGATGTCTTTACGTTAGCTATCTTTACGCTTGTATTGCCGTATTTCCACAGAGCACGTTATTTGTTGGTGCACAGCGGCTAATTCTGCTGCGGCCGCAGATACTTTTTCTGTATCACTGTGATAGCTCGATGGTCCCATCGTAATGATCTGTTCAATTTGGGAGCGGGTAGGCGTAATTGTCCACTCACACAAATCGCAGTCAACCTCGTCAAAATACTCTATAAATCCTTGGCGTAAACGGTCTGCTTTCTGACTATCCACGTGTACCGCAATACCTGCTGCCACTAGTTCTTGCAGATGGCGTTGAGATGGTGCCACAACAAGCACGCCTCCTCCCGGACGCAATACACGAGCTGCCTCCGCGGGGTTGCGCGGAGCAAAAACATGCATAACGAGGTCTGCGCAAGCATCCTTAATGGGCCACCGCTGCCACACGTCGGCAACAATAGCGCCTACATGACCATCTAACTTTGCAAGACGCTTCGCCGCTGGCACAGAAATATCTGCAGCAATAATGCGTGTTTCTGAACTCACTGCACGTTGTAGCTCATGGGTGTAATAGCCAGTTCCAGCACCCATATCAACAATGACAGGAGTGTGTTGATCACTACTCATAGTCATTTGTGCCCCATGGGCTGCTATACGGCGCGCTAGAGGAGCATAGAGACCGCTGGCGAGAAAAGTATCTCGATTCATCACCATGTGCGCATTATCGCCAGGAAAAGCACGACCTGCTCCAAAAAGTGTGACATATCCTTGACGGGCTACATCGTAGTGGCGTCCCGACTCTGTCGTCAGTACTCGTTTGTCATTTCCGCACCACTGTAATGATTCTCCTGTACGTGGATCAGCTAAATACGCGACAACATCATCCAGCATACTTTTTACCCCACACAACAATAATGTCCGCCGGTTTCCCGACGGACATTAGAGAAAAACTGTATTAAGCCTCAATCTTGGCCAGCTCCTGGCCAAGTTCAACTGCTTCGTCAGGAGTCAGCTCGACAACAAGACGGCCACCTCCCTGCAGGGGGACTCGCATGATAACCATACGGCCTTCTTTGACAGCTTCCATTGGCCCATCGCCAGTGCGTGGTTTCATTGCCGCCATGCTGTGCTTCCTCCTATTTTTGAAATATGCTCGACGTCCATTGTCTCTCATTTTGGAATAAAATGCCAATGATATTGAACTATTCGTGCTTGTCAGAGGGTGTATTGCAGTTTTCACGGCGGGAAAGATCACTCGCAATTTGAGCTAGTGCCCAATCAACTTCTCGACGATCATATCCACGTTTTTCAGAATGAAAACGAAGATTATTAATATCCGCCGACCGTATATCGTGAGCGGGAAGAAACGTTTCTACTGTTGGAGTAGTCTCTGAAAGTTTTCTCTCCTGCGGAAGAAAACTCCATGTCGTTAGCAGGAAAGTGACAATAGCACCCACTACACCAGCAGCAATACAAATAGCTACCCATGCACCTGCACTCATAGCATTCTCCTTGAGTTTTTCAGCACCTGTTTACCAACAGTACCGACTATTCCTCCTCATCCGCTTCGAGTGTTTCATCGTCGTCATCCAATGCATCAGTAAAACTATCAACTTGATGTTGATGAATTTTAATGATGTGACGAACCGCGTCTTGCGCAGAGTCCGTTACATACAAAAGCTTGATATCTTCAGGCGAGATCATTCCCTCATCAAGCAACGTGGTAGTAATCCAGTCCATTAGCGGACCCCAGAATTCACTGCCAAACAAGACAATGGGGAATCGAGAAATTTTCTTCGTCTGTACTAGCGTCAAAGCCTCAAAAAGCTCATCTAACGTACCGAAACCACCTGGCATACAGACAAATGCCTGCGAGTATTTCACAAACATTGTCTTGCGGACGAAGAAGTAGCGGAAGTTCATTCCCAGATCAACCCACTTGTTGATCTTTTGCTCAAATGGCAATTCAATACCTAAGCCAACAGAAAAGCCTTTAGCGTCAACTGCCCCTTTATTCGCGGCTTCCATCTCTCCCGGGCCGCCCCCTGTAACAACCGCATATCCTGCTTTACTGAGTTCTTCAGCAACTTCGTATGCCGCGTGATACCACTTGTTATCTGTTTCTGTACGGGCAGATCCAAAAACACTTACTGCTGGCGGCATTTCCGCTAGTGCACCGAATCCATCAATAAATTCGGACTGGATGCGCATTACTCGCCACGGATCAGTGTGCAACCACCCGGTATCTGGCTGTGGCTGGAGAAGACGAGAATCAGTGGTGGAACCACCGCGCCGCACTTGTGCACGACGTCGTACTACTGGTCCCCTCATATAGGACGCAGCAGATTGATACATGGCATTGGGGTTAGTATTCGTACTTTTCACAATTAATCTTTCTTTACATACTCTGAAGGAGTGGTCAAATAGGTGCGCACAATCTCCGTGACACCAGCGATATGCTCCACTGGACAATGTTCATCCCGCTTGTGGGCAAGAGACGGGTCCCCCGGTCCCAGATTCACAGCTGGCATTCCCATTGCCGCAAAACGTGAAACATCAGTCCATCCATATTTAGCTCGTACTTTTCCCCCAGCCGCGGCAACGAGTGGAATTGCTGCCGGGGCGGAGAGACCGGGCATGGCACTTGCAGACATATCGAGAATTTCCCACGTCAGACCATTGACAATAGTGTCCTGACGAGTACCTTCCGACGTTTCTGTGACGCCTTCTAGGCTCAGCCCCAAGGTGGTGCACACGTAGGATAGGGCCTCTGCTTCTGAACGATCGGGGGCAAACCGAAAGTTTATTTCCACCCATGCTTCATCTGGAATGACGTTCCCGGCTACTCCTCCAGACATTCGCACAGCGTTAAGTCCCTCACGGTAAAGACAGCCGTCAATGTTAACGTCACGAGCTTCATGGCGAGCGAGTTTAGCGAGAACTGGACTTAGCGCATGAATGGCGTTGTCTCCCATCCATGCACGGGCTGAATGTGCACGCAAACCATGGCTTTCAATACGCATACGCATTGTTCCCTGACAGCCTGCTTCAATCCAGCCGCCAGAAGGTTCACCCAGTATGGCCAGATCACCCTGTAATAGTTCTGGATACTCGCGTTGCAAAGCTCCCAGACCATTAAAAGACCCTGTAATTTCCTCGCAGTCATAGTAGACGAGGGTCATATCATGCTGCAGCTGCGGATCGTCGGCAAGAGTATAGAACAGGTGATAAAAGACTGCATCCCCAGACTTCATATCCACGCTGCCACAACCATGAATACAATCTGTTCCCTGCTCTCCCGGCCCACGATAGCTAGGTACATTATTGGCAATGGGGACAGTGTCAAGATGGCCCGCGAGAACAACACGACTTGGTAGTCCACGGTGAGTCCGCGCCACTAGACGATTGCCGTGCCGTTCTACCGTGATAGTTGGGTGATCTACTTGGGCTATTTCCCGAAGCCCGCGCTCTACCGCATCAGCGATAGCAGTTTCCTCCTGCGAAACGGAGGGAATATCCACAAAGTCCTGGGTTAAGGAGATGGGATCACGGCGGGGGTCAAGTATCATAGGAATTTTCATTCTCACCCCCACAGTTTACGGTGGACAAGACTGTTTATGGAGAGTCTTACCATTATTCACTTTGTCGTTAACGACACAATAGTATGTGAACTAGCACACATATCACCTGTACAGTAGGCTGATTTTATGACGACATACGGAGCATTTGCGCGCGGAATCGCGACTGTCACCAGCGATGGCAAAATTCTAGACACCTGGTACATAGACCCAGTTTTACAAGAAACCACAGGTGGTGAAAGCTACACTCACAAGCTCACCCCTGATGATCTCAATTCCAGTTGGGAAAATTTGCTCGGCTACGACGCTGCCCGCGATGTCGAGCGTATAGCTGTAGAAACAGTAATCGCAGATCTTGATACTCCCCCCGTTGACGCATACGACGCTTACTTACGGCTCCACCTCCTCTCCTATCGCTTGGTAAAACCCAATACGATTAACCTGTCAACTCTCTATCGAGTGTTACAGAACGTCGTATGGACCAATTTTGGCCCCTGCTCTGTAGAAACCTTCGCTGCCACACGTCTCAAACTGGTACAGCGTGGACCTGTTATTGTCTACGGCATCGACCGTTTCCCCCGCATGGTCGATTACGTCATCCCCTCTGGGGTACGCATCAGTGATGCCGATCGTGTCAGGCTCGGTGCGTACCTCTCGGAGGGCACCACCGTCATGCATGAAGGTTTTGTGAACTTTAATGCGGGCACTCTCGGTGTCTCTATGGTGGAAGGGCGTATCTCTCAAGGCGTTATAGTAGGAGATGGCTCTGATATTGGTGGCGGTGCCAGCATTATGGGCACACTCTCCGGCGGCGGTACACAGCACATCACCATAGGTGAACGCTGTCTCCTGGGGGCTAACTCTGGCCTTGGAATCCCCCTGGGAAACGATTGTGTTGTAGAAGCAGGCCTTTACATTACTGCCGGCTCCAAAATCATGAACTATCTCGATGGCGATCCCACCGAGGTAAAAGCCTTAGACCTAGCAGGTCGAGACAATGTTCTCTTCCGCCGTAATTCCTTGACGGGTGTAGTTGAAGCCGTCAAGTATGGCAAAGTGGGAATTGAACTGAACGATAGTCTCCATAACAATTAATTTCTAAAGAAGGTCGTATGGCTAAGTTCACACCGACAACTCCTCATAATTCCAACGCATCCAATAATCTGTCTGAAAGCGTATCTTCCTCTGACGAGAAGCCAGCCTTACGAAAAGGTTTACAAGTCCGTCACCTCACCATGATGGGGCTGGGATCCGCTATTGGTGCAGGTCTTTTCCTAGGAACTGGACAAGGTATTCACGCTGCAGGACCAGCTATCCTTATCTCCTATATTGTTGCTGGAATTATTGCTGTTCTCATCATGCAGATGCTTGGCGAGCTCAGCGCTGCCCGCCCCTCCAGTGGTTCTTTCTCCACCTATGTAGAGATGGCCTACGGGCGCACTGGTGGATTCGTGACGGGGTGGCTCTACTGGTTTATGCTCATTATGGTCTTGGGCGCAGAGATGACAGGCGCCGCCGGTATTATGGGCCAATGGTTCCATTGCCCCTCATGGATTCCTGCACTGGTCTGCATGATCTTCTTTACCATTATTAATCTTGCCCAAGTTGGCGGTTTCGGAGAGTTCGAGTTCTGGTTTGCCGCCATCAAAGTTACCGTCATCGTGCTCTTTCTTATTGTTGGCATCCTTCTTATTTTCGGTATTCTGCCCGGTACTGAACCAGTGGGATTCACCAATTTTCTTGGCCACGGTGGCTTTATGCCCAAGGGTTGGAGTGGCGTGGCGGCCGGTCTTTTATCCGTCGCTTTTGCTTTTGGTGGTATCGAGATTGTCACTATTGCAGCAGCCGAATGTGATAATCCCAGCCTCTCCATCGCAAAATCGGTTCGCTCGGTCATCTTCCGCATTGCCGTATTCTATTTAGGGTCTGTTGTCGTTATTACGTTCCTCCTTCCCTGGGATCAATTACAGGGAGCGAAAAACGCGTCTGAAAGCCCCTTCACGGCAGTACTAGAGAAAGCGCACATACCTGGCGTTGTCACGTTCATGGAAGTCATTATTGTGCTCTCCCTGCTGAGCGCATTTAATGCCCAGATTTATGCCACCTCCCGAATGATGTTCTCGCTGGCTAAACGTGGCCATGGACCTCAAGTACTTACTAAAATCTCCCGTACTGGAGTACCTCTTAACTCGCTACTGGTCAGCGTCTTTTTCGGGTTTGTCTCAGTTGCGCTGAACTACCTAAATCTTCCGGGACTGCTTGTCTTCCTCCTCAATTCAGCGGGGGCTGCCCTGCTGGTTGTCTGGGCTTCTATTGCTCTTTCCGAGCTTAAATTGCGTCCAGTTTTTGAAAAAGAAGGAGATCTACCAGTAAAAATGTGGGGCTACCCCTACCTAACGTGGGTTGCCCTCGTACTGATGGCAGGGCTTACTGTATTGATGTTTACGGACGAAACAACCCGTAACCAACTCTTTGCCACCATCATTATTGTCATTGTTCTGGTGATTCTAGGTTCTATCAATCGTGCATGGCGCAAACAACATCCAGTGGAGAACACTCTCTCGCAGGATTAAGGCTGTAAACGTTCGCAGGCTGCGTCAATACGCTCATCGGTGGCAGTTAGCGCAATGCGCACATGCTCTGCCCCACGTGGACCATAGAATTCACCTGGAGCGACAAGAATACCCCGCTCGGCAAACCAGTGCGTGAGTTCTCTGCAGGGTGTACCGTTTGTTGTCCACAGATAAAGCCCAGCCGCAGAATCATCAACCCGCATTCCCGCAGATTCCACCGCTGCTTTGAGCTTTTGGCGACGTTGCCGATAACGATCGTATTGTTCATGAACATGACGATCGTCACGCAAGGCAGCTGCACTAGCGGACTGTATGACAGTTGGCACCATAAAACCAGCATGTTTTCGGACTGTTAAAAGTTCTTGGATAAGAGAAGGATCTCCCTCGACAAAACCAGACCGATAGCTCGCCATATTAGACGTCTTAGAAAGAGAATGAATAGCGAGTATGTTGCTAGTATCTCCATCGCAGACTGCAGGATCTAGGATAGAAGGAGCTTTTCCTTCCCAGCACAGACCAAGGTAGCACTCGTCTGCAGCAATGATGACGCCACGCTCCCGCGCCCACGCCACAACCTTCCGTAAATGCTCAACAGGTAGTACCTTGCCTGTAGGATTAGAGGGACTATTGAGATACATTAATGCTGGAGTACAGGGCCCCACCTGGGCTGTTCCATCTGCACGGACAACAGTACATCCTGCTAACAGTGCACCTACTTCATACGTGGGGTACGCAATCTCTGGGATAACGACAGTATCGTGTTCTCCCAGCCCCAGCAGAGTGGGCAACCAGGCAATGAATTCTTTCGTCCCTATAACCGGCAGAATTTGTGTGGCTGGATCGAGCGGAATAATGCCGTATCGGCGGGTAAGAGCATCTGCACAGGCCTCACGCACATCGTGGGTACCAATAGTTTGCGGATAGCCGGGGACGTCGGCTGCTTCCTCTAAAGCGTTCTGGATAAAGGGATCAACTTTATCAACAGGGGTGCCTACAGAAAGATCGACAATGCCGTCGGGGTGGCTAGCCGCTAGGCTACGCACCTCCGCCAAAGTATCCCAAGGAAAAGCAGGAAGTCCTGCAGCGACGGGGGTACGTTTACGGGGTGCGATAGACATAAAAACTTATTCGCTTTCGTTTTGTGGGGGTAGCGAGCTCACAAAGTCAGTGTCGTATCCAGTGCGTCCAACACTGGCGGCTCCACCCGGGGATCCCAGCTCATCAAAAAAGTCGGCGTTGGTCTTTGTATATTCAGACCACTCATCCGGAACATCATCTTCATAGAAGATGGCTTCCACAGGGCAGGCGGGCTCGCAGGCGCCACAATCGACACATTCATCGGGGTGAATGTAGAGCATGCGGTCGCCTTCGTAGATACAGTCCACCGGGCACTCTTCCACGCATGCGCGATCAAGATAATCAACACAGGGCTGCGCGATGACGTATGCCACGATGTCATCCTTTCCGACTTACCACGCTAGGACTAGCGTGTGAGGGACGGCGCAGAATATAACGCCGTAATCATCACAAGACTGCTTAAGAGCAGAGTTACTCACTCAGTTTAGTATGTGCCAGCGCCGCCGCAATATCAGCGGAGTTCACAGCGCTAGCGGAATGCGGGTGACGAACAAGCCGATACTCCTCCGTCCGCAAAAGCGGCTGTGCGATATTATTCGACATAGCAAACGAGACTGGCCCAGAGGTCGGCGCATATACTGTGACTTGCGTAGCATGCGCCCGCAATGCAGCAATTTTAGCGGCGTAGGCAGCATCGTCGAGGGCAATAGTGTGGGTCGCTTCATTGTCTGCAGTGTTGAAGATGTCGTGTGCCGCCGGCATAGACCACTGTGATGGAATAGCCCCGGCTATAGTGTTGAGTCCTGCTTCTACGCGGCTCATCGACTGCATCATCCAGTACACCAATGGCACATCCCAGGCGGGTGCGAGAGGTTCTTTTTCAAGAGGCTCTTCCGCATGGTAAAGATGCGTACCCCCATATCCGCATCGATGTTCAGCCTGCCATAGTGGATCGGCATAAAGACCAGCTTCATGCAGTTGCTCAATGCTTCTATCCCCTGTGTAAGCAGCTTTATCAACTGCTAAAAGACCACAGTGATGGGCGCGAATATGGTCAGGATGCCCATAGGTTCCACCGTCGTCATAAACCAACACCACGTGGGGCCGCATCCACCGAATCCAGCACGCTATAAGATCTGCTACGTGATCAGGATCGGCGCGGAGAAAAGCACGTGGATGGTCATTTGCTGGAGTGTTCAGCATACCGGAGTCGCGGAAATGTCCCGCGCCGCCCAAAAAATGTGGACACCCTGCATGCAAAGCCTGCAGTGCCTGGGTAAGTTCGTGAATACGGTAACCACCTAGTTGGTCCGCTCCCCCTCCTGCGGCGACAAGCTGCGCGTAGGTTTCCCCAATTACTTCGCCTTCTTCGCCGAGCGTGCAAGTTAGCACGGCTGTTTGTGCCCCTGCTGCCTGGTAGGCCGCTAGTGTTCCGCCGGTGTAGAGAGTTTCATCGTCAGGGTGTGCATGGAGTGCTAAAACGCGAAGTTTTTCACCGTCAACATATCCGGTAAGAGAAGCTGGCCGAGAAGCAGACAGAGAATCTGATACTGCCGTCATTGGACTATCCCCTCCTGCTCTTTAATAGCGACAGTCCACTGGGAAACATTGTAAAAATAGCCCAATGAAGGGGTGGAGAGAATCTCATGGACGGGGTTAGAGATACGGGAACTGTATGCCTCGAGGAGAGTTTCCTGCCAAATGGGTAGTACTAATCCCAATTCCCCTAATCGTTGCTCTATCTTTTGAAGGAAAGGAAGCGCTACCACAATTTGCTGTTGTGGTGATAGCGGATCTGTAGCGGTTCGCATTTCTTTAATGAGAGAGTTCAGAATGGGATCACAGATACCGGTGGTATTGACACCGCGGCTTCCTCTCTGAACATTTTTGCTACGCGCTTGGTCTGCTTGTTGGCCATTTTCTTTGCTTGGCAGTTTACTGTATTTTTCTCGCAATACCTGCAGCGATTGTCCCGTGCTGGGATCTACTCCTCGATGTTGTTGCGCATTGGAAATGCTGTCAGAAATTTCTTTTTGCTGGGACTCATTCCCCACTGCGGAAGACGCAAGCGTATCTAACTGCGCTGATTGGATACGGGCTGGATCTGGGCGGACGGCATCCCCCACAGTGCAGTGGAAACGGCTGGCGACACTAGCGATAACTGATTGGTCGGTACTGTGCCAATCCACTACCAGATCAACTTTTCCGCGTGGTAGCCAAAAACCGTAGAGATCTGTCGCCGTTGTATCTTGCACAATTGTGGGGAATCCTTGTTGGCTCAGTTGATCAGCGATAGCTGTTGCTGCAGCTATCGCCTCTACGTCTCCTCGTACAGTTCCGATAATGAGAGCTCGGTTATGGCCGTGGCGAGTAACAATACGGCGCCCTTGCTGCGCCCATCCTGCATTGTGGAGAATCGCGGCCCCTTTACTCTTGGTAGATGCCATGCTGGGGGTAAGAGAGTAAAGCGCACTGCGTTGCGGAGGCACGGTAACGAGTTGCGGTAATGCTACTGCGGGGACGCGTCCGCCGGTAACTGTATCTAGCCGGTTGGATGCTAGTTGTGCCACTAGCGGCACATTAATAAGGCTAAAGAGTGCTCGGGACACTGCTGGCTGCCCTCCCACTAGTGAGGAGGCGGCATTGATAGAAAGAGAGAGTTGTCGGGGACGCCACGCATACGCTGTGCTTATTCCCGGAATAGCGTTAAGACGAGTTGGCGCTAGTGAATCGCCTTGAATATACCCTGCCTGAACACTTTCCGAGCGTAACCCTTCAGCGATTTGGTCAGAGGCGCTTTGACGTTGAATGCGGATGGAATCTGCGGCCATAGGTGCCCCGGTAACGAATTTGTCGTTTGGCATCAGTGTAATTTGCCCGCGGTCTATGTCGACGCTGCGAACTGTCGCCACACCAGCCGAGTACGGCATATCGTGATCCAACTGGGACAGACCAGGAATATCGTTCAGGAATTGAGACGGTAGAAGGTGCTGGAACAACGTCCGCCACTGCGCATAGGGATGTTTGAAGGTAACAACTACTGTCTTCCCGTCATTTTTCCCCTTTATAGAGGTAATAAGGTCATAGCCTGCAGTAGTGTCAATCTCCGGAGCTTTCATCATGACGTGCCACAGGTAGCTGAAATCGCGTGCTTCGACGGGGACGGGAGGACTACCTCCCCACTGTGCACCTGGCTGAATTCGATATGTCACCTGGAAAGGCGACTGGCTTGTTACCTCCGCTGAACGCATCAGCGATTTATTCATCGTCCACTGTGTGGAATCTACTAATGCGGTTTGGCTTGTATCACCCGCTGTGGCGGCGGGCACAAAAACACTGGGTAGGGTGAGGCTTGCCAGGATATCGGTAGTGAGTGTTCTATCTCCCGCAAAGTGCGGATTGAACCCTGCTTCTAGCTGGTCAGTAACAATTCCAACAACATTGTCCCCGTCCGTTTTTACGCTAGGAGCAGGTTGTCCAATTTGTGCGTTAGGAGCTTTTGCCGTACATCCCGCCACAAGGACAAGAGCACTACAGAGTAATGCGATGTGGGTGGTGGGATGCCGACGCACTATTCCTCCTGAATGCTACATATGCTTCATATGCCCGCGAGCGCGGCCGCGTTCAGCAGCTGAGAGTACTACTTTACGCACACGGATAGCGTTAGGAGCCACTTCGACACATTCGTCGTTGGCGCAGAACTCCATTGCTTCTTCCAAGCTAAGCGTACGTGCTTTAGCGAGTGTTTCTGTCTGATCGGCAGTGGAAGAACGCATATTTGTCAACTTCTTTTCTTTGGTGATGTTGACATCCATGTCTTCCGGACGAGGATTCTCGCCCACAACAACGCCTTCGTAGACTTCATCACCGGGGGTAACGAAGAAATCGCCACGGTCTGCGAGCTGGAGCAATGCGTAGGCGGTTACTTGTCCAGCCCGGTCCGCAACGAGGGAACCAGAGTGACGGGCGCGAATGTCACCGGCCCAGGGGGCGTAACCGGCAGATACAGAGTTGGCAATACCAGTACCGCGGGTTTCCGTAAGGAAGGCGGTACGGAAGCCAATAAGTCCACGAGAGGGAACGGTGAATTCCATACGTACCCAGCCGGTGCCATGGTTGCTCATCTTATCCATCTGGCCTCTTCGCGTTGCCATGAGCTGAGTAATGGCGCCTAGGTGCTCTTCGGGAACGTCAATAGTGGTGTTCTCGTAGGGCTCGTAGACTTTGCCGTTAATCTTCTTGGTCACAACGTTTGGCTTGCCGACGGTCAGCTCGAAGCCTTCGCGACGCATGGTTTCTACCAGCACGGAGAGGGCCATTTCGCCACGTCCGTGGACTTCCCACTCGTCGGGGCGGTCGGTGGGTAGTACGCGTAGGGAGACGTTACCAATAAGTTCACGGTCGAGACGGTCTTTCACCATGCGTGCAGTTAACTTAGTACCGCCATTTCGTCCGGCCATAGGCGAGGTGTTAACGCCGAGGGTCATGGAGATTGCGGGCTCATCGACGGTGATGCTGGGGAGGGCCTCAGGGTGTTCCGGGTCAGCCAGGGTATCGCCGATCATAACGTCGGGAATACCAGCGATAGCAACGATATCTCCGGCGACGGCTTCGGTGGCGGGCTGACGCTCTACACCGATAGTCTTCAGCAGTTCTGTAATCTTAACGACCTTTGTGACCTGCTCACCTTCGGGGGTGGTGTGAATCCAGGCGACTTGCTGTCCTTTACGCAGGGTGCCGTTGTAAATACGAACTAGTCCAATACGGCCGAGGAAGCTGGAGGCGTCCAGGTTGGTGACGTGTGCTTGAAGCGGGGCGTCCGGGTCACCGGTGGGTTCGGGGATGATCTTGGTAATGAGGTCAAAGAGGCATTCGAGGTTGTCGGAGTTAGGCAGTTGGCCGTTTTCCGGCATTTCTAGAGAGGCAACGCCGGCGCGGCCAGAAGCATAAACGGTGGGGGTATCCAGCAGTGCTTCGGCGGCAGCAATGGCTTTTTCATCGGAGAGGTCTGCGGCCAAGTCAAGCAGCAGGTCTTGGCACTCGGCAACAACTTCGGGAATGCGGGCGTCGGGGCGATCTGTCTTATTGACAACAATAATGACGGGAAGGCAGGCTTCGAGGGCTTTGCGGAGAACGAAGCGGGTTTGTGGGAGTGGTCCTTCGGAGGCGTCAACAAGGAGGATAACGCCGTCAACCATGCTGAGACCGCGTTCTACTTCGCCGCCGAAGTCGGCGTGCCCGGGGGTGTCAATAATGTTGAGGATGAGGTCTCCCCCATCTTTTGCTTGTCCGGGACGATGCACAGCTGTGTTTTTGGCGAGAATGGTAATGCCCTTTTCTCGCTCTAGATCGCCGGAGTCCATAACTCGTTCAGCAACTTCCTGGTGTTCAGAGAAGACACCGGACTGTTCCAGCATTGCATCAACTAGGGTGGTTTTACCGTGGTCAACGTGGGCGATGATGGCTACATTGCGGAATTCGTGCTTCTGAGGCAAGAGAGCTCCTAGCAAGGATCGACAGATTCAGCCGCAGTACTTATGGGCTGTGGAGTGAGCTGTAAACACAAGACCGACGCTGTGCGCGGCAGCTCCAACGGCAACTTTACACGTCACAGTTTGAAAACTGTTAGTTGGAGGCTTATTGCCCACTTCTCACCGAAAATTGTGTAAAAAACTTTTATTTTCTAGTTTGCCGGTAAAGTTAGCCACTAAGTCACTTATCCGCTACACGCTATGAAAGACCCTCATAGCCTCGATCCCATTAACAAGGACTCCATCAGTGTCGTCAACTAGCTGGACTATTCTCGCCCTCGTCGTCTACTTTGTGGCGATGATCGGTATTGGTCTCTATGCCTTCCGCAAGACCACGAGCCACGAAGGATACATGCTGGCTGACCGACAACTTCACCCCTTCACAGCAGCTTTATCGGCGGGTGCGTCGGACATGTCGGGATGGCTTCTGATGGGTTTGCCCGGCGCCATCTACATTTCAGGTCTCTGTGAAGCCTGGATTGCGGTGGGTTTGACGGTGGGTGCGTGGCTGAACTGGAAGATTGTGGCTCCGCGTTTGCGGTCGTATTCCGTTGTGACGCAGGACTCTATTACTATTCCGACGTTCTTAGAAAATCGTCTCCATGATTCGTCCCATGTCTTGCGTATTTGTTCGGGGCTTGTCATCCTGTTTTTCTTTACCTTCTATGTGTCCTCCGGCATGGTGGCGGGGGGAACGTTTTTCCAGGCCACGTTTGGTACCTCCTATTTGACGGGCATGCTCATTGTTTCCGGTGTAGTGGTGCTGTATACGTTTGTGGGCGGCTTTTTAGCTGTTTCATACACCGATGTTGTGCAGGGTCTTCTCATGATGACGGCGCTGATCGCTATTTCCATTACGGCGGTAGTGTCCTTGGGTGGTTTTTCTGAGACAACGGACATTATTCGCACGTCGTTCCCGGATCATTTTTCTATGGTGCATGGTGTGGCGCCGTTGACTATTGTGTCTGCGCTGGGGTGGGGTTTGGGGTATGTGGGGCAACCGCACATCATTGTGCGTTTTATGGCCTTGCGGTCTCCTCGTGAAGCTGCTTATGGTAGGCGTGTCGGCACGACGTGGATGGCGGTATCCATTCTGGGGGCTATTGCTACCGGTTTGGTGGGGTGTGCTTATCTCCATGTTGATGGGCATGAGTTGACAGAGTCTCAGCAAACTGCGGAAACAGTGTTTTTGGTGATGGGCCAGAAACTCTTTCACCCATTCTTAGCGGGTGTGGTGTTGGCGGCGGTGTTGGCTGCCATTATGTCGACTATTTCTTCGCAGTTATTGGTGACGTCTTCTGTACTGGTGGAGGATCTTTACCGCGGGATTTTCAAGAAGAAGGTGTCGCAGCGCAGGTTGGTGTTGTTGTCTCGCTTCGCGGTGTTGGCGGTGGCGATTGTTGCGGCACTGTTGGCGATTCCCCGCTCTAACACCATTTTGGAGTTGGTGGCGTTTGCGTGGGCGGGCTTCGGTGCCGCATTTGGCCCCATTATTGTGCTGTCGTTGTGGTGGAAGCGTCTTACTAAGGAAGGCGCTATTGCCGGTTTGCTGACGGGTGCTGTAGTGGTAGCTGTGTGGGGATTCACTCCGGTATTGTCGTCGCTTATCTATGAGATGATTCCGGGGTTCTGTGCAAATATGCTTGTCGCAGTTATCGTGAGCTATCTCACCAAGCCGCCATCTGAGCAGGTCGTGGCTGAATTTGAGAAAGCGGTTAAAGATTCCCGCGAGTAGAAATCGTTTCCCCCTCTCCATTAATTATTAGGCAAGCCTATACTTACAGTTATGGGAGGAATCCTAAGAAGGTACCCCTCCCGTTACTGTCCGTTACCTAATGGAGATGAGAATGTCTGCTGACAACCAGGAATACCGCATTGAGCACGACACTATGGGCGACGTAAAAGTCCCCAAAAACGCCCTCTACGCCGCACAAACCCAACGAGCCGTAGAAAACTTCCCTATCAGTGGTAACACCATCACTCCGCACCACATTGCCGCCCTTGGACACATTAAGCGCGCCGCCGCACTCGCCAACCTCGAACTAGGTGTTATCGACGAAGCCACCAGTAAAGCCATCGTCACCGCCGCAGACGAGGTTATCGCCGGCAAACACAACGACGAATTCCCCATCGACATCTTCCAAACGGGCTCTGGCACCTCCTCTAATATGAACACCAATGAGGTCATTGCCACCCTGGCCACACGCTACAAGAAGGAAGCTTGGGAAGCCGCCGGTAAACCCGCCGACGAGTTCACCCCCGTCCACCCCAACGACCACGTGAATGCCTCCCAGTCCTCCAATGATGTTTTCCCCTCCTCCATCCACATTGCCGCAGTGGAAGCCATCACCACAGTTCTAAAGCCAGGCCTAGAAACCCTCGCCACCGCCTTGGAAAAGAAGGCAAAAGAGTTCACATCTGTTGTGAAATCCGGTCGTACCCATTTGATGGACGCCACGCCCATTACGCTTGGGCAGGAATTCTCCGGACACGCCCAGCAGATTCGCAATGGTCTGGACCGTATCGACTCCTCCTTTGGCCGCCTCTGCGAACTCCCCCTCGGCGGCACTGCCGTTGGCACCGGCATTAATACTCCGGCTGGTTTCTCACAGCGCGTTATCGAGCTCATTTCCGAGAACACCGGTCTCCCAGTTGTGGAAGCCCCCAATCATTTTGAGGCACAGGCTGCACAGGATTCTCTCGTCGAGATGTCCGGTATGCTGCGCACCATCGCCGTCAGCGAAGTCAAGATCGCTAATGACCTGCGCTGGATGGGATCTGGCCCGCGCACAGGCATCGGCGAGATCTCCCTTCCCGACCTGCAGCCCGGCTCCTCCATCATGCCCGGCAAAGTTAACCCGGTTCTCCCCGAAGCCACCGTCCAGGTAGCCGCTCAGGTTATCGGCAACGATGCCGCCATCGCCTTCGCAGGTGCACAGGGTAACTTTGATCTTCTGGTTATGCTGCCGGTAATGGCCGCTAACCTCCTGACCTCCATCACCATTCTCGGCAACGTATCTCGCGTACTAGCTGAGCGGTGCATTGATGGTCTTGTCGCCAATGAAGAACGCTGCCTGCAGCTAGCCGAATCCAGCCCCTCCATCGTCACCCCACTTAACCGCGTTATCGGCTACGAAGCATCCGCCAAGATCGCCAAATATGCCATCAAGAAGAACCTCACCATTCGCGAGGCCACTATTGAACTTGGCTACGTTGAACGCGGCGAAATTACCGAGGAGAAGCTAGCAGAAGCCCTCAATGTGGCTGCCATGACACACCCGCAGAAGTAGCCAACTTCTCCCGTTAACTATTTTCCCTTCTGCATACTCCCCCGTAGGAACTGAAACAGTAACTGAAACAGTGTCATACACAGACAGTTTCTCCTGCGGGGGAGCATGTAATTTTTAACACACTGCATCTTTTTATTGCACTAAATAAGCAGCTCAGCAAAGTTTTTAACAAAATAGCGTAGGCTATCCTTGGCAGACGTCATCGAAAAAGAAACCTAGGGTGAGAGTTGAGTATTTACCCTCTCTGCCCAAGGAATGATGATGCCGGAATTCTTCTACGAAGACATGCTGCCCCTGCAATCCGACCCCACTGAATACCGCCTCCTTACCAAAGAAGGCGTGGAAACAGTGGAAGGACCGGACGGCACTACTTTCCTCAAGGTGAGCGACGAAGCCCTCACCTTGCTATCGGAAACCGCAATGCACGACATTGCCCACTACCTGCGTCCCACCCACCTCGCAAAACTCCGCAAGATTTACGACGATCCGGAAGCTAGCGACAACGACAAATTCGTCGCCTACAACCTTCTACAGAACGCCGTCATCGCCGCGGAGGGAACCCTCCCCATGTGCCAGGACACTGGCACCGCCATTATCAAGGGCGAACGCGGCCAGTACGTCCTTACCGAAGGTACCGACGAGCGTGCTCTCTCTCGCGGCGTCTACAACGCCTACACCCAGGACAACCTGCGCTACTCCCAAAACGCACCACTGTCCATGTACGAGGAAAAGAACACCGGCTGCAACCTCCCCGCGCAGATCGAACTCTATGCTGACACCAAGCCGGAATCTGACCGCGACTACCACTTCCTCTTCATGGCTAAAGGCGGCGGCTCCGCTAACAAGAGCTACCTCTTCCAAGAGACCAAAGCCATCCTTAACCACGAATCCATGATGCACTTCCTGGAAGGCAAGATCCGCAGCCTCGGCACCGCCGCCTGCCCGCCCTACCACCTTGGCATCGTTATCGGTGGTACCTCCGCTGAATACGCTCTCAAGACCGCAAAGTACGCCAGCGCCCGCTACCTCGACACTCTTCCCACCCACGGAAGCGAAACCGCCCACGGTTTCCGAGACCTGGAAATGGAAGAAAAAGTCCTCGACATGACCCGCCACATGGACATCGGTGCCCAGTTCGGCGGCAAGTACTTCTGCCACGACGTCCGCGTCATTCGTCTCCCCCGCCACGGCGCATCCCTGCCCGTCGCCATCGCCGTCTCCTGCTCCGCAGACCGCCAGGCCAAGGCCAAGATCACACCCGAGGGTATTTTCTTGGAGAAGTTGGAAACCAACCCCGGCCAGTATCTGCCGGAACTCACCGATGCAGACATTGATCACAAGGGTGGCGACGACACCGCCGTCAAGATTGATCTTTCCAAGCCGATGGATGAGATCCTTGCAACCCTCTCCAAGTACCCCATCAAGACCCGCGTCTCCATGACCGGAACCATGATCGTTGCCCGCGACATTGCCCACGCCAAGATCCGTGAACGCATTGAAGCCGGCGAACCCATGCCCGAGTACATGAAGAACCACCCGGTCTACTACGCCGGCCCCGCCAAGACCCCCGAGGGTATGGCTTCTGGCTCCTTCGGCCCCACCACCGCTGGACGTATGGACCCCTACGTTGATCCCTTCCAGGAAAAGGGTGGCTCCATGATCATGGTGGCCAAGGGCAACCGCTCCAAGCAGGTCACCGATGCTTGCAAGAAGCACGGCGGCTTCTACCTGGGCTCCATTGGTGGCCCCGCAGCTGTTCTCGCCAAGAACTGCATTAAGAAGGTAGAGGTACTGGAGTACCCCGAACTCGGTATGGAAGCAGTATGGAAGATTGAGGTAGAAGACTTCCCCGCCTTCATCGTCGTTGACGACAAGGGCAATGACTTCTTCGCCCACACCCAGGAATGCACACTGACCATCGGCAAGCGTCCCGGACTGTAAACACTCCCCGCTAGTAATTACTAGCGACTGCACTCCTTAAAAAATTAAGGGGAGGGGCTGTACATTCGTTATCATGTACAGCCCCTCCCCGCATTTATGCACGCAAACACGGCGTGGGAATATTGATCCTACTTGTTAACTTCTTTCTGGTCTGCTGCATCGTTGCTAATAACGTGGTTGACGGAGATCTTCCGCGGCTTAGCTTCTTCTGCCACAGGCAGAGTGAGCTTCAAAACGCCATCAACATAGGTAGCCTCAATACGGTCGGTAGCAAGTCCGCGGCCGAGTGTTAGTTGGCGGGCGAATGTACCATTGCGACGTTCCCGGGTGAGCCATTCAATATCGTCCCCGGAAACAGAGGCGCGTGCCGCGCGAACCGTGAGAGTGCGATCGTCAATATCAATGTCGATAGAGGCGGGATCAACACCTGGCATATCGATTTCTGCAATGAAGACGTCGCCCTTCTTGTAAAGGTCCATGGAGAGGCTGGAGTCCTGGGCGGTAGCGACACCGTTGAAGAGACGCTCGAATTCGTGGAAAGGATCGAAAGTAGCAGTAGCCATAATGGCGACCTCCTTAAAGTCTTATTTGTCTATGTAGTATTTGTGCTATTTACTTCATTACCAGAGTTGAGTGCTATGCAATCAACTCTTACAGGAGCAATTATAACCCTTGATACAAATAGACTCAAGTATTATTTTCATTTTCCTCTAAAAATTTTTCATCTACTATAAGAACTATGCCTGACCAGGAAGTTCTCCTAAAAGAAGCACAACACCTCTGCGCCACAGCAGAAAAAATTGCAGTTCTTTCCGGCGCAGGAATCTCCGCAGAATCCGGAATACCCACCTACCGCACTTCCCAAACCGGACTATGGGAACAGTTCGATCCCCAAACATTGGCTACCCCCGAAGCATGGCGCCGCGACCACCAAATGGTGTGGGCATGGTACCTATGGCGCAACTCCCTTGTCCGAGACGTCCAACCCAACATCGCTCACCACACACTGGCTAAATGGCAGGAATATGCAGACGTTCGAATTTGCACCCAAAATGTGGACGATCTCCACGAGCGCGCCGGATCGACACAGGTAGAGCACGTCCACGGCACACTATTCCATTTCATCTGCTCAGAATGTCGCAAAGACTACCCCGACACAGTAGACATCCCCACCACGGAAGTATTCCGCGCTGAACCACCCGCCTGCCCTTACTGTGGTGCCCCTATCCGACCCGACATTGTGTGGTTCGGTGAAATGCTCCCCCAACGCCCCTGGGAACACAGTGTTATCGCCGCCGAACAATGCGACGTATACCTAGTAGTAGGAACCTCAGCGGTTGTACAACCTGCCGCCACACTCCCCCGCATTGCCGCTCACTCCGGTGCACCCGTCATCGAGATCAACCCGGCGCGCACCCCCGAATCCGGTCTCTGCGATATCAGTCTCCGCATGAGTGCCAGTGATGCGCTACCTCCCCTTCTCGCCGCACGACAGAATGCTGCTGGGGAGAAAACAACCACGTAAAGCAGACTAAAGTAATGGCTTATCATGCACTATTTGTGTATCTATGCGTTCTCTAAAAATCGTTAATAGCGATATTCGTGGAAAGTTGCCGTCTACTGGTGCACTTCGCGTAATTCTCATCATTATTTGAACCCGATATATGCACATATGTGATTAGCATCATATTTAGAGCACCGGAAAAGGAACCGGCGCATTCACAAGGGATCAATAATGACTGAAACAATGCTTGCTGAACGCTTTCATGCAGCGGATCGTTCGATCTCCCTTGAAGAGATCCCGATTCCACACCCCGGCCCCGGCGAAGTACTCATGAAAGTCGCCTACTGTGGTATCTGCCACTCCGACCTAAGCCTCATCAACGGTGCTATTCCCGCCTCGCTCCCTGTCGTTACCCAAGGACACGAAGCCTCCGGCACCATCGTTGAAGTAGGACCCGGTGTCACCAGGTGGAAGGAAGGCGACCGCGTTATCCCCTCAGCCGGCCGACCCTGCCTCAAATGCCGCAAATGCCAGCGTGGCGCTTTCACCGACTGCCTAGACCTACACCTCATGGCATTCGCCTACGACGGTGCCTGGGCGGAATACCATGTTGCCCAAGCGTCCGGGCTCACAAAAATCCCCGACAACGTCCCCATGGATCAAGCCGCCCTCCTCGCAGACGCCGTCTCTACCCCCTACGCCGCCGTAGTCCACACTGCCCAAGTACACATGGGTAACACTGTGGCAGTATGGGGCGTTGGTGGTGTTGGCGCTCACCTAGTCCAGCTATCCAAACTCGCCGGTGCCGTACCCGTCATTGCCGTCGACCTCAACGACGCTGTACTGGAACGCGCTAAGCGCCTCGGCGCCGACTACGCTTTCCGCAGTGATGACCCCGACCTCATGAAGAAAATCGAGGACATCACAGACGGCCGTATGGTAGACATTGCCTTCGATGCTGTCGGTATTCAACCCACCCTACGAGCCTGCGTTGAATCCCTCGATATAAACGGAAAAGCCGTCTCGATCGGCTTGTCCCCCCAAAATATCGACGCCGGCACATTCCTAGAGTTCAACCTGAAAAAGAAGCAACTCCTCGGCCACCTAGGGTACAAGCGGCAGGACATCGCCAGGCTCGCAGACATGCTGTCCTACGGGCGACTCGACCTTACCGAATCCATCTCTAAGATCATCCCCCTCACAGACATCAAACAAGGCATCGACGACCTAGAAAACCACCGCGGAAACCCCATCCGCATCCTCGTCAAACCCTAACCACCACACCACAACCAACAACTACACAAAAGTGGGTGCCGTCACGATAATTTCGTGGCGGCACCCACACTACTATGCCAACTTGTTATGCCAGCAAAAGCTACACGTTGAAGCGGAATTCGACGACGTCGCCTTCTTGCATGACGTAGTCTTTGCCTTCCATGCGGACTTTGCCGGCGGCGCGGCAGTCGTTGATGGAGCCGTGTTCCACGAGGTCGTCGTAGGAGACGATTTCGGCCTTAATGAAGCCTTTTTCGAAGTCACTGTGAATAACGCCAGCGGCTTGGGGTGCGGTATCTCCTTGGTGAATGGTCCAGGCGCGAACTTCTTTTTCGCCGGCGGTGAGGTAGGTTTGCAGCCCCAGGGTGCGGAAGCCGGCGCGCGCTAGCTGTGCGAGGCCGGGTTCGTCTTGTCCGATGGATTCCAGCAGTTCGAGGGCGTCTTCGTCGTCAAGTTCTGCTAGTTCGGATTCCACTTTGGCGTCCAGGAAGATAGCTTCTGCGGGGGCTACTTGGTCGCGGAGTTCCTGTTTGCGGGCTTCGTCGGTGAGGATGGCTTCGTCTGCGTTGAAAACGTAGAGGAAGGGTTTGGTGGTCAGCAGGTGTAGTTCGTAGAGGAGTTCGCCGTCTACTTCGCTTGCGCGGGAGAAGATGGTGTCGCCGTTTTCGAGGATTTCTTGGGCTTTCTTGACCTCCGCTACCTGCTTTTGGAGGGATTTGTCCTGCTTTGCTTGTTTTTCCAGGCGGGGCAGTGCTTTTTCTATTGTTTGCAGGTCGGCGATAATCAGCTCGGTTTCAATAACTTGAATATCGTCGAGTGGGTCGACTTTGCCTGACACGTGTACTACGTCGGGGTCGCCGAAAACGCGCACTACTTGGCAGATGGCGTCGGAGTCGCGGATATTGGCCAGGAATTTATTGCCGAGGCCTTCACCTTCGGAAGCACCCTTCACAATGCCGGCAATGTCCACGAAGGACACTGTGGCGGGCACGATGCGCTTTGCATTAAACATTTCCTGTAGTTTCGGCAGGCGTTTATCGGGCAGTTCTACCACACCCACGTTGGGTTCAATGGTGGCGAAGGGATAGTTCGCAGCTAGTACATCGTTTTTGGTTAGGGCATTAAAAAGGGTGGACTTGCCCACATTGGGCAGACCAACAATTCCAAGTGTAAGGCTCACGGCTCTTTACTCTACTCGCTACCTGCATAATTGCCCTTACCGCTATTGTTACTAGGGTGACTGCAGCAAACACAGACAGTAAAACGCCCGCTGCGCGCGAGACATTCTCCAAGCGTTCAGTGTTTATTATGGCCGCGATCGGCTCTGCCGTGGGCCTTGGCAACATTTGGCGATTCCCCTACGTCGCCTACCAAAACGGCGGTGGTGCTTTCCTTATCCCCTATCTGTGTGCGCTCCTCACAGCCGGCATTCCGCTTCTTATCCTGGAGTATTCCCTGGGGCACCGCTACCGCGGATCCGGCCCCCTCGCCTTCCGCCGCATTAGCCGCTGGGGGGAATTCGCGGGCTGGTTCCAGGTGTTTATCGCTTTCCTTATTGCCCTCTACTACCCCATCATCATTGCCTGGTCCGTGCGCTATATGGGCTACAGTTTCCACCGGGAATGGGGCGACAACCCCACCCGCTTCTTCAATGAGTCTTTTCTCCATAAAGCTGATGGTTTTGGGCTTCACATGGTGCCTAACCTGCTTATTCCACTGCTAGTTGTGTGGGCTGTCATTGTTATTGTGATGGCATTCGGTGTGGAGAACGGCATTGGGCGGCTGAACCGAATCTTCGTCCCTGTTCTCGTTATTCTTTTTGCCTCACTGGTTATTCGTGCACTTTTCCTGCCCGGCGCGGCCCAGGGACTCAATGTTTTCTTCACACCCAAGTGGGGATCGCTCCGTCACCCGTCTGTGTGGATTGCCGCCTATGGGCAGATTTTCTTCTCGCTCAATGTCGGTTTTGCGGTCATGATTACCTACAGTTCCTATTTGAAGAGCAAAACTAACCTGGTGGGGACGGCGCATGTAGTGGCTTTTGCGAATTCTTCCTTTGAGGCATTGGCCGGTATTGGTGTGTTCGCCACGTTGGGTTTCCTGGCGGCCAGCTCCGGCCAGCCAGTTGGGGAAGTTGCAGAGGGCGGCATTGGATTAGCATTTATTGCGTTCCCCACCATTATTTCGCAGATGCCGGGCGGTACTGTTTTCGGGGTTATTTTCTTCGGCTGTCTGTCTATTGCTGGGCTGACCTCGGAAATATCGGTGGTGGAAGTATGTATTTCTGCTATTCGCGATAAGTTCGGCCTGGCCCGCTGGGCGGCGACGACTGCTGTTATCCTGCCGCTCGTTATAGCGTCGGTGTTGTTGTTCCCCACGACTACTGGTGCTAGCACGCTCGATATTTTTGATAAGTTTGTGTGCTCTATCGGTATTGTGAGCGCCGCTATTATTTCTATGTTGACGATCAGCTGGGGGTTACGGCATCTCCCCGTTCTGCAGTTACACCTCAATGCGTTATCGTCTCGCAAGGTAGGTAGGCCGTGGCGTTTCTATGTTTCGGTACTGACTCCGGCGGTGCTGCTCATTATTTTGGGGACAGAAACGCACTCCATCATCACTGAGGGGTATGGAAATTATCCGCAGTGGGCATTACTTGTTTTTGGGTGGCTTCCTATCCTCTGTTTCTTTGTCGTTTCTCTTCTACTGCCGCTTGCTCCTTGGCCTGCTGCTGCGGAAGTGGAGAAGGGTGCTGTGCGGCGGCCGGAGGAAGAACTTCTTGATACTCCTCACAGTAAAAATCCACATAGTGAAAATTATGCTGAGAAAAATACTGTCCGACACGATAATTCGGCATAGGATGGGGAGGTAACTGTCTTTCTCCGCTGGATAGAGAGCTATTCTGCTACACACATCCATACGTATTGTGCTTTCCCGGAGAAACACTTTATTCGCCACCATACGTTTAGAGAGCGCAGGCGTGACGACTCGTAGCCGTTCTCACGACCACGTCAGGATATGAATGAGTAACACTAGTCCAGCCCAACGAGAAACTTTCTCCAAACGCTCAGTCTTTATTCTGGCGGCCATCGGTTCAGCAATTGGCCTTGGTAGTATCTGGCGTTTCCCCTACGTCGCCTACCAAAACGGCGGCGGCGCCTTCCTTATCCCCTTCCTCATAGCGCTCCTTACCGCCGGTATCCCCATGCTGTTCCTGGACTATGCCATGGGACATCGTTTCCGCGGCGGCGCACCACTCACCTTCCGCCGCTTCGCTAAGCACACGGAAACTCTCGGCTGGTTCCAAGTAGCTATCTGTTTCGTTATTGCCTGCTACTATTCCGTCATTATCGCCTGGTCATGCGCCTACATGGTGTACTCGGTTAAAGAGGCATGGGGAAACAACCCAGCCGAGTTCTTTAATAATGATTTTCTGCAGTCACAGAGTTCGCTCAGTGTAGATTTTGTGCCAGCTGTCCTTATCCCCCTCATCATTGTGTGGGTTATTACTATCGGCACGCTAGCTCTTGGTGTACAAAACGGCGTGGGCAATATGTCCAAATTCTTCGTTCCTCTCCTCGCCGCCCTCTTCCTCATCCTGGTAGTACGCTCCCTTTTCCTATCTGGTGCCAGTGACGGCCTGGAAGTATTCTTCCACGCTAACTGGAATTTGCTCTCTGACGGCAAGGTCTGGATTGCGGCCTATAGCCAGATATTCTTCTCACTGTCTGTTGGCTACGGCATCATGATCACCTACAGTTCTTATCTGAAGCGCCGTACCGATCTGGCCGGTTCCAGCCTTGTCGTAGCTTTTGCAACAACCTCTTTCCAGGTGTTGGCCGGTATTTGTGTTTTTGCCGCGCTCGGTTTCCTCGCTCACCAGCAGGGCACCAGCGTGGATAGTGTTGCTGCCAACGGTATTGGCCTAGCGTTTATCGCTTTCCCCTCCGTCATCTCGCAGATGCACGGTGGCCCTATTTTTGGGGTATTGTTCTTCCTCAGTCTTGTTCTTGCTGGTCTTACCTCCTCCATTAGTCTGGTGGAGGTTGTCGCGGCAGCTTTCCAGGATAAGTTCGGATTACGTCGCGTCCCGGCTGTGCTCATTACGGGCATTCCCATGGCCATCATTTCCATCGTGCTCTTCGCAACAACCTCCGGCGTTAATGTTCTTTCGGTTGTCGATAAGTTCATCAATAACGCCATTGCACTCAATGCCCTGGTCACCCTCATTTTGATCTCGTGGGTGTATCGCCGCGTGGAGGAATTGCACAAGCACCTCATTTCCGTGTCGTCTCTGCCGGTGGGGAAATGGTGGAATGCGTGCATCTCCATCATTACGCCCGTCGCACTTGTGTGGATGCTCTTCGTGGAGTTTTCCACCATCATCCGCGATGGGTACGAAGACCACCCCACCTGGTTCCTCGTTGCCTTTGGTTGGGGCAGTATGATCTTCGCTCTAGTCTTCGCCATTATTTTGGCGCTGTGCCCCTGGAGTGACCGAATAGTACATCTAGACGGCCCTGTCTTTACGCCCGAATTAACTACTGAATATCAGCACCCCTACTACCGGGAGTGGCTGGCGAAACATCACCCGGAACAATTAAATGCTGCCCCAACTACTTCAGCTGCTCCGGTAGAGACAATTGCTTCTGAAAGACAGGAGGAAACAGAATGAGTGCAGGATCTATCGTTATGATGGTGTTGTTTCTGGTCATCATTTGGGGTGGACTTATTGCTAGTAGCGTCCATCTTATGAAACACCCAGATACTACCGCCGACAGCGATGAATAAATCACACATACAATAAGGGCAGATTGCTCATACTATCTATATGTCGTACCTGCGTATCGGTAAACGACATCACTAAACGACAGCGGTGTGTGTTGTTGGAGAGAACTACATGTCTAACAAAAACAGCAAACCGGAGCTGATAGGTAAAGACAGCTCTGCTGACACACCTGCGCTCGATAGCGGGAACGACACAAAAAACGCGTCTTCTACCGCTACTACTTCCTCTCGTCACGGAAAGAACGAGAAAAAAGATAAGAAAGACGAGCGTGAACACCCCTCGTCTAGGCGTATGCACTCCACAAGCCGATCTGCTGTTATTGGCCAGGATCTTCGCAAACTGGCTAATTGGTCCCTTCGCTTCATTATTGTTGTCGCCGCCGGCTATATCCTCTACAAACTCTGCCAGTTCATCTGGGTAGGGCTCCTCCCCACTATCCTCGCTATCATTATCTGCTCGGCATTGTGGCCGCCAGTTAAATGGCTCACCAACCATAAAGTACCTAGTTGGATAGCGTCCCTGGGCATGCTCCTTGTTGTTTTAGGAGTTGTCAGCGGTATTCTCTCCGCAATCGCCCCCAGTATCGCCTCCCAAATTAATCCCATCTCCCAAAAAACAGTGCAGGGACTCCGAGATCTACAACATTGGCTCCTCGGCCCTCCTTTCAACGTCAATCAGACACAGCTAAACCGTATTGTGGCATCAATAACGGATAAGATTCAGTCTTCATCCACCCAAATCGCCTCCGCTGCTATTAACGGTGTTTCAACAGCCTCTAACGTGGTGGTGACGCTACTCATCACCTTCATGCTGTGTTTCTTCTTCCTCAAAGACGGCTCAAAGGTTCTCCCGTGGGTAAAACGCGTTGTGGGAATGCCCGCCTACGCACATATTGAAGAACTGACTCTACGCTGCTGGACTACCCTGGGTGGCTTTATCCGTACACAGTGCATTGTGTCTGCGATTGATGCCGTTGGTATTGGCATCGGCATGATCGTTCTTAAAGTTCCGCTTGCGGGGCCACTCGCCATTATCACCTTCATGGGTGGCTTCATCCCTATTGTGGGCGCTTTCGTCTCCGGATTCCTGGCAGTATTGGTTGCTTGGGTAGGAGTATCGTTCAAAGCGGCCATCATCATGCTCATCGTGATTATCGTGGTGCAACAGTTGGAGGGGAATGTTCTCTCCCCCATCCTGCAGTCCAACGCCATGGACCTGCACCCCGTCATCGTGCTGCTTGTTGTTTCCGCCGGCGGCAGCCTCTACGGGATCGTGGGAGCTTTCCTCGCCGTTCCAATTACCGCTGTTATTGCAGTTATCCTCCGCTACATTGTGGAGTCATGGGATGAACGCGCAAAAATTGTTGTGACAAACCAACCCAGTGAACAACCGGAGACGAAACACACAAAAATGCGTCGCTGGTTGCGGCGCCGCTCTAGTTCATTGCGGAATTTCGTCCACGATGAAGATAACGAGCTCTTACATGACACTACATCTACGGAAGAACCTCCTGCACATGTAGACGAAGATGCTGAGTCGACATCATTGTTAACAGCATCATTACCAGATGAGACTAGCGATACTGCAGATAGTGATAATGATGCAGATGTCACCAGTTCTGACAGCACTCCTGGGGATAGATCCGACGATAAACCTGGAGACAGTCCTAGCCGTGAAGAGTCGTAGCAACAGTAAGTTTTGTTACAGTCCTCTGGTAAAAAGACAGGCATGAACGTTCTTGCCATTATCGGTCTTATTGCCGCTGGTTTAGTCCTCGGGTTCATCATTGGCTGGCTGGCACGAGGAAACTCCCGGGCGACTCGCCGAGATATCGCGCAACAAGCCGCATTATCCAGAGAGATGATGCAGCGGCAATCAGATTCCGTGTCCGACATAGTACTGCCTGTTATTTCTCCTCTTGAAAAATCCCTCCAGGGGTTTAGCCTTCACATGGAGCAGTTAGAACAAAACCACTTACGTGAGTTCTCCCAGCTCACTGAATCTGTAGTAGCTATGCAGCGGAGTTCCCGTATTCTCTCGGAAGAAACGGGGCGTCTTTCTTCTGCTTTACGGTCCCCCAATATTCGTGGGCGTTGGGGAGAAATGCAGTTAGAACGGGTAGTTGAACTTTCTGGCATGGCAAAACATTGTGATTTTTCTCCGCAACATCATGTTCATGGCAGTAACGGCGTGCAGCGTCCCGATCTTGTTATCCATTTATCGGGGCAACGCACCATTGTGGTGGACGCTAAAGTTCCCTTTGATTCTTACCTCACCGCTGTAAACGCGGCAGACCGCAGCACACAACAAAAAGCACAACGAGCCTGCGCGAAAGCTGTTCGCACACATGCCGATGCTCTTGCGAAGAAAAGTTATTGGGAGGCGTTTTCCTCCACACCTGAGTTTGTGGTGATGTTCCTCCCCAGTGACCCCTTTCTAGATACAGTGTTGCAGGAGGATCCCTCTATTCTCGATTATGCTTTTTCACAGAATGTTATTCTAAGCACCCCCACAACACTCATTGCCTTACTTAAAACTGTTGCACTGACGTGGCAGCACGACACCATCACACAAGAGGCAAAAGAGATTCAAAAACTTGGTTATGAGCTCTATCAGCGTTTAGGAACTGTCATACAACACTTCACTACCTTGGGAGCACAACTTGAGAAGGCCGTGGACTCCTATAATTCGGCACTCGGATCTGTGGAATCGCGACTTGTTGTTACTGCCCGAAAATTAGAAAACTATGGCATTTCTCCTGCTTCTGTAGTAATAAGTCCCGAAGAAATCGACTCTTCTCCGCGTGCAGTTTCGAACAAGTGGGTGTCTTCCCGGTAAAGTTGACCTGTGCTAGTTAACTACCATGCAGATACATCGACACCGGAGAGGAAACGATCACTCATCCGGTCAATTCGTGGTATTCCATGGTGGGGCGTTCTTATTGCCTATCTTGCTGCACTCGTTTTAGGCATGCTTCTCAGCCTTTTTACTAAAGAGCTGGGGATACCATTCGCAGTAGTGTTCATCCTGTGTTCCACAGCATGTGCAGTTTTCGCCGACTGTGATGCGCTGTTCACTGCGACAGTCATGCCGGTTCTTGGGTATGCCATTGCCTATATTGTCTTTTACTCCATCAGTATGCTGGCTTCTGGAGATAAAGGCGGTAGAGCAGCAATTATAAAGATTGGTTTACCGTTTATAAGCGATGTTCCCATTATGCTGGGAGCCTTATGCGTAGCAGCAGTAATTGTTATTACGCGCATAGTAATTACGGGTATTCAACGAGGATGGGACTCGCTGAAAATCGTTGCTTTTTTCACAAAGAAAAAAGACAAAAAGCACTCTGCCGAAACTACGAAATCTGAATCTGCGAAAAAGAAACACTCCCGCTCTACCAGTTCTTCTTCCTCTTCTTCCTTAGCACAGCCAACAACTGCAGCAGATTCAGTAGCTTCTTCACAAACACCCGCCACAGCTCTCGTTCATGAGCATCGTACGACTACTCCGCGCCCACGTCCTATTGCGCATAACCACGATGTCACACTTCCGAGGATTGCTCATTCCCACGGAAACGATCCGCGCATGTATCACCAGCAACCTCGCACCGAGGCTATTGACCGCACTAGCGATGCTGAAATGCGGCGTCGTGCCATACTCGCTGCTGAAGAGCGCCAACGAAAAGCCGTTATTATTGCTGCTAAACGGCAGGGCATAGATCCGCGTGATCCCCGCGTAAAACGCGAAATTGCGCGTCGTATTGCGGCAGTCCGAAGAAGGGCAGCCAATGATGCCTCCGCCCCCCGTCACCCAGTAGCAGGGATGCCCACTACCGGATCCCCTTATCCACGTAATGGTGCCCCACAGCCTTATCCCTCATCGTCTCCGCGAACGCAGCGACATACCCCGCAGCCTCATAGAGATTCCCGGCGCAATAATCCCCAGCGTAATAACTCTCAGTACAACACTCACCAGTACAGTGATCCTCGCCGGGATCCTTACAGCCGGTCCTCTCATAATCGGCCAGGCCACGACTACCCCACCCGCGAGCATCATTCCACCCGTGAACACCAGATGAAAACCCATCGTCATTACGATGGTCAGTACCCCCAGAATAATGGTGGACGGGGACACACCTCGCGTTAGATATTAATTCTGCGATACTTTTCGAATCTCCGGCGGTAGCTGGAAACTCATATCCTCACGTACTGTTTCTACTTCCTCCACCTGGGTGAATCCGCGTTCCTTTAAGGAACTGACAACCTCTTCAACTAATACTTCGGGGACAGAAGCCCCCGAGGTTACCCCTACTGTTTCTGCTTCTGTTAGCCAGGTATCGTCTATTTCATGGGCGTAGTCCACCAAATAGCAGTGCTTAACACCCGACTGTTCCGCAACTTCCCGTAAACGTACGGAGTTGGAAGAGTTTCGCGAACCCACCACAATAACAACATCGCACTGTTCCGCCATGGCTTTCACCGCTCCTTGACGATTCTGTGTGGCGTAGCAAATATCGTCAGATGGCGGATCTGTTATCTCGGGGAAAAGCTCATGGAGCATCGTCACCGTGTCTTTAGTTTCATCCACGCTAAGAGTGGTTTGGGAAAGCCAGACAAGGCTGCTGGGGTCTTTTACAGTGAGGTTTTTAACGTCTGTAGGACCTTCCACAACATAAGTTTGTGTGGGGGCTTCACCAGCGGTACCTTCTACTTCTTCGTGTCCACGGTGGCCGATAAGGATAATTTCTTTACCGTGTTTGGCGAAGCGTCGTGCTTCACCATGTACTTTCTTTACTAGTGGGCATGTTGCATTAATAGTTGTGAGATTTCGTTCCTGCGCTGCTGCCATTACCGATGGTGCAATTCCGTGGGCTGAAAATACGAGAACAGAGCCCTCCGGTACCTCATCCACTTCATTAACGAAGATGGCTCCGGCTTTAGTGAGAGTATCCACTACGTGTCGATTGTGGACAATTTCTTTACGAACATAGACGGGAGCTCCGTAGTGCTGTAGCGCTAATTCAACTGTGTGGACAGCACGATCAACTCCGGCACAGTAGCCGCGGGGCGAAGCAAGCAGAACCTTACGCATTCTTTTAGCCTACGGGTTTATCCCCTACTTTGACACGTTGCCTCACTACAATCGAGAGAAGACGGTAGTAAAGAAATTTTTTATAGACCATAACGCGCTGTTAGGAGATGGCAGATGAGCCAACAGTCAAGTGCTGTATCGGGAGGAAAACCCCAGGCCATGTCTGCTGATCATCCTTATCCGGTGCGGGAAGTTAGCGCTCTTGTAGCATCGTGGATAAACCGTTTGGGGGAAGCCTGGGTGGAGGGAGAAATCACTCAGCTGAAACTACGGCGGCAATCCTACTATTCCTATTTCTCGCTTCGGGATCTGGCAGAGACAGTGTCTTTGCAGGTAACATGCCCTTCTCGCTTGCTTGCGGAGGGAACTATAACGGAGGGTACCCGTGTTATCGTGCATGGCAATTTTGCCCTCTACAAGGGAAACGGCTCCCTTTCTCTACTGGCGAAGGATATTCGCCAGGCGGGCTTGGGGGAATTGTTGGCGCGATTGGAGCGTCTCCGCCAGCAGCTTGCTGCTGAGGGACTTTTTGATACGGAATTAAAACGTCCGCTTCCCTACTTACCGCGCAACATTGGTCTTATTACAGGGCGTAACTCGGCGGCGGAACGGGATGTTTTGTCAGTGGCGCATAGCCGCTGGCCGGAGGCTCATTTCACAGTTCGCTACGCCACAGTGCAGGGTGCGCGATGTGTTCCGGAAGTTGTGGAGCAACTTCGTCTTTTGGATGCGGACCCCTCCGTTGACGTCATCATTATTGCTCGCGGGGGCGGATCCATGGAGGATCTGCTTCCCTTCTCTGACGAGACACTGGTGCGGGCGGTATCACGTGCTACTACTCCCGTCGTTTCCGCCATTGGGCACGAGCCTGATATCCCACTGTTGGATTATGTAGCTGATCTTCGCGCAGCAACTCCCACGGATGCGGCAAAGAAAGTAGTTCCTGATGTGGTGTCTGAGCGAAGCCATATACGGGATTTGCGGGCACGGAATGCCCAAGCATTACGGCAGTGGGTAAGGCGTGAATCTGCGCTAGTGGAAAGTTTTACATCACGCCCGGTAATGGCTTCGCCGGTAACTCTTATTGAGCAGCGTTTGCAGGAAACTGAGCGCGCACGAGAAGAACTCTACCGGCAGATGACGCTCTTCCTCGCTAATGAAGATAATCGCATCGCTACAGCTACCACGCAGCTCACAGCATTGGGACCAATACATACTCTGGCGCGTGGTTACTCAATTGTGCAGATACAGCATCCCGACGGAACAACAGTAGTACTGAACTCTATTAAGGACGCCTCCCCTGGATCACAATTGCGGGTGCGGGCTACTGATGGGGTAGTTAATGCGGCAGTGTTGGGGACCCAGCCGTGTCCTAGTTCTTCCTCTAGTAAAGCTCAAGTCCGATAAGAACAAGTTAGTAAAAACCAGTTAAAGGAGGCTACTGATGGCACAACAGAATGATGATGTGAAGCCCGTTGCTGAACTTAATTATGAAGAAGCTCGGGATGAGTTAGTAGAAACGGTCCGCTGTTTGGAGCAAGGCGGATTGAGCTTAGACGATTCCCTTGCTTTATGGGAACGCGGTGAAGAACTTGGGCAACGTTGCGAGGAGCTTTTAGCAGGCGCGCATAAACGTATCGAGGAAGCACTTGCTACTCATACGGATACTGAGACCATCGGGGACGCTGAAGACACAGTAGACGGTAGCACCGACAACTGATACTGACTAGTGATAGTGACAGTAGTATCACCATTACCAGAAATCCTGATAAATGAGATTTTTACTGAGTTTTTATTAGTGAATACTCGCTCTTTATCGTTCTACTTTTAAGAATATTCTTTATATTCTCACCCTATTCTCGTTTTTTGCCCGAGCTAGTGAAATAATAGGTGTACACATAATTTCTGCTCGTTTTTCTCCCGGTCACTTTTCCGCAACCTTTCCGTGGAGTGAACATTCGCGAAGAAAGGGAACCTTCTTATGCTTTCCTCGTTCATCTCTGATCCCAACAGCCTTGACCGCAATCTCGGCATGGAACTTGTCCGCGTGACAGAAGCGGCCGCCTTGGCTGGAGGACTATGGGCGGGCCGTGGAGACAAGAATGGTGTTGACGGAGCCGCTGTTCGCGCTATGCGTGACACTCTTGACACCGTCAACCTCAGTGGAACTGTCATTATTGGGGAAGGCGAAAAAGATAAAGCCCCCATGCTGGCCAATGGCGAAAAAGTTGGTAATGGCCAAGGCCCCAAAGTTGATGTTGCCGTAGACCCCATCGACGGCACACGCCAATGCGCTGAAGGACGCCCCAATGCTATTTCTGTCATGGCTATTTCTGCAGCGGGAAGCATGTACGACCCCAGCGCCTTCTACTACATGAAGAAAATAGCTACTGACCCAGAAGCAGCAGATGTTATTGATGTCGATGCATCCGTAGAGGACAATATTAGAAACGTCGCACAGGCGAAACAGAAGAGTGTCCGCGACATTACTGTGGTTGTTCTCGACCGTCCCCGCCACGATGATCTACAGGCAGCTATTCGCGAAGCTGGGGCAAAGGTCCGCCTTATTGCCGATGGTGACGTTGCTGGCGCTGTAGCTGCCGCTAAACACGGTAACTCAGTAGACCTCATGATGGGGATTGGTGGAACCCCCGAAGGCGTTATCACCGCAGCCGCTATGCGTTGCCTCGGTGGTGCTATTCAAGGCCGACTATGGCCCAAGACTGATGAAGAGATCGCCCGCGCAGCAACCGGCGAATACGACACTGACAAAGTACTCTACACAAACGATCTCTGCTCCAGTAAAGACTGTTTCTTCTGCGCTACGGGAGTAACTAATGGAGACATGGTGGGAGGAGTATCCTTCCGCGCCCACGGAGCCTACACGCGTTCCCTCGTTATGCGCGGTACCTCGGGAACTATCCGTTTTATTGAAGGCTTCCACCGTTTAGAAAAACTCCAAGCTCTCTCCAGTGAATACGCTCGTGGTTTACCCCAGATTGGATCCCTCTAAATAGAGCGCTTTAACGTCCTTTAACGGCGCTTTCCACGTTTTTGAGCTGCCCGTTTGGCCGCATGACGCGCAGCGATACGCTGCTTACGCTGTTCTTGACTTTGTGCTCGGCTAGCTCGAATCTTTTCTTGGCGTGCCCGTTTACGCGCTTGCTTCGTCGATAGCCCCATATCGTCGCATGTATGCGACACCGCTTGTGTAGCGACACTGGATCGAGACGAATGAGCTCGGCGTCCTCTTAGCATTCCGATGAAATCCTGGATGAGCTCTTCCGAGCAGCCATCTGCACATCCGTCCGTACGATCCTTGAGCCACACTGCACACACCCGTGTGGTTGGTTCCATGTCCAGGAGGCGCACTGTTCCTTCCCCCTGCCCCACAACTTTCACCATGGACTCCGGTAGAACAGCGATACCTGCACCGGATTCTGCATAGGTGACAGCAACTTCTGGCTGTCCTACAGGAACGATGAGATCCCCTTTCCCAACACGCTTGTCAGGTAGATCTGCCAGATCCGCCAGCGTCACTTCGGACACTAGCCCGATATCGTGTCGTTTACGGCCCACGACAACCCAGCGTTCTTGGTAGAGCTCTACAACATGGGTTGTTTCTGTGAGGTCGGGGGGAAGAATAACGTCACCGGCACCGTACGACAGTAACGACAGTGAGGACTCTACTGAGCCCGCTGGCACAGTTGACTCTGCTGAGTCTACGGGCTCTGTTGTCTCTGACAGTACCGTCATGCGTGCGAGCACAATGGACCAGCGGCCGGAACGCAGCCCCTCCCATTGCACGCTAGAGTCCATAAAATCCCATGACGTGGAGACATCGGGACGGTTTTCTTGCCAACGACGCTGCCACTTGTCTGGCTGTACACCCAGGACGCAACCAATGCGCAGAAGCGCCGGGGAAAACTCAGTTTCCGACGGCGCCTCTCCGAGAGTCCTGGTAAAGGGGGATGGATCCTCCTTAGTCAAACATCTTCCAATCTTCTAGACCGTCATACAGCGGTACCTGTTCGCACAGTGCGGTGACGCGGGCGCGTAGTGCGGGCACGTCAGCGTCCTTGCCTTGGGCGAGAGCGGTACCGATAATATCGGCAACTTCCTCGAACTCGGCATCATCAAAACCGCGGGTAGCCAGGGCTGGAGTACCGATACGCAGGCCAGAGGTGACCATCGGCGGGCGGGGATCGAACGGAATAGCGTTGCGGTTGACGGTAATACCAGCTTCGTGCAGAAGATCCTCGGCTACCTGGCCATCCATATCGGATTTACGCAGGTCTACCAGTACGAGGTGGACATCCGTACCACCAGTGAGCACGTCCACACCATTGCTGCGGACATCATCAGCCATAAGGCGATCTGCCAAAATCTTTGCGCCGCGTAGTGTCCGCTCCTGCCGCTCTTTGAACTGTTCAGAAGCAGCAATCTTCAAAGCTGCAGCTTTCGCCGCAATCACATGCATGAGCGGCCCACCCTGCTGACCGGGGAATACATTGGAGTTGATCTTCTTGGCGTACTCCTGTTTGGCAAGAATCATGCCGGAACGCGGACCCGCAAGTGTCTTGTGAACAGTCGTGGAAACCACATCTGCATACGGTACGGGAGACGGGTGCAGCCCTGCTGCCACCAAACCTGCAAAGTGGGCCATATCAACCCACAGTTTGGCACCAACCTCATCGGCGATGGAACGGAATGCCGCAAAATCTTCATGGCGAGGATACGCGGACCAACCAGCCACAATAACCTGCGGACGGCATTCGAGTGCCTTCTCACGCACCTTATCCATGTCGATCATCATGGTGTCTTCTTCAACACCGTAGGAGTAAACGTCATACAACTTACCGGAGAAGTTGAGTTTCATACCGTGTGTCAGGTGGCCACCGTGTGCAAGGTCGAGGCCGAGGAGACGCTCACCGGGCTGCAGGAGCGTGGAAAGAACAGCGGCGTTGGCCTGTGCCCCAGAATGTGGCTGCACGTTCGCGAAATCGGCACCGAAAAGAGACTTGGCGCGGCTACGAGCAATGTCTTCAATAATGTCAACGTTTTCACAGCCACCGTAGTAGCGACGGCCCGGGTAGCCTTCCGCATACTTGTTGGTCAGGATGGAACCCTGCAACTGTAGTACAGCACGTGGAACAAAGTTTTCCGAGGCGATCATTTCAAGGGTGTTGCGCTGGCGGGACAATTCGCCCTGTACAGCATCCAATAGTTCTGGATCCAACTCACTGAGAGGAAGGTAACGCAGGTCCTTAGCCGCAAGATTCTGGTCACTCATTCGGTGGTTCACGCTCCAAAAAGGTGGTTCAGGTGCAGTCTGTTCAATGCACATCTCATTTCCCCAGTTTAGTGGGTTACCCCGACTATAGTTAATAGAGATGTTTCAAGATCATGTACCTAGTCCTTTCCACTGCTTCCCTCGTGAAGACTGGCGTAAACTCCGTAAATCATGGCCGATGGTGCTCACTGAAGATGAACTGGAGTCTATTCGTGGCCTAGGTGACCAGATAGATCTAGATGAGATCGCAAAGATTTATCTGCCACTGTCCCGTCTCCTTTATTTCCAGGTTCGCAATAAGAGCCATCTTTATAACACCTCACAGGAGTTTTTCGGCGATATTTACCAGCAGAAAGAATCCCCTTTCGTTATTGCCATTGCCGGTTCTGTCGCTGTTGGTAAGTCCACTACTGCCCGTGTTCTACAGATTCTTCTGTCCCGGTGGGAAACTCATCCGCGTGTCGATCTTGTTACCACTGATGGGTTCCTCTACCCCACTGCAGTTTTGCAACATCGCGGCATCATGGAGAGAAAAGGCTTCCCCGAATCCTACAATCGGCGTGCCCTCCTGGACTTTCTTTCTGCCGTTAAAAATGGGGAGGATGTAGCGTGTGCCCCTGTTTACGATCACGGAATCTATGACATCATTCCGGGGAAAAAGCAGGAAGTTCGCCAGCCCGATATCCTCATTATTGAGGGACTCAATGTTCTCCAGACTGGTCCGTCCATGATGGTGTCGGACTTCTTCGATTTCTCAATCTATGTTGATGCCGATACTGCAGATATTGAAAAATGGTTCCTCAACCGTATTTTCATGTTGCGCGATACGGCTTTCCAGGATCCTACGAGCTACTACAACCGCTTCACGCATATGCCCGATAGTGATCTGTATGACTACGCGCATGGTGTTTGGCTTCATACAAACCAGAAGAATCTAGAAGAAAACATATTGCCCACAAAGCTACGTGCGGACCTCATTCTTCGTAAGGATGTTAACCACAAGATTCAGCAGGTACTTCTGCGCAAGATCTAGCTATTGTTGGGCTTATTTTCCATAGCGACGGTGGCGGGATGCGAAATCGCGTAGTGCACGCAGGAAATCGACTCGTCGAAATTCTGGCCAGTAGGCGTCAGTAAACCAGATTTCTGAATAGGCGGTCTGCCACAGGAGGAAACCGGATAAACGCTGTTCCCCCGAGGTGCGAATAACAAGATCTGGATCTGGCTGGCCAGATGTATATAGGTGCTCTCCAATGGCTTCTACGGTTACCGCGTCTACAAGATCCTCGGGCTTAGCTCCGCGTGCTATCTCATCGGAGAGTAGAGCCCGCACAGCATCGCATATTTCTTGCCGTCCTCCGTACCCTACTGCCACGTTAACGGTAATCCCCGAGCGGTGTGCAGTGGAGGCCTCTGCATGACGAAGATCCTCCGCAATAGATGCCGGAAGAAGATCCATATGCCCCATCAGGTGAATCCGCCAATTGTGGCCCGGCGCGGCAATTTCTTCTACAACATCACGAATAATGGCGAGGAGTTCATCAAGTTCTTCCGCAGAACGACCAAGATTTTCTGTAGAGAGCAGATAGAGGGTGACGCAGTCGATGCCATCAATCTCACTGCACCACTCCAGCATTTCTACAATTTTCAGAGCACCTGCACGGTGTCCACTCGCAACGTCAGTGAAACCAGCTTCCCGTGCCCAGCGACGATTTCCATCGCACATAACGGCAATGTGGGCGGGCTTGGGTAAAGGCGCAATTGTACGGAGGAGGTGCTGTTCGTAGAGCGGATACAGTACCGCCGCTGCTGTATTCGCTAGGGGATGTCGTAACCAGCGTCGCAGAGCTTTGTTTTTCACTCTTACCAGAGTAACCAACTTCCGCTATATCGTCGCCTTTAGCGAAAGGAAAATATTCAGGCTAGTGCAACACAATATGTCCTTTACAGTAATTCTGGGCGAATTGTCGATGCGTCTATTTCTGTATTCTCGGGAAGTTGTGTAAAAAGTCCTTTTTCTGGCAGTGAAACAGGAACGCGTGTACTTGCTAGTTCAAAATGTTCCCACGGCCAGGCAACCCGTTGAATATCAAGGGGTGCAAAGAAGAAAACACTCGTTGGATCAATCTGTGTAGCATGCGCCTGTAGTGCTTTTTCCCGCTGCGCAAAATAGTCTCCACATTCCACGCAGGTAGTAGCGCGTTCAAAACCTCGTCCTTTATCCTTGCCCCACTTATCTAATAATTCACCGTAGGGGCTAGCAAGGTGACGACGTTGATATTCCTTATCAAAGGCTTTAAACCGTTCACGCGTGAGGTTGCGATCAAAATATATTTTGAATGCTTGCCACGGGCGTCCAGAATCTGGGAATGCTGCCGGATTACCGGCTTCATGCCACGCAATCATGGATACTCGATGTGCCTGAATATGGTCAGGATGCGGGTATCCACCATTTTCGTCATACGTAATAATGACGTGCGGGCGGAACTCGCGAATAAGCCGCACCAATGGTTCGGCAGCCGTGTAGGGGTCGAGGGAAGCGAATGATCCTTCGGGCAGATTAAGGAGTGGATCGCCCTCTGGTAGCCCAGAGTCAACGAATCCTAGCCACCGATGGTGAACACCAAGAATAGAGGCGGATGCTGCCATTTCTTGGATACGTACGTCGTGCAGATGTTCTCTAATGGCGGGATCGGTAATAGTGGGGTTCAGGACGTCACCACGCTCCCCACCCGTTAACGTTGCCACCATTACCGTATGCCCCTCATCGGCATAACGAGCTAGTGTAGCCGCCCCTTTAGATGCTTCATCGTCAGGGTGTGCGTGCACAGCAAGAAGCCGATATTTAGCCATCTTTCCTCTCCTTTAGAGCTAACAATTTCACCATAAGCGTTATTGCAATAATGTGCTCATTTTGCCTACTCCAAAGAAAAACTGCTGATCGCATGGTAGAATCAGGCTAATGCGCGGCCTCACACAGGCCGTGCTTGTTTATTTATTGGAGATGGAGGACCGACTATGACGGAACCCCAAGAGACCTGGCTTACGCAAAAAGCCTACGATCGCTTGCAAAGTGAGCTCAAGGGTCTAATCGAAAACCGCCCCATTCTTGCTGCCGAAATCAATGAACGGCGCGAGGAAGGCGACCTCAAGGAAAACGGTGGCTACCATGCCGCACGCGAACAACAAGGTCAGGAAGAGGCGCGTATTCGTCAGCTCCAAGAACTCCTCGCTAATGTCACTATTGGCGAAGCCCCCACTGAGTCTGGCGTTGCTAGTCTCGGTATGGTTGTCACGGTGTACTACGACGGCGATGAGGATGACGATGAGACTTTCCTGCTCGCTACGCGCGAAGAAGGCGGCCGAGATCCGAATCTGGAAACCTATTCCCCAGACTCTCCTCTTGGTAAAGCCCTCTTGGGTGCCAAGGCCGGCGACACTCGTACATACGATCTGCCCAATGGAAAAACCTGCGAGGTCACTTTAGTCTCAGCTGAGCCTTACCACGAGGATTAACTGAGAATTCTGTACACCACAGAATGACTGAAAGAGTCTGAAGAATACTCGATGATACGCGAAAGCGAGGAGGCCGTATGTCGGCTTTCCTCGCTTTCGCGTTACTATTGACAGCATGACAAAACGACCACAGTCAGCCCGGCTGCGCCGCGTCCCTGGAATTGATGGACTCCGCGGTCTCGCAGTAATAGCTGTGGTCTTGTACCATTTTTTCAAACCAGTATTCCATGGTGGTTTCCTCGGCGTAGATGTTTTCTTCGTCCTTTCTGGTTTCCTGATCACGTCACTACTTATCCGTGAGCAAGCCAGCACTGGCCGAGTCTCACTGAAATATTTTTGGGTGAGACGTGTCCGCCGCATTCTCCCTGCCGCATTTACCGTCATGGCTGTGGTAGCTGCCCTTACACTGTTCACCAAAGGTGATTCACGTGTCGGGCTAGGCTGGCAAATGCTGAGTATCCTCACGTTCTCTAATAACTGGGTACAAATTGCGCAGTCTCACAGTTACTTCGCGGATAGTGCTCCGCAGGTATTCTCCCACTACTGGTCGTTGGCGGTAGAAGAACAGTTCTATGTCATTTGGCCGCTTCTTTTTGTCGCACTGTGTGCGCTAGGCCTGCGACGTAAACACTGTTTGGTAGTAACGGGCTTCCTGGGGATTGTTTCTGCTGTTCTTATGGGAGTATTAGTCCATCCTGGTCTTGATCCCACACGCGTCTACTACGGTACGGATACTCACGCATTCGGCCTGCTTTTGGGCGCCTTTATGGCTTTCTGGATGTCGTCCCAAAATGCTTCACAACTTGCCGATTCATGGCCGAAGTATCAAACCTTTGCCAGATTCCCCCGCCTCATAAGTTTTAATTCTGTTATTGCTCTACTAGGCCTTTGTGTACTTTTTGTCGTTCTCCCCGATACCGGAATTTGGACATACCGCGGCGGAATTGTTCTAGCATCCCTTCTTAGTGGTGTTGTCCTCTACGCTATTGTGCAAGAAATTGGCCCCGCGAACTGGATCTTTAAAAGCCGTGTTCTGCGCTGGCTAGGTGAACGCTCTTTCAGCCTTTACCTTTGGCACTGGCCGCTTATTGTCATGATCTCGGAACCTTTCCGAATGCATGGGCAAAAGCATTCCCTCATCGCTGGGTTTATTGCACTAGCCATTACTGTGCCACTGTCTGCACTCTGGTACCGGTACATTGAGACTCCGTTCCGCCGTAAGGGAGTAGGAGAAACATTCCGTACTCTTTTCTCTCCGCTGGCACATCCTCGGGATGCCAAAGCGTTATTCTCTCGACGGCTCACTGATACAGCCATCATTCTTGCCGTTCTTGTTATGGCGGTAACGTCTGGTGCTACCGCACCGCATAAGACGCGGATTCAGCAGAATCTGGAAGCTATGCGTGTCCAAGGTACGCAGTCGAAGCCGCGGCCAGTACAGCAACGTCAGCATTTACAGCATCGTTCTTTCCCCCGCGGGGACGAGATTACGGCACTGGGAGATTCCGTTATGCTGGCCAGTCTCCATGGGCTCCAGCACGCTTTCCCCGGCATCTACGTTAACGCCGATATTTCCCGCGCATGGCCGTGGGCTCCAGGCTATATTGCCCAGATGAAACGAAACAATACTTTGGGTCATTTCGTTGTACTGGGACTAGGTACTAATGGTCTTGCAACCCCCGGAGAGATTGACCAGATTATTGATGAAATTGGCCCTGACCACATTGTTATTTTGGTAAGTCCTTATGGTGATCGCCCGTGGATGGAAGAATCTCGACAGCAAATCTATGCTGCTGTTCGGGCTCACAAGAATACTTATCTGGCGCGCTGGTATGAGGCTGTAGCAGCTAATCCAACAATTGTGCAGGAGGATGGCATACACCCCGGTGAAGCAGGCGGGAAACTCTACGCTCGGGAAGTCCGCAATGCACTAGAACGCTGGGCACATTACAAGTCCCGTCTATAAAAGGCGAAAGGCTTGCCCTCTAGACAGAGCGCTGCTAGACAGAGCACCCCTAGACAGAGCGCTGAAGGGTACGAGAGTAATAAACTACCGAGCCGGAATGAGATTAGTCTCGGAAGTAAGAGAGAAAACGCAGAATCTCGGTGTAGAGCCAGACAAGAGTGACGGTAAGTCCTAGTGCAATACCCCAGGCGTAGCTGGCTGGCATACCGGAGCGCACTGCTTGATCAGCTGAATCAAAATCACTGAGGAAAGAAGACGCTGCCAGAGCAATACAAATAAGCGAGAAGATTATGGCGACAGGGCCATGGTAAAGACCAAAGTAATCGGGGGTTTTCAGAATAAGGCTAATAAGCTGATTAACAATAATCACAGCGAGGATACCGAACATAGTTCCCGTGAGAATACGGGTGAACTTAGGGGTAACTCGGACAGCCCCAATACGGTACACCACTAGCATCCCAATAAAGACGCCAATTGTTCCGGCTATGGCTCCGAAAATAATACCCATAGCGGGCTGACCGCCCACTTTATACCCGGCGACTATCTGTGAGAAGGCGCCTAACCACATGCCTTCAAAAATAGCATACAGGATGGTGACGGGTGCGGACTGCATTTTTCTACCGAGGGTAGAGATAAGCACCAAAATAAAAGAGGCGACGATGCCGATAAAGGTGAGCGCTGCACTCGCCATTTGGCTCTGTAAGGATATGACAAAACTGATGATGGAGGTAACGACAAGAACGCCTAGTGTAATTCCGGTTTTGGTGACAACATCATCAATGGTGATGGCACGCTCGTATGTTGTCGGCATCTGGCCGGGAACCGAATACTGTTGTTGAAACGGTGCCTGTCCATACTGCGGAGGATAATACGCCTGCTGATTATTTGCTGCAGTATTCTGTTCTCCCCGCTTTACTGCTTCCAACACAGGGTTATTACTGCGTAGGGCCATCGTGTGGATCCTTTCCGGCAATTGCGCGCTGCAATGAGCCCGATTTATCTATCCTATATAACGCTTAATCGTCTTATATAGTTCCTCCCCACTACACAACAGTGAAGTAAATGGTCACTTCTATAGTTCTCTACGAAGGACTACTAAAGAGAAAACGGCACTGTTACACGTGCTTCTGTACTCCCTGGTGTATTAAAAATGACGTATCCAATGACGTATCAAGGGAAGAGAAGCCACGTCACCGCGGGTAAAAGTGCCCCCAGTGGGATTCGAACCCACACTGTGCCGGTTTTAAGCCGGGTGCCTCTGCCGATTGGGCTATGGGGGCAATACTCAGTTGTATGTACGGTTTTACGCACGACGATGAAGTAGACCGTACACCAAACCATCGAGAATGTCGCGTTCGCTAACGACAACCTCAGTAACACCACATACTGAATTCAGTTGTGATGCAAGCTCCTGCACTACAATAGCACCTCCACCGATAACATCCGCACGGCCTGGATGCATGGGGCCAAAATCCATGCGTTGTTCCGGCGTCATCCGAATGAGGTCATCGGTAATGCGCTGCAATTGTGCAAGAGAAAGACAAGAATGATGAATCCTTGCTGCATCATACTTATCTAAGTGTAAAGCCAGAGCCGCAATAGTCGTAAAAGTACCTGCTAAACCAACCCACGTGTGCACAGTATCAACCGCAAGACGGTTAAAAGCTATGTCTAGTTGTTCCCGCACGCATTGACGTGCCGCCGTAATTTCTTCCTCCGTGGGTGGCTGTGAATGCAGATAACGTTCCGTCAGTCTCACACATCCAATGTTGAGTGAGATCGCGTCATCGACATGCGGAAGACCAGAAGAAATATTCTGGGAAGAGGTACCCTGCTCAGTCTCACTCCCTCCTAGTGCGAGCTCTGTTGAACCGCCTCCTAAATCGACAACGAGGAAAGGACCACTACTGCTATGGAGATCTGCAACGGCACCTCCGAAGGAAAGCTGTGCTTCTTCTTCCCCAGAGATAACTTCTGCCTGGCTACCAGGAATAACACGGCTGAGTTCCCGCTGTGTCATAGCGAAGAAATCGTCCCTATTATCAGCATCACGGCTGGCAGAGGTTGCCACCATGCGAACGCATTCAACATTGTGCGTAAGCATAATATCGACGTACTTGGAAAGTGCTTGACGAGTCCGTTCAATAGCGTCTGCATCGAAAACACCATTTTTATCGACGCCCTCCCCCAACCGCACAATTTCCATGCGCCGAGCGACCTCATGAACACACCCATCCTTGTCCTGCTCAACAAGCAGTAGGCGAATAGCGTTCGTGCCACAATCAACGGCCGCAACAGAAGTCATAAGAAGTCCTTCCTACCAGGTGAAATGCCTAACCTAATTCACACCCATATCTGTAAGCGCATCTGTAATCCCCAAATCTGCAAGAGTGGGCCAATCTTTGGGAATAGCTGTACCACGCAGTCCACCCTCATCGGCAGCTCGCGCTACCGCTTCATCGCCAAGAAGGACTACCCCCGGCCCCTCAGAGAGAGCATAGGCCATAAGCACATGTATGCATTTCACACGATCCGGCATACCCCCACCGGAAAAATTTGTCCCCAAATCCTCCATACTATTTCGCTTATCCAAGTAGTGCTGGTGCGCCGCCTGATAATTAGCCTGCAGCTGAGGATCAGTATGGAGGCGCTCAGTCATGTCCTTCATAAGATGGGACGCTTCCATGCGGGAAGCCTGTGCCACTAGACGTGGTTCCGTCAAATAGTAGAGAGTGGGAAACGGGGTACCGTCTGGGAGACGAGGTACAGTCATCACTACAGCGGGTTCCCCATCGGGCGTGCGATAAGAAATAGCAACAACGCCTCGCGGAGTGCGACCCAATTGTTCAGCTACACGGTGCAAATCTGCTTCGCTTGGCAGTTGGGAATGAGTGCTCACTAATACGCCTTACTATAAAAGTTCTACTAATTGTTTTACTGAATGTTCTACTGCGAGTTTTTGTCAACAGGCTCGGGTACAGAGATGCTTCGCCACAGATCGTGATACCACGGACCCGTACCATTGAGGCTAAGGGGAGAAACATCCTCAACACGTTGTTGTGCGTTATCTTTCTCTTTCTTTCCAGGAAGAATAACGCGGAAACCAGTCTCTCCACGCGGTACTAAAAGAAGCCGTTGACGTGCCTGCTCTTCAATAGTTTTCGGGTCATTCTGTACAGCTAGTTGATCTTCTTTACGTTTTATTTCTTTTTCCAGTTGTGCATTCTCTGCCTGCAACGACGCTTTTTCCGTACGCTGCTGGAAATATGTTCGTACCGGAGTAACCAGAGAAACTGCCAGCACTACTATCACAATGCCAACAAGAAGAATGCGGGCTGGTCCCATCCGCGACTCCTGCCACTGTTGCAGGAAACTGCTGTGGCGGTTATCTGGTTCAGTGGACGATCGGGTACGCCAATGGCGGGTGGCAGACTCTGACTCTTTATAGGACTCTTTATAGGATGTGTGCGCCATCGGTCCTCCCTTCACCAGTCCGTAGGCTAGCTATTCAGTTGGCCATTAGCCGGTACTGTCGATAGAGCCAGTAGCCGGGGTCAATAGCCGGTACTCCTTCGTATGAACATTGTCCTATCTACATAGTACGCGGGCACCACCCAGGAATAGGTGATGCCCGCGTAAGATTATGCGTTCCTTCTGTTCTGCATTAGCTAGTGGCAGAACAGTCCGTTACACGATAATTAGGCGTTGAAACGGGGGAAGGCGGCAGCGCCAGCGTACTTGGCGGAGGCACCGAGGCGCTCTTCGATACGGAGGAGCTGGTTGTACTTGGCAACGCGCTCGGAACGAGCAGGAGCACCAGTCTTGATCTGTCCACAGGACAGAGCAACAGCGAGATCAGCAATGGTGGTGTCCTCGGTCTCACCGGAACGGTGGGACATCATGCAAGCGTACTTGGCGCAGTGAGCCATCTGTACAGCGTCGATGGTCTCGGTGAGGGAACCAATCTGGTTGACCTTCACGAGGAGTGCGTTAGCAACGTTCTTCTCAATGCCCTGGGCGAGGCGAGCTGGATTGGTGACGAAGAGGTCGTCGCCGACGAACTGGACCTTGTCGCCGAGTTCAGCGGTGAGCTCTGCCCAGTTATCCCAGTCGTTCTCATCCAGCGGATCCTCGATGGAGACGATCGGGTAGTTAGCGATGAGGTCTTCGTAAACCTTGGTCATCTCGGCAGCGGTGTGGACGCCACGCTCGAAGTGGTAGCCGTCATCCTCGCAGAATTCGGAGGAAGCAACGTCCATAGCAAGGGCAATGTCCTTACCAGCTTTGAAGCCAGCCTTCTCGATGGCGGCAACGATGAGGTCAAGAGCGTCCTTGGTGGAAGCGCAGTCAGGGGCGAAGCCGCCCTCGTCGCCGAGGCCGGTGGAAAGGCCCTTAGCCTTAATGGTGGACTTCAAGGAGTGGTACACCTCAGCACCCCACTGGAGGGATTCTTTGAAGGTGGAGGCACCGATCGGGGCAATCATGAATTCCTGAACGTCAACACCGGTGTCGGCGTGTGCGCCACCGTTGAGGATGTTCATCATTGGGACGGGGAGGAGGTTAGCGGTGGGGCCACCAATGTACTGGAAAAGTTCCAGATCGGCGGACTGGGCAGCAGCCTTGGCAGCGGCCAGGGACACACCGAGGATGGCGTTGGCGCCAACGCGACCCTTGTTAGGAGTGCCATCAACCTCAATCATGGCAGCGTCGATAGCACGCTGGTCAGCAGCATCCAGGGAGAGGACGGCCGGAGCCAGCTCAGAGTTCACAGCGTCGCAGGCCTTCTGGACACCAGCGCCGTTGTAACGGTCACCACCGTCACGGAGCTCTACAGCTTCGTGCTCACCAGTGGAGGCACCGGAAGGAACACCGGCGCGACCGAAAGCACCGTCTTCAAGAACAACTTCAGCTTCAACAGTGGGGTTACCACGGGAGTCGAGAATCTCGCGAGCAATTACTTCAACAATAGCCGCCATTACGGAGGCCCTCCTTTTGTTATGTCTTGATCAACCCGCTGGACTTCTGTGAAAATTTTTCTACGAAAATTCTTCTACACGTGCGGGTATCAGTATCCATTCTCTCACGAATGAACAATTATTACGCTACCCGGAAAACAAGTAATGAGAGAAAAACTACAACATTCTGTGATCTATCTCATTCAATATCTCAAACGGGCTGTTCACTAGAGCTTGCGCATCAGATAATTCCATCGTAAACCCCGCCCTTGCCCATAAGCAGAAGCGGCCCTATACACTGCACGAACATACTTCATAGAGCAGTTGTAACTAAGAATTGCCTGCTGCCACTGCTCGGGAACAGCCAGATCACGATCGTTATGACATAAATAACGCCCCGCGGTAACAGCAGCATCATCAATATTGTCGGGGTTAGCCACGCCGTCACCGTTAGCATCTACCCCAAAATGACGCCATGTTTCCGGAATGAACTGGAAGGGACCCATCGCCACGTCATACTGGCTATTCCCATCTAAGACACCTTTATCTGTGTCGCGAATGCGTTGCGTATCATGCTTCCCATCCAACTGCACCCCCCGAATTTTGTGCGACGTTGTGCCATCAGCACGCACCTGTGCGCCGCCATACGTACCATGCTGGCTTTCAATAAAGGCCAACCCTGCCAACGTTGTCCACTGCAGATGACATTCTGGCATAGTCTGTTTCAACGTTTGTTCAGCATTGCCGTAGGCTCGCAAAGCACGTGCAGAAAACCCAAGTCGAGGAGCCCATTCATGCGACCACTCTTCTAACTGGTCAGATGTTTGTCCAGCTTCATTAATCGCAACATACGGAGCAGGCGCACTCTCCCCCGGTACTTTTGTGTCCAAGTACTTCGTACTGTCCCAGTCCTGGTACACCCAAGCAGCTACACCCAACCCTGCTGCGAAAACAAGAACAAGCAAGACTACGAAGAGCCGACGCACAACTTTCACGTAAAAACTTTCACACTAATTTGTAGAATAAGCATCAATTTGCGCACACCCATCATGCACTGGCTGTACTGACTGCACTAGCCATGCAGACTCTTTCCTAGGGTAACTAATGTCATGAGCCGCATCTACTTACCGCGCAATCGCTGCAAAAACTCCAGAGAAACCTTCCTCACTTTTTCCTCCGCAGAACCTCGACCATCCTTATCAACATCGGTAATTTTGCGAAGTAACAAAGGAATATCCGTTTCACTAACCCCTGCCCGGCGCGCCCGCTTAACAACTTGTGAAGCAAGCGAAAGAGCCGGCTGTGACCGCACAATGCCCACAAACGGAGAACGATTTTCACGCTTTTTCGATGCTTGCCAGAGAGCGTCCTGTTCTGCTGCTGTTGCCGGAAACTGGCCCCCGTTAAAAGCGTACGGCATTCTCCTTTTCAGCTTATCCAGCAGAGAGTTCGCCACATCGTCATAGGTGAAATGGGCATCTCCAGTAGCACTCTCCCCCACTGCAGAGTGGAAGAGTACTTCTAAAAACACGTCGCCTAATTCGGAAACAATGTCTGCTGTGCCAGAATCAGAATCGCGAATGGCGTCCACTAATTCATAGGTTTCTTCCAACAAATAGGGCACTAAGCTCTGGTGTGTCTGCTCGCTTTCCCAGGGACCGTGGCTGCGCACATGCGTCATTACGTGAGCCGCTTCTACCATACTCATACCTGCCGGTAATTCCGCCTTCCGCCAATCCCATTCCGCTGCCTCAGAATCGCACTGTGGATATGCGGCGTCCCAGTCTGCTTTCCCCAAACTGGTAAAAATATAGCGAGTGTTTTCGGGAAGGTGCGGCGCCTCGCTGGGGGTCCACTCTGAATCTGTACGCCGGAGTTCTCCCCAGGCGGTAAGTGTGGGGTAATACTCGGCGATTTCAGCAGAAACAAGACATGCCTCGCCAGCTTGTACGGCAGGTACCATATCTGCTGTCAGTAACCCTGGGAATCTTTCATCGAGCTGCCAGACGGTAATGACATTAGCCATGGGAACGCTTCCTTCGGCGAGACCTGGATGTAGAACGTGACGACGCGGTATCTACCGATGGTACCGACTCTTCTGCATTGTCCTCTACAGATTTTTCTGTAGAAGAGGTGTGCTCGGAGCTTCCGTCAGTATTGTCAGAAGACTCTTCTGGCCGCGGCGGTTCAAGAGAAATACGAGGAATTCCTTTCACTCCGGTAATAAGGTCCGCAACCCACTGGAGAAGATCATCATCGCGGATCCTCTCCCCCGCCAGGTTTTTCCCTCCTACACGAGGTAGCGGCACGGCAACCTGCTGTACTGTAGCGCGGTAGCGGGCCTGCGGATAGAGACGTCGCAACCGTACTTGTTGAGAATCCAGTAACGCCAGTGGCGAAATACGTAGGGTTGATCCGGTGAGCCCAATGTCTGTAATGCCGTGTTGTTGTGCTAGTTGACGAAGCAACGCAACCGAGAAGAGCCGCTGTGTAACGTCCGGTATTGCCCCATAACGGTCTTCTAATTCGGCTGTTACTGCGGCCAGATGAGCACGGTCACCAGCTTGTGCAATCTTTCGGTAAGCCTCTAAACGGAGTCGTTCTCCCTCAATGTAGCTGGCAGGAATATGGGCATCGACTGGCAGTTCTACCCGCACCTCACGGGATACGGGTTGTTCTACTGCCTTGCCATCTGCGGCGGCACGGAAAGCATCCACGGCTTCACCAACAAGCCGCACGTAGAGGTCGAATCCCACCCCGGCAATATGCCCAGATTGTTCCGCCCCCAATACATTTCCGGCGCCGCGTAGTTCCAGATCTTTCATAGCAACGGCCATGCCGGCGCCTAGATCATTATTATGTGCAATTGTTTTCAAGCGGTCATAGGCCACCGTGGTAAGTGGTTTTCCGGCCGGGTAGAGGAAGTAGGCGTAGCCACGTTCGCGTGAACGCCCCACACGGCCACGCAGCTGGTGCATCTGTGAGAGACCGAGGCGGTCGGCATGGTCCACAATGAGCGTATTGGCGTTAGAAATATCGAGTCCTGTTTCCACAATGGTGGTGCACACCAACACATCCCATTCATGGTTCCAGAATCCGTCTACTGTCTGCTCCAGTAATTGCTCCGACATTTGTCCGTGCGCAACGGCAATGCGTGCTTCTGGAACTAACTCTCCTAATTGTGTTGCAACAGCATCAATATCGGATACTTTATTGTGAACGAAGAAAACTTGCCCGTCACGCAAGAGTTCACGGCGGATAGCAGCCGCCACCTGTTTAGGATCGTAGGCGCCCACATAGGTGAGAATAGGTTGACGGTCCTCGGGAGGGGTAAGAATCGTCGACATCTCGCGAATGCCCGCCAAACTCATTTCTAGAGTGCGCGGGATAGGGGTGGCGGAGAGGGTGAGAACATCCACGTGGGTACGTAGGGCTTTGATATGTTCCTTGTGCTCCACCCCAAAACGCTGCTCCTCGTCAACAATGACAAGTCCCAGATTTTTCCACTGCACGCCTGGTTGTAGAAGGCGGTGCGTACCGATAACAATGTCCACAGTACCGTCTCGTAAACCCTCCAGAATTTCCTGTGATTCCGCTGGAGAAGTAAAGCGGGACAACCCCTTCACCGTCACGGGAAAACCGGCCATGCGTTCACTAAAGGTCTCTAAATGTTGTTGCGCCAAAAGTGTGGTGGGTACCAGCACTACAACCTGGGTACCATCCTGTACGGCTTTGAAGGCCGCCCGCATAGCTACTTCAGTTTTTCCGTAGCCAACATCCCCCACCACCACACGGTCCATGGGGGTGGGTTTTTCCATGTCATTTTTTACATCGTCAATGGCATGCAGCTGGTCTTCCGTCTCCACATAGGGGAAGGCGTCTTCCATCTCTTGCTGCCAAGGTGTATCGGGGGCGAATGCATGTCCGGGGGCAGCCTGCCGGGCTGCATAGAGTTGCACTAGTTCACCAGCGATTTCTCGGACGGCTTTACGGGCTTTGCGCTTCGTATTTTTCCAATCCGAGCCACCCATTTTGCTCAGTGCTGGTTGTTCCCCACCCACATAGCGGCTGAGCTGGTCGAGTTGCTCCATGGGAACATAGAGACGGTCGCCGCCCTGTCCACGTTTTGAGGGGGCATATTCGATAACGAGGTACTCGCGGCGGCTGGTCCCCTCCCCTGTTTTAATGGTGCGTTCCGTCATTTCCACAAAACGACCAATGCCATGTTGATCGTGTACCACCAGGTCGCCGGCTTTGAGTGCCAGCGGGTCAACAGCGTTACGACGTTTCGCCACGCGGGAACGTCTACTGCTGACCGTGCCGACGCGGGAACCGGTGAGATCAGGTTCCGAAAGAATGAGGAGTTCTGGAAGCTCCACCCCATTACGACAGTTACCTGCCAGGAAATTCACTTTCCCTACGGCAGGCTGGTAGCCCGGCGCGAGTTGGTGGAGAACAATGTCTCGTTCACGTAGCTGCTGGTGAAGACGCCGATAGGTGGAGGCGGGACCAATGAGAAAGACGGGTTTTTCTGTTCCATCTGTTGTGTGGAGCCGATGGTGTAGTCCCTCAACAAGGTCATTGATGGCAGTGAGGTCACCGCGTGGTGCGGGTGCGGCAGTCCAGGATAGTTCGTGGAGGGGGGAGCCTTGCGGTGCGTCCACGTTGAGCATGCCGGGCGGGTTGAGGACCCACCAGCGTCCGTCGTTATCCAGAGTGTCCTCGTGGACTTCTCGCAGTGTGCGGTAGGCGCCTTGTCCGAGATTGAGAAGGTCAATGGGGGCTTCTCCGCCGTCAGCGGCGTTTTCCCAGGACGCATCGAGGAATTCTGCGCAGGTGCGAGTGAGGTCGGCGGTGCGGGTACGAATTTTTTCTTGGTCACAGACGACGGTAATGGCTCCTGCGGGCAGGAAGCTGGGGAGGAGCTGGAGGTCATCTGGGACGAGTGCGGGAATGAAGGCTTCGCGGCCGGTTACTGGTATGCCGTGGGAGAGTTTGTCGAGCATGTCAGCGATGGCTGTGTAGCCAGCGAGGTCCTGGGAGAGTTTCGCGGCGCGATGCTCCATGTCTTCTGTCATAAGAAGCTCCGAGCATGGGTACATGGCAACCCAGGTGAGGTCAGCGTCGGGGATAGTGCGCTGGTCTGCAACGGCGAAGGTGCGGATGTCAGAGATTTCGTCGCCCCAGAATTCGATGCGCACGGGGTGTTCGGCGGTGGCCGGGAAGATATCGACAATGCCGCCGCGGACAGCGAAATCCCCGCGCCGTGCGACTAGGTCGACGCGTTCGTAGGAGAGGCCGGTCAGAATTGTGGGAAGCTCTGCGAAATCGATTTCTTGGTCAACGTGCAGAATGAAGGGTTCTGTGTGAGCGAGGGAACCTTGCAGGGGTTGGATGAGGGAGCGAGCTGCCGCCACAACAACACGCAATGGGGTGATGGGGCAGTTTTTGTTGGGGTGGTCGGCAAGTTGTAGCCGGTGGAGGACTTCCAGCCGTCGCCCTACGGTGTCAATGGAGGGTGAGAGTCGTTCGTGTGGAAGGGTTTCCCAGCTTGGGAAGTAGGCGACGCCATCGCCTAGGTAGGTAGCGAGTTCGGCGGTGAGTTCTTCGCCTTCGTGACCTGTTGCCGTCACTACAAGGAGGGGTGTGGTTGTTGCGAGACCTGCAAGAATGAGGGGTCGGGCGGCATCAATACTATTGATGGTGAGGTTGCGTTCCGCGCGGGAGGCATCGTTCAGTACTTCTTGGAGGGCAGGATTGTGGAGTGCTAATTCGAGGGGTACACGCCCTAGTGGGGTGTCGTGAGGTGCATCGTGGACGGCGGGAACAGAAGAGTTGGTCACGCTTCTAGCGTAAACTAGAAACATGCGTGGCATCATTTTGGCGGGCGGTACGGGGTCGCGCCTGTTCCCTATGACGATGGCTGTCAGTAAACAATTACTCCCGGTTTATGACAAGCCGATGATCTACTATCCTCTTTCTACCCTAATGTTGGCGGGTATTGAGGATATTCTTATCATTACGACCCCAGTGGATCGCCCCCAGTTTGAGCGTTTGCTGAGTGACGGTAGCCACCTGGGTCTGCGTTTGCAGTATCTTTCGCAGGAGAAGCCGGAGGGGCTTGCCCAGGCGTTCGTATTGGGTGCGGATTTCATTGGCGACGACCATGTGGCGCTTATCTTGGGCGATAACATTTTTTATGGCCCCCGTTTGGGAACTCAGCTGCGCCGGTTTGCGCAGGTTGATGGTGGTGCTGTTTTCGCCTATCAGGTGCGGGAGCCGCAGGCGTATGGTGTGGTTGATTTCGATGCTACGGGCAGGGCGCTATCTATTGAGGAAAAGCCTGCTCACCCACGTTCATCTTTTGCTATTCCTGGCCTGTATTTTTATGACAATTCCGTTATTGAGGTAGCTCGACACCTACAGAAGTCTGCACGCGGCGAGTATGAGATTACGGATGTCAATCGCCACTATTTGGAGGCTGGGAAGCTGCATGTGGAGGTACTGCCGCGCGGTACCTGTTGGATGGATACCGGCACTGTGGATGATCTGATGAGTGCTGGCGACTATGTGCGTGCGGTAGAGCAACGGCAGGGGCAAAAAATTGGGGCTCCGGAGGAAGTTGCCTGGCGGTTGGGGCGTATTGACGATGCGCAATTGCGGGCGCTGGCGTCTGCACAAACCTCCTCTGGCTATGGCGATTACTTGCTAGCCCTGGTCGATGGGGTACACTAAGGAAGCTTCGAAGGCTGATCTTTGAGGCTCGTCGCACACTGTCCTACAGGTAGTACTGTCCCACAGATAGCACTGTCTCACAGGTTAGTGCCGCGATTTTTCCACAATCTCCCGTGGTGTAATAGGCAACACAGCTGGTTTTGGTCCAGCCGTTCTAGGTTCGAGTCCTGGCGGGAGAGCATAACAATAACAGAAAATAATAACGGTGCCCTGCCTGTCTGAGTACAGGCGGGGCACAAACGTATTACATAGTCAACTGTAGGATCCGTACAGTCTAGATATAGATATCTAGATGTAGATAGCGGGATCGATATATTCGGCCGGGTCCACTAAAAGCTCAGTCTGGTTGGCTTGTCGATGCAGCACCTCAGCTGGGATCCCAATAAGAATTGAGTCCGGGGGTGCATCGTGCACCACAACAGCATTGGCACCGATAGCGCAATCGTCACCAATAACGACGGGCCCTAGCACCTTGGCACCGCAGCCTACCTGTACACGGTTACCAATAGTGGGATGGCGTTTCCTTTTGTCCAGTGAGCGTCCACCGAGTGTCACCCCGTGGTACAGCATGACGTCGTCACCTATTTCGGTTGTTTCGCCAATAACAACACCCATACCGTGGTCAATGAAGAAACGCCGGCCAATAGTGGCCCCAGGGTGAATTTCAATGCCGGTAATAGAGCGAGTTATTTGGGACCCCACACGGGCGAGGGGGCGTAGTACGGGGATCTGCCACATAGCGTGAAAAACGCGGTAGGCCCAGATAGCGTGCAAACCGGAGTACACCAGTGCATTTTCTAAGTCGCCTCGTGAAGCGGGGTCATGCGTACGCGCATTCTGTAGGTCTTCACGAATAAGGGCGAGAATATTCACTGGGGTTCCTCACATACAGTCAGAGAAGTTCCGCGCAATAGGGGCGGAACTTCTCTGATCCTATCGTTTTAGATGTAGCGAGAAAAAGATATCTCGTTAATTTCGAATATCGTCGAAGAGAATGGTGGATACGTAGCGCTCACCAAAATCGGGAATAATAACGACGATATTCTTCCCCTTGTTCTCGGGACGAGCCGCAAGCTGTAGTGCAGCATAAAGCGCAGCACCAGCAGAGATACCACCAAGGATGCCTTCCTCCCGTCCGGCCTTACGAGCGGTTGCGACAGCATCATCGTCAGTGACGTCAATAACTTCGTCATATATATCGCGATCCAAAACGTCGGGAACGAAATTGGCTCCCAGGCCCTGGATCTTGTGCGGTCCGGCGTGTCCTTCGGAAAGGAGTGGTGAGGTTGCGGGCTCTACTAGTACTACCTGTACATCCGGGTTAGCTTCCTTAAGGGCCTGCCCTACTCCGGTAAGGGTGCCGCCGGTGCCCACACCTGCTACAAAAATATCCACCTTGCCATCAGTATCGCGGAGAATCTCCTGCGCGGTGGTTTTACGGTGGATATCGGGGTTGGCGGGGTTGGCGAACTGGCTGGCGAGAATGGAGTTAGGGGTGGACTCAACAATTTCCTTTGCACGATCCACTGCCCCCTGCATGCCTGCGGATCCTGGCGTAAGTTCAATCTCCGCACCGAAGGCCTTCAGCATAACCTGTCGTTCTTTCGACATTGTTTCCGGCATTGTCAAAATAACGTGGTAGCCGCGGGCAGCACCCACCATTGCTAGTGCAATACCGGTATTGCCGGATGTTCCCTCAACAATAGTTCCGCCGGGCTTTAGATCTCCGGATTTCTCGGCTGCATCAATAATGGCGCGGCCAATGCGATCTTTTACGGAATTAGCGGGGTTGAAGTACTCAAGTTTTGCGAGAACAGTAGCTCCCGTATTTTTTGTAAGTCGGTTCAGTCGGACGAGTGGAGTGTTACCGATAGTCTCAGTGACGTCATTGTAAATAGCCATGAGGAAGTCCCCTTTTCTTAGAACTTGTTAATGGTCCAACGGACGAACCGTCGGTTCTGATATTTCCATAGTGCTCACTAGTATGCGAGGATGCCGAGTTTCGTTCACTATGACGCAAAGCACGTAAGATGGAATTAATCAGCTTCTCGAGCGCAGAGGGATTTATGTCTAAAACTGCTGCATCGCCTATTACCGTCATCATTCTCGCGGCCGGATTAGGGACGCGAATGAAGTCCTCCACCCCGAAAATGCTCCATAGTTTATGTGGGCGCACAATGCTAGAACATGCTCTTCATGCTGCCGCCGGGGTATCGCCTGACAACATTGTGGTAGTGACGGGTCACCAGCGTGAGCGCGTGCAGCAGGCAGTGCGCCACAGTGTCGGGGACCTTGGATGTCCTGTCCTTACCGCCGTCCAAGAGGAACAAAACGGTACGGGTCATGCCGTCATGTGTGGTCTTTCGGTGCTCCCGGAGGACTTCACCGGCACAATTCTTGTGACTACGTCAGACGTTCCCCTGCTGGATTCTGCCACTCTGCATGATTTGGTAAACGTCCACGACCAGCATCCGCGTCCGGCCGTAACAGTCCTCACCGCCACCGTGCCCAACCCCACTGGCTACGGACGTATCGTCCGCAATGCGAGTGGTGAAGTACTGTCCATCGTTGAAGAAGCAGACGCTAACGAGGACGAAAAAGCTATTACCGAGGTGAACTCGGGTGTTTATGCGTTCGATGCTGCCCAACTGCACCGCTCGCTTGAGCTTCTCGATACCAATAATGAGCAAGGCGAACTTTACCTCACTGACGTTGTGTCTATTGCCCGGCAAGCAGATCGTCCCGTGCGAGCGCACCATCTTGATGATGCCTTCACCGTTGCCGGTGTGAACAACCGCGTACAGTTGGCGGACGTTTCCGCCGAAATGAATCGCCGTATCCTTGTTCATTGGATGCTGGAGGGCGTCACCATTATTGATCCTGCTACTACATGGATTGATGTGGATGTGGAACTGGCACACGACGTTACTATCCTGCCCGGCTGCCAGCTGCATGGCCACACCACGGTGGGTGAAGGATCCACACTTGGCCCCGATTGTTCCCTTACCAATGTGACAATTGGCTGTAACGCTAGTGTTGTGCGCGCTCATGGATCCGATTCTGTTATTGGTGACGGTGCCACAGTAGGTCCCTGGGCGTATCTACGCCCAGGTACACACTTGGGAACTGACTCCAAGATGGGAACATTCACCGAGATGAAGAACGCCACTATTGGCGAAGGCACGAAAGTTCCGCATCTTACCTACGTGGGTGACGCAACCGTTGGCGACTACTCCAACATTGGGGCGTCTAGCGTGTTCGTCAACTATGACGGAGTCAACAAGCACCACACCACAATTGGTTCTCACGTACGCATGGGGTCCGACACCATGTACGTTGCCCCAGTTACTGTGGGGGACGGCGTATATTCCGGGGCGGGAACTGTTATTCGCCACGATGTCCCGGCGGGTGCCCTTACTTATAGCGATGCCCCGCAGCGGATTGTCAACGATTGGGTGCTTCACCATCGTCCGGGTACTGCCGCCGCGGAAGCTGCAGCAAAAGCACAGGAAGATGCTCAGAAAGACACTCAAAAAAATACTAGTGCCGTTGGCAATGACACGAAGGCCGACCAGGATACCGCAAAAAAGTAATATCTTTCACGCTTTCCCCCGTCCTGAAAATTTATCGGGAATGCCTTTTATCCACTAACGTTGAAACTACCCACCACTACCACAAACGAGGATAACGATTCCCTTTGTCCAGTAAACGCAGCACTCAGGAAAAGAACCTCATTCTTATCTCCGGTCGCGCACATCCGGAACTTGCCGAAGAAGTAGCCCAGGAGTTGGGTGTCACTCTCACAAAGACAACTATGCGCAACTTCGCCAACGGAGAGATCTTCGTTCGTTATGAAGAATCTGTGCGTGGCACCGACGCATTCGTCATCCAGAGTTTCCCTGCTCCGCTGAACGAGTGGCTCGTTGAGCTTCTCATCATGATTGACGCGTTGAAGCGTGGCTCTGCCCACCACATCACCGCCATTCTCCCCTTCTACCCCTATGCCCGTCAGGACAAGAAGCACATGGGTCGCGAGCCTATCTCTGCTCGTCTCATTGCGGATCTTCTGAAGGCTGCCGGTGCCGACAGAATCGTCTCCGTGGATCTACACACGGACCAGATTCAGGGATTCTTCGATGGCCCAGTTGACCACATGCATGCCATGGGGCAGTTGGCACAGTACGTCAAAGACAAGTACGGCACCAAGAACATTGTCGTTGTCTCCCCCGATGCCGGTCGTGTGAAGGCCGCGGAAAAGTGGGCTAACATCCTCGATGGTGCTCCCCTGGCCTTCGTCCACAAGACCCGCGACCCCCGCGTCGCGAACCAGATTGTGGCACACCGTGTTATCGGTGATGTGAAGGGCCGTACCTGCGTTCTTATTGACGACATGATTGACACTGGCGGCACTATTGCCGGCGCAGTAAAGGTTCTGAAGGAAGCTGGCGCTGGCGATGTTGTTATCGCCTGCACGCATGGCGTGTTCTCCGATCCTGCTGCTGAGCGTCTCGCTAACTGCGGAGCGAAAGAAGTTATTGCCACCAATACGCTGCCTATTCCGGAAGAGCATTGCTTCGAAAACCTCACAGTCCTGTCCATGGCTCCCCTCCTAGCTGCCACCATTAATGAAATCTTCGATAATGGTTCTGTAACTGCACTGTTTGAAGGTGCCTAGGATAGGGTTCGCAACTCTCTGATACAGATGAATGGGGCTGCTACCAGACGGTAACGTCGGTAGCAGCCCCATTCACGCAATAAGTGGCTTATTTTCCGCTCAGTAGAGCTATATAAGAGGCAGTCAGTAATATCATTCCGAAAACAATAACAGCGATGAATGCTCCAGCTGCAATATCCGCTGATCGTCCTTGGTTAAGAGGATGATCGCGCAGAATGAGGACGGCGGCAACAATACCTAAAATAAGTGCCACAAGCATGACGATAATGCCAACAACACTCATATTTACACCCCTCCTTTAATATCGCCGGTAGCAAAAAAGAGGATAGTTGTGAGAAGTAGCCATACGGCCAGCGCAATTATGCAGGCGATAGTAACATCTCCAGCTTTTCGGTGCCCCGCCCATACCCATATCACGCCGAGTGTGATACCGATAATGGCGAAAACAACCACAAGGGTAATCGTCCATCCCAGTGCCATGCTCTTCTACTTTCTTTTGGAGAGATACCTTAAATAGTACCGAAAATGGTACTGGCTAAGTTGGGAGGATGCGCGCTCGTCAGCTAAACTTATCTCGTTATCTCGGCGAGGGCTAAAGATAAGCCGTTATCGACGCGATAGTGTGGGGTTCTTTACTTCCGCGGTCGTGTTGGGTGCCTTGCCGCGATGGAAAACTTTCTATGCAGCGCTTTTAGCGCGCAACGTTTCGCACGAATTTACCTGAATCTATAAGGAGCTATACCCATGGCACTGAGAACTCTTGCCGCACCCACTCGTACTGAATTTGGTAAAGGTGCTGCCCGCCGTACCCGTCGCGCTGGTAACATTCCCGCCGTTGTTTACGGACACGGTGCCGACCCTATCCACATTGCCATTAACAATCTTGGTTTCCTCGCCATTGTTCGCGAAGAAGGTATTAACGCCGTTATCTCCCTTGATATTGACGGCGAAGAAACCACTGCCCTGGTAAAGTCCATTGCCCAGAATCCACTTACCCGCGAAATTGAGCACGTTGACTTCCTCATCGTTAAGAAGGGCGAAAAGGTTGAGGTTGAGGTGCCGCTGGTTGTCGAAGGCAACGTTGCTTCTGGCGCTATCTTCCTCATTGAGCTCGACGTTCTTAAGGTCAATGCAGACGCCCTCAGCATTCCGGAAGACATCACCATTTCAGTAGAAGGCATGGAAGCTGGCAGCACCATTACTGCCGGCGATGTGAAACTGCCAGAAGGCGTTGAACTCGCCGATGATCCGGAACAGCTCCTCGTCAACGTCACCTTCGAAGAGATTGAAGACACTACCCCCGATACCGGCGAAGAAGAAGCAGAAGCAGCTACTGAAGAAGCTGCTAGCGAAGCTGCCGAGTCTACCGAGGAGTAATTCTCCTTCTCCCCTCCGCATTCAGTGCTGTAAGGGTCTTGTCATAAGGGTCTCACTGGTATTACCGCCAGTGAGACCCTTGTGCTTTTCACAGCACTGCCTTACTGCACACAATGGTCTGCTTGGGAATGGCTCTATCTGGGAATAGCTCTGCCTGCCCAAACGTGCGAGAATAGAAGCATTATGAGTCCTAGTGCGCAGATCCCCGATATTAATACTGTTTCCGGCCCCATACTGATCGCCGGTTTAGGCAATCCCGGGGCACAGTACGAGCTCACCCGACACAATGTGGGGTACATGGCGCTCGACGAGCTCTGCGAACGGACCAGCCCAACCGTCACCCTCTCCCCCAATAAACGCACTAATGCACTGGTAGGGCGCGGCACGCTTAACGGCACGCCTGTTATACTTATGAAATCCCGAACATACATGAATGATTCGGGCCGTGCTATTGCTGCTACTGCACAGTTTTTTAGTGTTCCTGCCACCAACATCATTGTTCTACACGATGATCTTGATCTGGAAGAAAATACGCTGCGTCTAAAACGTGGAGGTGGCGAAGGTGGCCACAATGGTCTGAAATCCATGACACAACATCTCGGGACCAAAGACTATCTACGTGTTCGTATCGGTATTGGTCGTCCACCGGGACGCATGAACCCCGCCGACTATGTGTTAAAGCAGTTCTCGGCACGCGAATGTGAAGATCTGGGAGTCACTATCCAGGAGGCAGCTGATGCCGTCGAGCTTCTTCTCCAGGAAGGTTTAGCATCAACCCAAAATCGTGTTCACTCACGCCATTGATGGTCTGTACCCTACCTGATCTGTCCTGCTTGATCTGCTACGCCACTGCTTATCTAACAATTATCTAGCCAGCCCTCATTTTTCACTACTCTCCAAGGACAAGCCCCCGTGAATGCTCTTTCCCCCGCTGTTGAAGCACGCCGCCGTCGCACTTTCGCCATTATTTCTCACCCGGATGCCGGTAAATCAACACTGACGGAGGCACTCGCCCTACACGCGCACGTCATTAATGAGGCGGGAGCTGTCCATGGTAAAGCGGGGCGTAAAGCCACAGTCTCCGACTGGATGGAGATGGAGCAGGCACGCGGTATTTCTGTCTCCTCTACTGCCCTACAGTTCGAATACCTCCCGCAGGGATCAAAAGGTGCGGAGGGAGACGGGCAGCCCTACGTTATTAACCTTGTTGATACACCCGGCCACTCGGACTTTTCGGAAGACACGTACCGTGTTCTTACCGCCGTTGACGGCGCACTTATGCTGATCGATGCGGCAAAAGGTTTGGAGCCGCAGACCCTGAAACTTTTCCGCGTCTGTAAGTCCCGCAACATTCCCATTATTACTGTCGTGAATAAGTGGGATCGTCCTGGTAAAAGCCCCCTTGAACTGCTTGACGAGATAGCGGAAGAAATTGATCTCACCCCCACCCCTATTTTTTGGCCAGTGGGTATTGCTGGGGATTTTCATGGTCTTGCCCGACTTGATGCCGACGGTATGCCCACGGAATATATTGAGTTCACGCGTACCGCAGGCGGCTCAACTATTGCCCCTGAGGAGCATTTCACGCCGGAGGAAGCAGTACAACAGCAGGGCGATAACTGGACAACCGCGGCAGAGGAATCGACACTGTTGGCGGAGATGGGGCAGGTTCACGATGAGGAACTTTTCCTAGCGGGCGCAACCTCCCCCGTTATTTTCGCCTCCGCTAAGCTCAATTTCGGCGTTCACCAGATTCTTGACAGTATCGTTAACCTGGCGCCGCATCCGGCAGGACGTGAAGACGTTAATGATGTCTTTCACGATCTTGACGATGACTTCTCTGCTGTTATCTTCAAAGTACAGGCCGGCATGGATTCTGCTCACCGTGACCGGCTGGCCTTCATGCGGGTTGTGAGCGGCGAATTTGAGCGCGGCATGGTAGTAACCCACGCCCAGACGCAGAAACCTTTCACCACAAAGTATGCGCTGACAGTATTCGGGCGCGATCGTGAGACTGTAGAGACGGCCTACCCCGGCGACGTCGTGGGCCTTGTTAACGCCTTAGGCCTAGCCCCCGGCGATACTCTCTACAAAGGGAAGAAGGCCCAGTACCCGCCTATTCCTGCTTTCGCACCGGAGCACTTCGCTACGCTACGTGCCGCCTCCCTGTCCAAGTACAAGCAGTTCCGTAAGGCAGTTGATGAGCTGGGTGCGGAAGGTGCTGTACAGATTCTGACCAATGATTTGCGTGGTGAGTCCAACCCGGTGATGGCTGCGGTGGGTGTGCTGCAGTTTGAGGTTGTCCAGGCACGTATGCGGGCAGAGTACAACGTGGAGACTGTCATCGAGAATATTCCTTACACGGTGGCCCGGAAGACTGATGCGGAGTCTGCAGATGAGCTGGGGCGCCAGCGCGGTGTGGAGATCTTTACCCGCCAAGATGGTGAGCTTATTGCTCTTATTAGCGATAAGTGGCGTCTCAACTATCTGCAGAAAGAACTTCCCGATTTAACACTCGATACTCTCATCGCTGATTAAGCACCACCAGCTAATCGGCGTGCTAACCAATACGCATAAGTAATGGGCTGTTGCTTCCTTTTCTCGGAGGCGACAGCCCATTACTGTAAGTTATGCGGATATACGCTATATAGGTACCCGAATAAGGTGTTAGTGAATACCCACCATCTTCTTATCGATCCAGCGGCGTAGCAGGAAGAATACCAAGCTCAGAACCATCGTCACAATTCCCAGAATAAGGAAGTATGTTCCTGTGGAACTGGGGTTATCGACATCCGTCAACTGGGCTAATGAACCAGACGCTGCGGATCCAATAGCGACTGATAGGAAGAAGAGCGCCACCATTTGGCTGTGGAACGCCTTGGGAGCTAACCGTGTCGCCAGGGAATTACCTACTGGGGAAAGGAAAAGCTCACCGATTGTCGCAACAAAGAGGAGGAGCGCGACAGATCCGATGGGAGCTTTATCCATGCGGGCAAAGGGAACAAACACCAGGAAGGATAGCCCGCAGAAGAAGACACCCCATGCGAATTTAGTGGAGCTGTGCGGCTGACGGGTACCGAGCTTCTGCCACAAGGCCGCCATAATAGGTGCGAAAATAATGATGAAAATGGGGTTGATGGACTGCACCACACTTGGCGGCAGTTGGTGCCCAAAGCAGGACAGGTTGAGACGCCGGTCCGCGAACGCTGGCAGAATCGTAAACTGCTGCTGGTAGAGGGACCAGAAAAGAGCGGACGCGATAAACAGCGGAATGAATGCGATAACGCGGGAACGCTCCACCTCAGTGATCTTCTTACTTGTCAATATGACAATGAAGAGACCCACTGCGCAGATGACGGTTAGCACAGTAACCACAGTGGAGAGGTTGTCGAGATTCACCCATCCTATTGCGAATACGCCCCAAATGATGAGGATACCGGCAACAAGACCGATTAGAGACAACCATTTCTGTTTACGCGGTAGCGGGTTGGGAACTTCCCGTCCGGCATTTCCAATAGTGCTCTTCGCTAACAGAAGATACTGCATAAGGCCAATAAACATACCGATAGCGGCAAGTGCGAATGCCCAGTGGAATCCGCCGGCGCGCTGCACAATACCGGTAAGAATAGGTCCAATGAAGGCACCGATATTAATACCCATGTAATACACGGAGAAACCGGCATCTTGGCGAATATCGTTTTCATCGTATAGATCGCCGAGGACGGTCAACGATGCAGCTTTCAATGTTCCAGCACCGAAAGCAATGAATATGAGGCCGACGACAACACCTGTCAGACCGTGTAAAACAGCCAATGAGAGGTGGCCCAACATAATGATGAAGCCTGCACCCACAAGGCTGCGGGCGGCACCAAACCACCGGTCTGATATCCAGGATCCAATAATAGATGCTAGATAAACTAAGCCGCCGTATGCGCCCACAATGGAGTAGGCAATTTCTTTGGAGTAGCCAAGGCCACCGGACGTCACCGAGTAATAGATGTAGAAGGTGAGGATGGCTTGCATGCCGTAGAAGCTGAAGCGCTCCCACATTTCTACTCCGAAGAGATTAGCTAATCCCATTGGGTGGCCGAAAAAGGTACGTGGCTTGCGCTTTTTACGAGATGCCATGGCATCAGCGGTACCAGCAGCGCCAGTGGGGTTAGGTGTAGAGGCAGCGACGGAATCCGTGGCTACTTCCGGAGTAATTACTGAGCAGGCTGTAGAACCTGCTGTAGGAGGGTTGGGATCATCGGACATGTGGAAACCTTATTGATATTTAGAGGAAGTTAGCGCGTAATTCGCCAGCGCTAATAGGAGCGTAGAGGGCTGGGGCAATATCGAGGACGGTACGGCAGCCTCGTTCACCGGCAGCAGCCAGACGCGCGGTGGCACGCGCAGTAGCCGTGAGCATGGATCCTGTAAATTCAGGGTTGGAGTCTAAGGACAGAGTGAAACTATACACCTGGGTGGTATCTTCGCTCGTTTCTCCAGAGCGAATCACCTGACCACCGTGTGGCATAGTGGAGTGATCACGGATAAGTTCTTCTTCACTAATAAACGTAACGGTTGTGTCGTAATCAGCGAAGTAGTTTTCCATGGTAACGATAGCTTTTTCGATGGCGGCTTTATCGGCGCCTTCTTCTGCTACCACGTAGCATTCCCGCAGGTGCTTTTCCCGGGCGCTGAGAGTGGGACGTTCACCCGCTTTAATGCGGTCCACTGCAGTTTGAACAGGCACCGTGTACTGCTTGGCGTCCTTAACACCCGGTATGCGGCGGATAGCGTCAGAGTGGCCTTGTGAGACACCGCGACCCCAGAACGTGTAGGTACTGCCATTGGGGAGGACAGATTCGGCGATAACTCGGTTAATGGAGAAGAGCCCTGGGTCCCAGCCGGAGGAAATGACTGCTACATGGCCATTGTCGTGTGCAACCTTGTCCATGTCAGCATAATGCTCAGGAATTTTGGCGTGAGTGTCGAAGGAGTCCACGGTGTTGAAATAAGCGGTAACAGCTGGGCCTTGTTCCATGAGGTCAGTGGCGGAGCCGCCACAGTTTACACAAACATCAACCTTATCCTTGTAGTCAGGCATATCCTTGATGGATACAGCCTTGCCGGAAACAGTATCTAGCTGTTGCGGATCACGTCGAGTAAAGATGGCGACGAGTTCCATATCGGGGGCGGCTAGTACAGCCTTTTCTACGCCACGACCAAGGTTTCCATAACCATTAATAGCAACGCGGATGGGATTGATAGTCACCGTATTCTCCTAGCATGTATAGAGGGTATCCATATCTACTTCATCTAAAGTAGGAGGATCCCAATTTTTAAAAGCTTTTTTATCAACAAGTTTAGCCCGCACACCATTCCGGAAATCACTGCGATGACATAAATAGCGTGCACCTAAACGGTATTCTTGCTGGACTGCGCTACGAACATTGGCGCACTTACTACTTCTCTCAATAACGAGAAAAGTACCTTGCAAAGCCGTGGGGCTACACCCCTGCATCGCAGAAAGTGCTTCTTGTGCCCACGTGCCATAGCGGTGAGTAGTAATTCCGCTCTGCAGACGTGACATGATCTCCGCTACTGACGAAGCCGAGAAGACTTCGTCAACCTGCTGAATAATCTTTTGCAAACTCGCTTGTTCCACAGGCAGTTGCGCGCGGCGGGAAAGATAGTTCGTAATAGCGGCAGCTGCCGTACCAGGTTCATACTGCAAATGCAGCAACTCTTCTTCGAGAGTAGGGAACTCGTGGGAGGGAACATAATATCCTACAAGTCCGCACCACAGCGCGTCAGCGGCATTCAACCACCGTCCGGTGAGAGCAAGATATCTGCCTAGGGCCTTGTCCGCCTGGCCGTCCTTCCCCCGCAGATGTGGCAAAACCCAACTCATGCCTGCATCAGTGCAGAACCCGAGTCCAGCCTCTGGCATTGCCATCAGGGTTTTTCGCTAACCACCATAAACTGCCCGTTGGCACTAATACCAAGGCCACCACCAATGCAGTAACCGTCAACTAGGGCAATATATGGCTTGGGAAATTCGGAGATAAAAGCGCACAAATCGTACTCGATGGCGAAGAATTCTTCCGCACGAGCAGCATGCCCTTCCTCATAGAGATCGGCTATCTTCCGAACATTGCCGCCGGAGGAAAAGGATTTCTCGCACAGCGATGTCACAAGAACGTAATCAATGCGCGGATCATCGGCTGCCTTGTGAAGGTGGTATCGCATGGCGCGCGCTAATCCTTCGTCGAAGGCGTTGAGCGTGGCACCATTATTGAGTTGTAGATGTAAACAACGCTGAGAGACAGTAGCGCTAATCCGAGCATCAGGTTGATCGACACTTGTCGATCTAGAATATCCATCCTGATCTGCGGTCATCCTTATCCTTTACAATCCTTCACACATTTTCACGTTTTACGCTTTTTATGCTGCCCCAACCATCACTAGGATGCCGCACGGCATCACTGGCAGTGTTATTAAGGTTATGAAGCGCTACTAAAAAGTGGTACTAAAACTGTTTTTTTAACAGTTTACTCCGTAGAGCTATCTGGGACTGAACCGGCACTGGACACACGTACAGGCAATTGCCCAACGTTAGTGCGAGCCGCGGCAATAATACCGAGGATGCTGTAGACAAGTGGCACCAGTGTGAAAGCGAGAATAGCGTGCAGCATACTGCTTTCCACCAATGCTCCAAAAAGCACACCGCCTAATGCCAATGATGTTGATGTTCCCAACTGCTCTGCCATAGAGAGAGAAGCCGAATTGTTACCAATCTCACCAGGCTGCGAAAGTGTCAACACCATTACGCTAGCGAGCGGGTAAGCGACACCAATGCCAAAACCAGCAATCCCCCACCCGACAATAGCAACCGCTAAAGGAACCTGCTGTAACGCCAGTGTAAAAGTAACAACGATACCTGCTGCTCCACTCGCCATTCCTGTTGTCAATATTTTCGTCCGATTAAGATTTTCCGGTAGTCGCGCTTGTAAGAAAGAAGCGATCCCCCACGTCACCGAGCCAGAAGCAACAAGCAGACCCGATTGCGTAGGACCAACATGGCGAAGAGACTGGCCAATAAGGGGAATATAGGACTCCATAGAAAAGTAACAGCCAGCAAGGAAAAGACGCGACGCAATAACTGCGGGTAACCCCTCTCGCATTGTCAGAGTGTGGGGCGGAACAAGTTTGCGGGCAGCCACTATCAGTACTGCCATAATGACAATAACTCCCACCACAACAAGAACAACTTTGCCCTCTTGGATAAGCTCACCTGCTGGCTGTAACACACAAATACACACGGCGATGATAAACGCCCGAAAAACCCTCTCTCGCCACTCTTTACCGGTAAGGTTCTGCTCTGCTGCACCACCATGCGAGCGCATACCAACCAGTGTGATGACCGTGGCGATAACAAAAATGGGAGCGACGCCCCAGAATGCCCACCGCCATCCCACAGTATCCACTAAAAGCCCTGCTATAGCAGGCCCTATAAGAGCAGGCAATATCCAGGACATGGCATTGACGGAAAACATTCTGGCATGCAAATGCGGAGGGAGTTCACGCCCAATAATGACGTAGGAACTCACGTTAACCAGCCCCACACCAATCCCCTGAATAGCGCGTCCTACCAGGAAAAAGGGCATAGTTCGGGCAAAACCTGCGAAGAGGAGACCCGTCATCATAGAAACCGCGCCAACGGTAATGGGGATACGTGGACCCTTTTGGTCCGCCCAGGGACCTGCCAGCAAAATACCAATGATGGAACAGGCAACTGTAATAGCAACTGCTGACGAGTAGGAGCTCATGGCGTTAAGTTCACGAGCCACCGTCGGCATAACAACACTGACGGCAACTACTTCAAACCCAGATGCCACCATATACAGGGCAAGACCGGGAACTATCCATTTGAAGTTTCCGGTTAATAACCCCACGGGTTTTTCCGTCGATGATGGTGTCATTCCAGGGTTTCTGCCTTTTCCAGCCACTCCATCTCCACTTCGCTTATCTCGTCGAGGACACTTTTCAGTTCACGATCGAGGTCGGCTAATAAATCAGTATCAACAGGTGTTGCGCTCGCTGCTGTCGCTAATTTATCGTGCAACTTTTTCTCTTGTGTGCGCAATTTCTCCAGGCTATGTTCTAGCCGTCTCAGGTCTTTCTTCACAGCGCGTTCTTCTGCTGACCCACGCACTAGACCACCGGCGGTAAGCTGCGCTTCCTGCGATGAGGTAGCATCTGCTGCTTCTGCCCCCAATTGCGCTGCCTGCAAACGAGTAGCATTCTCCGCCATCTCTGCTCGACGTTCTAAGTACTGTTCAATTCCACGTGGAAGATTGGTGAGTTTACCGTCGCCGAATAGTGCCCACGTGGAATCACAAATACGTTCAATTAAGTAGCGGTCGTGGGATACCACCACCAATGTTCCTGCCCACTGGTCAAGCAGATCTTCTAACTGTTGGAGAGTATCGATATCTAGATCGTTAGTGGGCTCGTCCAGTAGTAACACATTGGGTTCGTCCATAAGGATACGGGTGAGCTGCAGGCGTCGTCGCTCACCGCCGGAGAGGTCTTTAACTGGGGTACGCTGGCGCGCTGGCTGAAATCCCAAGCGTTCCAATAATTGTGATGCTGTTAGTTCATTTTTTCCGATGGTGACGCGGCCCGCCACATCTTCCACTGCCTGTAGTACAGTGCGGTCGGTGGGGAGGTCATTAAGTTCCTGCTTTAACCATCCAATATGCACAGTAGGGCCTTGCACACGCTTACCTGCGGCAAGTGGATAGTCCCCCGCTAGTGTGCGCAACAACGTGGTTTTACCAGAACCGTTGACGCCCACTAAGCCAATGCGTTCACCCGGCGCCAGCATCCAGTTGAGATGTTCCACGAGGACGTCTCCGCTGGGGCCAACCAGTTTGCCATCAAAGAAATCGATGACGGTTTTCCCCAGCCGTTTAGCCGAGAATTTCATAAGCTCAGCACTGTTACGGGGCTCTGGGACGTCCTCAATCAGCGCTTCGGCGGCTTCAATTCGGTAGCGTGGCTTGGAAGTACGGGCGGGGGCACCGCGACGCAACCAGGCTAGTTCTTTCCGCATGAGGTTTTGTCTGCGTTGTTCGGTGGCAGCTGCTTGGCGGGCGCGTTCCGCACGGGCGAAAACCCAGTCGTTGTAGCCACCGTCGTACATATCGACCTGCCCATCGTGTACTTCCCAGGTGCGGGTTGCGATGGCGTCAAGGAACCAGCGGTCGTGTGTGACAACAACAACTGCGCAATGGCGGGAAAGGAGATGGTCGGCCAACCACTGCACGCCTTCCACATCAAGATGGTTGGTGGGCTCGTCGAGAACGATGAGGTCAAGTTCTTGAATAAGTGCGGCGGCAAGTGCGACACGGCGTTTTTCCCCACCGGAAAGTTGCTCTACGGGCGTATTGAGTCCGAGGTTTCCAATGCCGAGACCAGCCATTGTGGTACGGATACGGGCATCGGAAGCCCACTCATAGGAATCCAGTCCCTGGCTGGCGAGGATCGCTTCCCCCACAGTGGCTCCGGGTGGGAGTGGGGATCGCTGCGTGACGACGGCGAACCGTAGGTTGCTGCGGCGTGAGACGCGCCCGCTATCGGGTTCCTGTAACCCGGTGAGGATCTCGAGGAGGGTTGTTTTTCCTCCTCCGTTGAGGCCGACAATACCGATGCGGTCGGTTTCATTAATACCGAGTGAGACGTGGTCAAGTAATGGCTTTAAGCCATAGCTGAGGGACACATCCTCACAGTTAATGAGGTTAATAGGGGCATTGGGCACGTTAGTTTGCCTGTTCTTCGATAGTGGCGCCGGGGACGGGTCCGAATCCAGTGCGGACGGCATTACAGACACCAGCTCCGGCAAGTTCTGCGGAAACAGCGAGGGCACTGTCAGCATCTTTACAGAGGAAAGCACAAGTAGGGCCAGATCCAGAGACGATACCGGCGAGGGCTCCTGCTTCTTTTCCCACACGGAGGGTGTAGCGAAGCTCGGGGTAAAGGCTGATAGCAGCTGCTTGTAAATCATTGCTGAGGTGGGCAGCGATAGTTGTGAGATCGCCAGCTGCGAGGGCCTGTAAAAGGGTATCTGGGTCTCCCCCCGAGTGTGAGTTCTTGAAGTCCAGTGTGGTGTTCCGCGCATGAAGACGATCGTATTCACGGAATACCGCAGGGGTGGAAAGACCTTTTTTAGCAATGGCCAGCACCCAGTGAAGAGGCGCGCGGTGTAAAACGGGTAGCAGTTGTTCACCCCTACCCTTTCCAAGAGCACTTCCTCCCACCATACAGAAAGGTACGTCGGAGCCAAGTTCTAACGCCATATCGAGAAGAGTCTGTTTTTCTAGCCCTGCTTGAAAGTACTCGTTACAGGCGATGAGGGCGGCTGCTCCATCCGCTGAGCCTCCTGCCATTCCTCCGGCAACCGGAATGTTTTTGTCAATATGTAGGGCTATACCGGGGTGAGCACCACACGCGTCGGCAACCAGTTCGGCAGCTTTCCAGACAAGATTATGAGAGTCGCGGGGGACTTCTTCGGCACTTTCGCCGGAGACTGTGACACAAAGGTGGTCTGCTGTAGAAACAGTGACGGTATCGCGCAGTGATAAGGCACAGAAGACTGTTGTGAGTTCGTGGTAGCCGTCAGAGCGTACGCCATTAACCCCTAGGTGCAGATTCACCTTTCCGGGGGCAGATACGGAAACCGGGGGTCTTACAACGGTGAGCACTCCCCTAGATTACTACGCGTCCTGCATAAAGCGGAGGTTCCAGAACACGATAGGTACACCCGCTCTGCCATGATTCTCTGTCGCAACTCTCTGCAGCAGCTTCCTACAGTAGCGATGCCCCGCATTGTGCTAGCCGCACGTAATCGGCCGCGGTCAGCCTCTCCCCTCGCAATGTTGGATCAATGCCGGCTGCTTTCAGAAGGTGCTCCGCCGCCTCTCCACTACCTGTCAGGGGTTTGAGGGCAGCACGAAGTGTTTTGCGACGCTGCGCGAACGCAGCATCGGTTATTGTCCACACTGCCGCATGTAAGTCGGCATCATAGGGATCCCAGGGAGCAGTTTCCTTCTCGAAGGCAGTAATTCGTACAAGCCCAGAATCAACATTGGGAGCCGGCCAGAAGACATTGCGTCCAATTGCTCCCGCACGCGAGACAGTCCCGTAAAAGTTGGCTTTGACGCTGGGGACACCGTAAATGCGGCTGCCTGGTGTGGCAGCCAATCGATCGGCTACTTCTGCCTGCACCATCACCACTGTAGTCCGCAAGGAGGGGAGAATATCTAGCATGTGTAGCAGTACGGGTACCGCAACGTTATAGGGAAGATTAGCGACGAGCGCAGTGGGGGCGGGGTGGCCTGTGTGAAGAATTTCCTCCGCAGTTACGTGCATAGCGTCTTTGGTAATAACGCGGAGAGAAGCTTCGGGGGCGTGGGATTGAAATGTTGTTGGGAGTTGCTCTGCTAATCGTGGATCGATCTCCACAGCTGTTACTTGGGCGCCGGTTTCTGCTAACGCCAGTGTGAGCGATCCCAGACCTGGACCAATTTCTACGACCGTATCGTGTGGTTTTAGGTGGGCTGCCGCCACAATTCTGCGTACCGTATTGGGGTCGATGACGAAATTCTGGCCGAGGGTTTTGGTGGGACGAATATCTAACGTATCCGCCAACTTACGGATCTCGGGAGCAGTTAATAAGTCAACATGTGGGGTATGGGGAGATTGAAGACTATGGGAAGCATCAGCCACAACTATGCCGCCTTTACCGCAATCCCATACCAGCAGTGCAGGCTGGCCATGCGCCCCATCCTTGGGAATCCCGTACCTTTTCTGCTACTGCAATTTGTTGTTCGCGGGTGGCCAGGTCAGCTCGTGGAGCGTAGGCACGTCCGCCATGTGCTTCCCAGGTTCCTTGCGTGAACTGCAGGCCGCCAAAGAAACCATTGCCATTGTTAATACCCCAGTTACCGCCTGCTTCGCACTGTGCAAGACGGTCCCAGATTTTATCGATCTGCTGGGATCCTACTTTTACTGTGGCCTTACCGGGTTTATCGGTGACGATGCGTTTAATGAGAATCCGTTTAATGACCTTACCGTGTTTATCAAAAACAAGACGCTCAGTGAGAACTGCTTTACCAGGCTTGCCATGTTTAATGACGATGCGAATTCCCTGCAGATGGGTGGGATCCTTAATGATCCTCTCCGTAGGTTTAAGGGAGACAACTCTTTCCCGCACCATATCTCCGTGGCGGATAACCCTAATTTTCATATTGGGGGTCACTGTCGCATTGCGGGAGGGGGTCACTTCGTCCGAGTTACGCAACGGGGTGCCAAGTTTTTCCAAAGCCTCCCGAACGGTGAAGGCTCCTACTTTGACACACATAGGTTTATTGCCAAGATCAGATAGCCAGACAGTCTGCGGCTTAATAGCTTTTACTGTTAAACCACTAGTGGGAATACGTTTTTCAGTTGAGACATTAAGACCGTAGCTAGGGTTAAAATTCTTTACTTCTTTTATCGCGTCTTCTACGGTGTAGGCAGTTGTCTTAATGCTAATTTTTTCTACTTTTTCGTTTTCCTTATTACCTGTCTGAATTTCCAGGTTAAAGGGACGCTGCTTCTGATACGTAATGGTGTCATTACCCGCTACGCGCGTGTCGGAAGAAGGTTTAACAAGGTCCCCCGGCGCCACTGTGTATCCTTGCGCCGCTAGTATGTCTTTGACGGTGTGACTGTATGTATTAACAGTAGATTTTTCACCGTCCACAATGAGTGTGATGGAGCGATGGTAGGCCATGCTGACACCAGCGGAAATCGTCACCGCAACAAGTGCGACGGCAAGCAGAATACGCCACACGGGCTGGACACGGCGGGACGATGCACGGTGCTGACCAGTGTCAGACATAACAGATCTCCTTGGTAACATCTTTCGGAAATACTGGGAGTAGCTACCTGTGGAAGTAACTATCTTGCGCAGTGGTAAGCAGTTGGCGAAATCTCATTCGCACTTTTATAACGATAACGTAACGTTACCAGGTGAAGTGCCTCTAGTACTACTTAACGGGGAACGGTATCCCATACACACGGCAAGCATTACGCGTCGTCAATTCAGCAAAATCCGTGGGGGACATACCAATAACCTCCGCTAGGCGGTAGGCCGTGTACGCCACATATTGCGGTTCATTCTTTGCCCCACGAAAAGGCTCTGGTGTGAGGTACGGCGCATCCGTCTCCACCATGATGCGATCATGCGGGAAAACTTGCACTGCCTCCCGCAACTCCGCATTGGGCTTGAACGTCGTAGACCCTCCAAACGTTGCATAAAAGCCGCGTTCAGCGCAGCGATGCGCCATCTCTACGCCGCTGGAGAAACAGTGAATAATTGTTTTCTCCGGGGCACCCTCATCGTCCAGAATACGAATGAGATCCGCATCCGCGTCACGCGCATGGATCATCACTGGTTTACCGACCTTTTTAGCGAGATCAATATGCCAGCGGAAAAGTTCCTCCTGCTGCACTTGTGTGGCGGTAGTCTCCGGTTCACGCTCAATCCAGTAGTAGTCCAGTCCGCACTCCCCCACTGCAACAACACGCGGATGCTGCACGAGCTCCGCCAGCCGTACCCGTCCCGCTTCATCAATTTCGTGGGCATCCATGGGGTGTTGGGCAAGCGCTGCCCACACGCGACTATCCGACTCCGCCGCCATCAGCGCATTATCCACACTGTTAATGTGGCAGCCTACCGTGACTGCCGCGACAACGCCGACAGCCTCTGCCCGATCCATTAGCTCATGGACGCCTTGCGGGTCAGTCCCGCCGCAGGAATCTAGGTGTGTATGGCCATCAATGAGGGGGAAGAGTGGTTCTGCCGGTACAGGTTCGCGACGCTTCTTACCCATAACGTGCTCCTAAAGCTGGATCCTAATGCTGTACGGATGCCCACTCGGGGCCAGTCTCGCCTAGTTCCGGATCAAGTTTCTGGAAGATGGGCTTCGGCTTCGCCAACGGAGTTCCGGGCACAATCTCATGCCGCTCCCAAGAAGCAAGCTCATTGGCGTAATCACCCATAATGACGGGGTATTCACGGCCCGGCGCGGGAACACCGGCGCCGACGGGGGAAACCGGCATGTCGTCAACAACCTCATGGATTTCTGGCTGTGCAGCCCACACACCTTCGCCACCCAGCTGTTCGAAGATTTTTTGGGATGCGTTCGGCATGAAGGGCGTCATCATGGTGTTGGCGTCTTGGACGGCCTGCAGTGCAGTGTGAAGGACGGTCGCTAGGCGTTCTTCTGCCTCCGCAGCTGCCGCACCGCCTGCTTTTACGTCTTTCGCAATCTTCCAGGGTTCCTGGGCGGCAATGTAGCGGTTAGCGCTGGCCACGTAGTGCATGGCTTCGGTAATGCCGGCTTTGAAGTGCGAGTGCGCCAGATTCATGCCGATAGTCTGGAAGGCCTCTTCGGCTTGTTTCCGCAGTTCCATGTCGGCGTCGGTGAGGGTGCCGGGGGTGGGGATTTTTCCGAAATTCTTGTGTGCCATGGAGACGGTGCGGTTGACGAGGTTACCCCACTCGTTGGCAAGCTCACTGTTCGTGCGGCGTACGTATTCGTCCCAGGTGAAGTCAGTGTCCTGGTTTTCCGGTCCGGCAACCGCAATGAAGTAGCGTAATGCGTCAGGGCCGAAGTCTTTCAGGAAGTCCTTCACATAGATGACGAGGCCGCGAGAGGAGGAGAACTTGGATCCGGACATGGTGAGGTATTCCGAGGACACAACCTCCGTGGGAAGGTTGAGGTTCCCCAGCATGCCGTGTTCGCCCTGCCTACTGCCGTGGCCGTTGTAGGCGAGGAGTTCTGCCGGCCAGATTTGGCTGTGGAAGGTGATGTTGTCTTTACCCATGAAGTAGTAGCTGAGGGCTTCGGGATTGTTCCACCATTTGCGCCACGCATCCGGGTCGCCAATACGGTACGCCCATTCAATGGAGGCAGACAGATATCCCACCACAGCGTCGAACCACACGTATAGACGCTTATCGTTGCGATCCTGCCATCCTTCAATAGGAATAGGAATACCCCAGTCGATATCGCGGCTCATAGCGCGGGGTTTAATATCGTCAAGAATATTGAGGGAGAACTTCAATACGTTGGGACGCCAGTCTTTACGGCCACGCAGCCAGTCCCCCAAAGCGTCTGCTAGCGCGGGGAGGTCAAGGAACCAGTGTTCGGTTTCCACAAACTTGGGGGTTTCCCCATTGATCTTTGACACCGGGTTAATAAGGTCAGACGGATCCAGCTGGTTACCGCAGTTATCGCACTGGTCACCACGAGCACCCTCATATCCACAGATGGGGCAGGTGCCCTCAATGTAGCGGTCAGGTAGGGTGCGGCCAGTGGAGGGGCTGATAGCGCCAGTAGTTTTCTTGGTAAAAAGGTACCCGTTCTTGGCGACGGTGCGGAACATCTCCTGCACTACCGCATAGTGGTTGCGGGTAGTGGTACGGGTGAAAAGATCGTAGGACAAGCCGAGTCCGGCAAGGTCGTTAACAATGACCCGGTTGTAGCGGTCGGCCAGATCGTGGACATTCATGCCTTCCTTGTCTGCTTGGACAAGGAGTGGGGTGCCGTGTTCATCGGTGCCGGACACCATGAGGACGTCGTTTCCCACCATGCGCTGGTAGCGGGAGAAAACGTCGGAGGGGACGCCGAATCCGGAGACGTGGCCGATATGGCGGGGTCCGTTGGCGTACGGCCAGGCAACAGCGGTAAGAACAGGCTTAGTCATGTGTCTCATTCTAGGCAGTGACCGGCTCTAAAGCCTAGTTAGCCCATGGGAAATGGGAGCGCTGGGAAGCTCTCAGAGTTCCCCGCGAGCAGCAACAACCGCCTGGTACAACTCCCGCTTCCGACGACCGTGGCTTTTCGCCACCGCCCCACACGCATCATTGAGGCGAATACCGTCAGAGACCAGTTCCTCCACCTGCCGAATGAGAGTGGCGTCACTGGTGTCGTCATCTTCCGGACTGTCCGGCGCCACTACTACTGTGATTTCGCCGCGCACACCCTCCGCCGCCCAGTCAGCCAACTCCGCTAATGTGCCTCGCCGGCACTCCTCATAGGTTTTCGTGAGTTCCCGGCACACTGCGGCCTGCCGCTCCCCCAACACTTCCGCACCAACCGCCAGCGTATCCGCTAAACGATGCGGGGATTCAAAGAAGATGACGGTGCGCGGCTCGTTTTTTAGACTCTCCCACCAGGCGCGCTGCGGCCCCGGTTTGCGCGGGGCGAAACCGTCAAAGGCGAAACGATCTGCCCCAATGCCGGAGATCGCCAGAGCGGTCAGGGGTGCGCTGGCGCCGGGCAAGCAGGTGACGGGTATACCTTCCGCTACCGCCAGGGACACTACCCGGTAGCCGGGGTCGGATACGGTGGGCATTCCCGCATCGGAAACAACCAGCACGGTAAGACCCTGCTGGAGAAAGTCGATGAGTTGAGGGGCGCGGTCACGCTCATTGTGGTCGTAGTGGGAAAGAACCTTCCCTGTGATGGTGACACCCAGATCCCGTGCCAGCTGATGGGTGCGGCGAGTGTCTTCTGCCGCCACAATATCGGCGGTGGCGAGGGCTGCCCGTAGACGCGGTGTCGCATCACCTCGATTCCCCAGCGGCGTTGCCCCCACAATGAGAGTGCCGGCAGGCGCTACGGGGGAATACACTGTCTCGCTCGGTGGAGTTGTCATGCCACCAGTGTACGCGGCACGGCATAAGCGGTGCAGTATAGGCAGTGCAGTATAGGCAGTGCAGTATAGGCAGCGGCGGGAACCACCCCACGTGGGAAAGCACACGTTGGACGAGGTTAGGTAGGATCGAAGCGTGCCCCCGTCCACCTCCCTGCCCGCGCCCGCGCCTGTATCCGCGAGGAAACGTCCTCTCACTGAGGTTCCTACCTCGCGTGCGTATCATGCGCGTCACCAGGTAGGGATATGGGGTCCGCGGCCTACCCCAAACGCCAGCTCTGTCAGCCCACAGCCTCTCTGGCCAGCCCCTCAACGGGCAACAGATACAACACGGGGATGGATTGTTACCGCCCTTCTTGGTGTTATCGCGGCACTCACTCGCTTTATGGGTTTAGGTGCTCTCTCTGATGACGGCACACCCATCTTCGACGAGAAACACTATGTACCGCAGGCCTGGCAGATGCTTCACAACGGCGGCATGGAGTTCAACCCCGGCTACGGATTGGTCGTGCACCCGCCTTTAGGGAAACACCTGATAGCCCTATCGGAGGCGGTTTTCGGCTACAACCCATGGGGGTGGCGTGTCAGCAGCGCCATCGCCGGCACTATTTGCGTCATTCTTATTGTGCGCATTGGGCGGCGTCTCGCCGGATCCACCTATGCGGGGGCACTCGCCGGGATTCTCCTTATTTGTGACGGCATGTTTACCGTCGTTTCTCGTACAGGGTTGCTCGATATTTTCCTCATCGAATTCGTGCTAGCGGCGCTACTGTGTCTCCTCCACGACCGTGACCAGGTAGAAGACCGCATGGTGACAACGCTGCAGGCAGGAACCACGTTCACCAGCGAGTTCGGCCCCCGCTGGGGATTCCGCTGGTGGCGGTTCAGCGCCGGAGTATTCCTAGGGCTAGCTACTGCGGTTAAATGGTCGGGGCTGTATTTCATTGTGGTTTTTGGCCTTCTGAGCGTGATGTGGGATGTTGCGCTCCGCCGCCGCTACCATGTTTCCCGCCCCTGGGTGGGGACGCTACGCCGCGATACTTTCCCGGCGATCGCCTCCCTCGCCATCATGCCCATTGGCATCTACATTGCCAGCTGGTGGAGTTGGCTACGCGCCGAAAATGCCGTCTACCGGCACGTGGGTGTTTCCCACGCGTGGTGGTCAACCTTTATCCCCCGCAACCTGCAGTCATTGTGGTACTACCACCAGCAAATGTTCACCTTCCACGCCAACCTCACAAACTCCCAGGGATACCACCACCCGTGGGAATCCAAACCGTGGCAGTGGATCGCCAATATCCGCCCTCTGCTGTACTACTATGACACCGGTGTGGAACCCGCCAGCGGACCGCACAGTTGCGGCCCCGACGGCTGCGTCCAGGCAGTACTTCTATTGGGTACATCGGTTATCTGGTGGACGGGGCTCATCATGCTCGTATGGGCAATCCACCAGGTCATTATCAAACACGACCCTCGCTACACCATCATCCTTTGCGGATATGCTGCCGCCTGGCTACCCTGGCTTCTCAACTGGGACAGGCAAATGTACTTCTTCTACGCCTCCGCCCTCGTCCCCTTCATCTGCCTGGGCCTAGCACTCATGCTCGCACAGATAGACGGTTGGGTTCCCAATATACCCACTATTCCCACTGCCACTTCAGGGAATAGGAATAAACCGAGGAAACACGCTCAGCATATATGGAATGTACGGGCGGCATGGCTAACCTGGTGCCGCAACATACACATCGGGCGCGTCATCGTCTGCGCCTTCATGGGGCTCGTTATTGCTAACTATGTTTGGATACTCCCCATCCTCTACGGCGTACCCATCAGCCCCGACCTATGGGACCTTCAACACTGGCTGCCCAGTTGGTAGAAGAAAACACCTGCTACTGTTTACCCGTTCTTCCCGTGGGTACGAACGACTTTGGCATTTCTAGGTAAGCAGGCAGTTTCGAAGGAGTAGTAACAGGTTTTAACGAGGGCTGTCGGCATCGCAGATTGCGTCGTGCAATGTCAAGATAGTCTGGGTCGTTCTCGTCTTTGTGATTGACAACGAACCGGGTGAAACCAGCGAAGCGTTGCGCGAAATCCATGTGCTCGATGAAAGAATCCCGCTCGTTCTGATAATAGAGAACATCCTCATTGACGAGTGTTTTAGCAGGTTTCTTAGCTGCGTAGGGGCTAGCCGCCAGCATTTCCATAGTGTTATGCGTGAAGTCGAACTGGAGGAGCCCTAAGAGCCCATTCCCACCCTCATAAGATTCTTGGTAATCCTGCAAAACATTAACAACAGAATGACCTTTATTATTTTTCGTTACCAGTGTTCCTGACCCAGCATTATGGCCGCATAACGTCAAGAATATTTGGTCATTCTCTTTAATGAAGTCATTCCACAAGTGCTCACCGTAACCCTTAGTGAACTGGATATCACGCTTGTCACCGCCCTTAACAAGGATCTCATGCGTGGTAAGAATAGCAGGCAGAGTAGGATGCGCATCCAAGACTTTTTGAGCCCACCGCAGTACTCGATCACTGGCCTGGTACGCCAACGCCAGAACGAGGAAACTATGCCCTTCAGCACTAAAAATATGGTATTCGGACTCATTATTGAGCTCATTGAAGCGCTCCCGGAAAGTGGGGTTCTTCTGTGCCCGCTCCGCACTGAACCATTTGGAGTAGAAAGGAAGTTCCTTCGTCGCCTTGCTACCACTAAACACAGAAGGTTTCGTCTCAACACCAATTGTGCCGGGGTAATTCACCTTAGACGCACCATAGTCGGCGTATCGCCCAACTTCTTCCGCAAGCTTATTGACTGATCCCCCAACTACTGGAATAGGACCCATATCGTGGTTTCCTGGGAGTACAGAATACGGAACACCGCCCTTTTCCAGGATACTCATGGCGGCATCAGCAGCCTTCCACTGACCCTCATTCACCGAATTATTGACGACATCGCCTAGATGTACAACGAACTTCAGGCCGAAAGCCTTCTTGTTATCTGCTAACCACTGGGTTTGAACTTTATAAGGCTCACTCCCGTATCTATTCATGAAGTGGTGCGATGCTGGGATACTTCCAGCAGATGCGTATTGAGTATCAGGGAAAACACCCATTGTGAAACGAGAAGCCAGCTGAGCAGAGTCAGCGTGGGCAACCGACTGGGCTGGGACAAGTGAGAATGTTGCAATAGTAAGCAGTGCGGAGCACACTACCGACCCTAAAATTTTCGACCTCATAGTCTATAAGCTAGCCCGCATAGATTGTTTTCTATCGACCAGTCTTTTTCTTCTTCATGAATAGAGTGGTAACAGATATCCATATGAGCAATTTTTGTGCCTAGAATGTGCCAACTTTATTCCATAATTGGTCGCAGCGTTCTATTTAGTTCTAGTTGTCATTACTCTAAAAAACACATGTTTAACAGCATAAATAATCATAAATAAAGAAAATCCCTGGTCATTTCTGACCAGGGATTTTGTATTCTGTGGAGCTAAGGGGAATCGAACCCCTGACCTTCTCGATGCGAACGAGACGCGCTACCAACTGCGCTATAGCCCCAGACTTTCCTACTGTACCAGTGTGGGACAGTAGGTTAGAAATTGTGGTCACTGGCCACCAGCAGCGTAGCTCTAGCCGACGTCTCGGTAGTCCCCATCATTGTGAGGTAGTTCGAAGCGGACAATGTCTTGCGCGGCTTCTTCCTCACCCCAGTAGTCCACGCTGCGTTCACCGGAGTACTCGCCCAACGTGTAGGGATCATCGTACTGGTAGTCTGCTTCAGCATCGTCGTAGCGGTACTGCTGCTGTCCTAGCTGCTCCGGCTGTCCTATGCCGGCAGAGTCCGGGTAGCGGGAGGCATTGACGCGTACGCGGCCGAAACGGTCACGCAGGTAGCCGCCTTCATCGTAGGAGAATTCTTCGGCGTGTGTCGCCATGTATTCTTCCATGAATGGGCGGGTATCAAGGTGGTCGAAGAGTGGGTCTCCGTCGTCTATGTCCACTAGCGAGTACTGGCCATAGAAATGGGTGTCAGCAGGCTCTTGTTCTTCTTGGTAGCCGTATTCGGTGCGTTGCGCGCGGGCCCGGCGCATTTGTGCGAGACGGCGTTGGCGTAGCTCGTTGTCTAGGCGCACTTGGCTGCGGAGTGCTGCCAGGTAGAAGGCGATTACACCACACCAGGCTGCGGGGGCGATCCATACTAGCCCACCGAGTACTGCTGCGGCAGCGATCATGGGGATAAGCAGAATAGCAAGAACGAGGAAGATAATGCGGCGACGCTTATATCGTTTCTCTGCGGCTTCTTCTGCAGCAATGGGGTCGTAGCCGCCTCGTCCGCGGCGGCGTTCTGCTTCTGCTATATCGTCGGCGTTAAGAGTGAGCTGTGGGGCAGGTTCGGGGATATTACGGTCAGCTTTTTTAAAGTCAGAGATTTTCTCCGCCAAGCTACTCGTTAGGCGAGACATAGGTTTCTCTTCACTACCATCATCGCTATCCTCACTGTCATCACTAGTAACACTGTTATCACTGGCATTGTCCTCACCAGCACTATTTACACTGACGTTATCGGCACTATCTGCTGTATCGTCAGTGGCCTTGTCAGTAGTCTCTAGTACTTGTTCGGGATTTTGCTCTGCGTGGTAATTGTCAAGGCTTTCGTGCAATAGCTCGGGGGTAATAACAATCTCTTCAGTAGAAGTTTTATGCTCTTCAGCATCAGTAGAGGAGTCTTCTGCTTCCGTAGTTGCTTCGGCAGTTGTCTCTGCGGTGAAGGAGCTAGCGGCGATAATGGCGGGATCAACGGTAAGCCGCTTAGCCTTCCTTAGGAAGTGTCGTTGTGGAGTTTTCTTCTTGGCGGCCGAGTCTTTTTCTACCGAATCGTCTTCTGTGGAGTCGCTATTATCCTCGGCAGGGTGTGGGGAAATTATGCGACGCGGTTTCAGCTTCTTTTCCCCACCACGATGCAGCACTCGGGTTTTGGAAAACGATGCGGAGGCGCGACGAATAGGCTGCTTGGTATTAACGACCATCGGTAGCAATATCAAAAGCCAGACGACTACCAGCAAAATGATAAGAAGTGAGCTGGACACTGTTTAGTCACCTACTCCGCCTGCGTTATGCCACTACGGCATAGTGGAACATACTGGAATTAAATTCAGGACTCCCCCGAATAATTCACTGTATTTCTAGGTTAACCAGCATTTATGGGGTTTCATTTATGACACACCGAAAAACCCATCATTAACGCCGTGATTCACCGTAATTCCCGCTATTAGCGGCAGGCGGCGTATGTTCTAGCGACGCTGCGCTAGGAACATCACATCTACTTCTTCTCCGGTTCGTATCTCCGTAACATCTGGAGGAACAACAATCAGCGCATTTGCTTCTGAAAGGGATGCCAACAAATGCGATGTTGACGGATTAGCACCTGCCAATGCTTGTACCAGGTACTCTCCTGTTGCTTCATCACGCATTAATTGAGCACACAGATATCCGGCACGCCCCTTCATCGAGGTAACAGGAATGATAGTGCGGGCACGAATAATTCTGCGCATGGGGTGGCGTTTACCCAAAGCGATACGAATCATGGGACGCACCATAAGTTCAAACACCAACAGTGCCGATACTGCATTGGAGGGGACGAGGAATGTGGGGATTTGGTCTGCACCTAGCAGACCAAACCCTTGTACGGAACCGGGATGCATGGCTACCCGCTCCACTTCAACTTCGCCTAAGTCCGCTAGTACATTGCGGACATGCTCCGATGCAATACCGCCTACTGCTCCAGCGATAACAACAATTTCAGAGCGTAATAGTTGTGTTTCCACTAACTCTCGAAAAGCGCGTGGTTCTGTTGACACAATTCCAACACGGTGTACCTCCGCGCCTGCCTCCAATGCTGCCGCGGTCAGCGCATAGGAGGCAACGTCGTAGACTTGCCCCTGCCCTGGTATGCGATCCAAGTCCACTAGTTCATTACCGACGCTGATAATAGACACGCGGGGACGTGGGTGAACGAGAACTTTATCCCGCCCTACTGCGGCCAGCAAACCGACCTGTGCTGGTCCCACAATGGTCCCAGCGCGCACAGCAATATCTCCGGGGGTTACATCGTCACCTACTTTACGGACGAAGTCTCCTGGATTTACTCGCCTATTGATAGTGACTCTGGTTTCCCCATTGTCTGTCCATGCCAGTGGTACCACTGCATCGGCGAGAGCTGGCATAGCAGCACCGGTGAAAACACGCACTGTTTGGTCGGGTTGCAGGCGTGTGTGCATTCGGGATCCTGCCGTCACATCTCCTACGACGGGAAGAACAACTCCGTCTTGTGATGGGTCACTTGTTGTAGGAGCATTTTTCACGTCGACGGCACGAACAGCGAAACCATCAATTGCGGCTTGGTCGAAGCCGGGTAGCGGCATTGTTGTTTCTACTTCTTCTGCACACATCAACCCCAGGGAGTCTTGAATAGCCACGCGGACTGGATTGGGGGCAACTGCGGATGCAGTAACTAGGGCTTGCTGTTCCTCTACAGAACGCATTCGTGTCCTCTCAAAAATCTATGTGGCAGTAGCAGTAAGACAGTAGTAGTGCAATTAAACGCTGTCCGGATTATCCGAATTGTCCTGTAGACGCTGCTCGAGCCATTCGCGCAACTCTGGGCCGTAGTTTTCATCGCGTAACGCAAAATCTACAGAGGCGCGAATATAACCGCCTGGATTACCTAAATCGTGCCGTGTACCGCGGTGCACTACAACATGGGTAGGAATTCCTTCAACCGCGCACTTTGCAATAGCGTCAGTCAGTTGTAATTCCCCGCCGGCACCGGGGGTAATTTCTCGCAATGCGGTAAAAATAGAACGATCAAGAATGTAGCGACCAACTGCCGCATAGTGAGACGGAGCATCCTTGGGATCCGGCTTTTCCACCATCCCTTTAACGCGCATGACAGATCCCTCATCGGATTCAATACCGGTAGGTTCAACATCAAATACACCATAACTGGAAATGTCATCGCCGGGAACTTCATAGGCGCACAGGACAGTTCCGCCGAAACGCTCTCGCACTTTAGCCATTTTCTCCAATACGCCAGTGGGCGTTACAAGATCGTCCGGGAGTAAAACGGCAATGCAGTCTTCGTCATCATGTAAATGATGCTCCGCAAGGCTAACAGCGTGACCTAAACCCAGTGGTTTCTCCTGCAGAGCAGACTCCACACGAATAAGACCGGGGGCACGCCGCACCTTGTGCAGCATGACATACTTCCCCTTCTTCTTCAGCTCATCCTCAAGCATGGGATCAGTGTTGAAGTAGGTCATCACACCCGTTTTGCGGTCAGATGTAATGATGACAAGACGATCAGCACCAGCATCGGAAGCCTCTTCCGCAATGAGTTCGATACTGGGCGTGGAGACGACCGGAAGTAGTTCTTTCGGCACTGTTTTCGTCACTGGAAGGAATCGGGTACCCAAACCAGCAGCGGGGATAACAGCCGTGGAGAACACACCACCGCGCGTTTCATTATTAGACATAGCTATAGCCTAGTGGCATAACGGGTAAAGAACTGAAAAAACACTGATATTTACTCAGCCATGTGCAGAAAATAAGATACAGTTTTGAGAACGGTAGAGAGGATAGTGCTGTGTCAAAACCTATGCCGAAAGCTGTGCTAAAAACTGAGTTCCGCGACACTGCACGTGCCTCCCGCGCTGCTCAGTACGGTCAATGGTCACCTGATGAGCGTGTTTTTATTAACGCTTCCCTCACGCAACATTGTTGCTCTCTTGTCCAACAAACTCATGCACAACGCATCTGTGCTTACATTCCTGTCGGCAATGAACCTGGCAACCGCGCATGGTTGGACACCCTCGCGGCACACTGCACCGCCTTATTCCTTCCCCGCAGTGAGGACCACGGACGGCTTACCTGGGGGCTTTTCACAGAATGGGGGGAACTAGAGGAGGGGCGTTTTCATATTCCCCAGCCACGCACATGCATTCCGCATCTTCTCACCACACCGCCCGGCGTGGACCTCATTCTCCTGCCCGCCATTAGCGTTGGTAGAGATGGCAGCCGCATGGGCAAAGGTGCCGGATACTACGACCGCGCACTTGCCGATATTCATACTGCTGTAGCCGCAGGGAATCTTGCTGCCGCACCCGTGCTAGCCGCCATTGTCTACAGTTCAGAACTCGTTGATATTGTTCCCACGGAATCCCATGATGTTCGCATGGACTGGGTTGTCACACCTACCGAATTGCACAATTGTGCCCAACCTAGCGCATAATTAACACCATGCCCACCTACTCGTATACCTGCAAAGATTGCGGATACTCTTTCGACATCTACCAAAGTTTCAGTGATGATGCCCTCACTGTATGCCCCAAGTGCGGCGGTACTTTGAAGAAAGTATACGGGTCAGTTGGAGTGACATTTAAAGGAAGCGGTTTCTACCGCACTGATTCCCGCTCGAATACTGGTAAGAAGTAATTTTTCGTAGCGCAGTTACTGTTATAACGGCATGTTTCCACAAGTACGGTCATTGTGAATAACCCGTATTAGCGCGCACACTCACTCGTAAGTGGAGCTCTCACTACAGCTACTGTACAAGCAGTCAAATTGTTTGTCCTGAGATGGCTATTATGCGCCAGCTATCAGCTGAGTATTTCAGTTGACGGTCCGTAAAGGGTGAGGTCTTATGCCGGAAGAGTCCACTACTAGAAGCGAAGATACTACTCCACTCCCTTTCATCCAGACCATTCCGCAAACCACACAAACCACACAAACCACTGTCCCTACGGACACTATCACTAGCACTACTCCCCCAGCTCACTACAACCAGTACAGTCACTACGACCAGTACGAACAGTATGACGAATACGCTGACTACGACGATTACGTCCAACAACCCACATACGAATATGACTATGAGTGTTTCATACCAGCATTAGAACAAGACGCGAAGCATACTCCTGAAGAAGAACCGCAGCATAAGCACTATAGGGGTAAATGCGGAAGGGTAAAGAACTGGATCATTAGCCATATCCGTGATCTTTCCCGTAAACAGCGGATTTTTGTAGGAATTAGTGCCGTAGCAGTCTTTAGCATCCTTGTTGTAGGGTTATCTGCGCATAATTCCTCTGCTGTGCATGTAGCACGCCTCAACCACGCTATGAATAGTGGAGATGAAATTACTGCCAGTGACGTTGAATGGGTATCTGTTCCCCACTCACTACTACCAAACCATGCTATTACGCAGGAAAACCACGTCATTGGCAAACATCTCATTGGCGATGCTGACGATGGTGAACTTCTCACCTCAGCACGTCTTAGCAGCCCGCACCTTCCCCGGAGATGGAGGGCATTGGAAGTCCCCACTAATGGAACAAATGTCTGGCAGCCCGGACAACACGTCGATGTTGTTGTCACAAGTAAGGAGCGGAACTGGGTCCTCTGCCACGATGCTATTATCCAAGAAAATAATGCACACGCAGGGCAAACGATAAACCGTACCGCTACTACTATTGTGGCGCTTCCTGAAAATGATGCTTATGAGTTAGCACGCCTCGATGATGACGCAGTAGTTACTCTTTTACTGCACTAACTCACGATTCTCTGTTGTACAGTGCGGCCTACGCACTGTAATGCGGGGGTTTCTGGTTACGCAGCCAACTTTCCCATTGTTGGCGTTCTGCTTGTCCTTCTGCCCGGTCACCACATTCGTCTCTACTAAGGGAAGAAAGAGACTCACCGAAAATCTGGTCAAGTGTCGGCCGGGAACTACGTCCTTTAGTTCCTCTAGCTCTCCTAGATCCCTTAGTTCCCATAGTGGATATTCCAGAAGAACAACGGTTCACCTGCCGTTGGGGAGACGATTCTGCCTTATCCGACATTAGTAAATATCCAGGGAAGAGAGCTCATTAATAACATAACGAGCAAGAGGCAGCAGTGTAGCCATCCCATCACGAACAGCAGCCCTGGAGTTGGAAAGGTTAGCCACTAGCGTGGAACCTGAAATACCCACAATGCCACGCGATACGCAAGCATCTTGCGCACCTGCAGATTGTCCAGAAGAACGCAATGCTTCCGCAATACCAGGTAGTGCTCTGTCGATAAGAGGCAATGTCGCTTCTGGGGTATGGTGACGTGGACTTAATCCAACTCCTCCTATGGTAAGAAGAAGATCCACACCGCCTACAACACCGGTTTCAATTGCTTTTCGGATTTGTTCTTCGTCGTTGGGAACGATAACGACACCATCAACATAGAATCCGTCTTCTTCAAGCAGTTCTGTGACAATTGCCGTCAGTGCGTGGGATTCTTCATTCGTATGATCAGCGGTAATGACTGCTAACGCGCGACCAGCATCACCAGGGTTTACATCCACTTTTTCTTGTCCTTTACTAGCTCGACAGATCAATCGCGAGTCCCCACTTTAATATCCACTGTACGCGTGTTACCGCCGCCCTGTTTTTCCACAGTCACTTTAATAACATCGCCAGGTGCCTTTGAACGGACATACGCAACCAAACCATCAACAGGCTCAAGGGCACGTCCGTCAACTTTAGTAATCACTTCACCTTGGCGAAGCCCGGCGCGGTCAGCGGGTCCGCCTGGGGTAACGTCAGCAATCAATGATCCCAAGGGGTTAGTAGAAGGCTTCACTTGTACACCAATTACGGAATGGCTAGCTTTACCGTTCTTCACCAGTTCCGAGGCGATACGTCGAGCTTGATTGACGGGAATGGCGAATCCCAGGCCAATATTGCCGCCGCTTGCTTCACCTGTGTACGGGTTTCCTCCGCCCAGAGAAACAATGGCAGAGTTCACTCCAATAAGTCTTCCGTTCATATCCACTAATGCTCCACCTGAGTTACCGGGGTTAATAGCAGCATCAGTTTGTATGGCGTTCATGACGGTGTCTTGTCCCTCAGAGCGTGGGCCTTGACTACTGGTGTGTACGGGGCGATTAAGCGCCGATATGATGCCCGATGTGACAGTCCCTGTTAGACCTAACGGTGCACCAACTGCAACAACTTCTTGGCCTACCGCCAGATTTTGGGAATTTCCTATTTCAATAGGTCTAATACCGCGCATGCCTTTTACACTTACGACAGCAATATCGGAGAGTGTATCGATCCCCACGAGTTTAGCCTCATACATTTGGTTGCCGTTGGTGACAACGGCCATCTCACGGGCATTATTCACAACATGCGCATTGGTCAGGACGAGGCCGTCACTGGAGAGAATAATGCCAGATCCTGAGGCGCCTTGTGTGCTTGAATATGCCACTTGTATGGAGACGACGGAGGGAAGAACTTTCTCTGCTACTGCTTGTACTGATCCTTGTGGGGCAGGTGGTACTTTTGCGTCTTTATCTGTGGGTGCTTCAAGCGCTGTATCGTTTGGCACATAGTCTGATGACGTATCCTTATCCTTCACCATGTGCGCCCCCAGTACTCCTCCGCCGATACCGAGAAGAAGCGAAATGACCGCACAGAGCACAATAATTAGTGGGAGGCGCGACTTATTTTTGTGCATTGGGTCTGGTGGCATCATGGGGTATTTCTGGAACTGTGGGGTGGGAGAAGACATTGGATAAGTCATGATCTAACTATCTACCGCATTTCTGGAAAAATATATCCTTATACCTTGAAACTTACTGTGAAAATACCATCATGAGAAGTCAAGAAATTCTCATCGCCTCATTATTGTTGCTTGTTATCTGTGGTCCGCCGGGGAGCTCCAATACCATTCGGGTACCACCACGTGGTGATTCTTCAGCCCGCACACTTCCCCCATGCGATTCCATCACCTGTTTCACAATTGCAAGACCCAAACCAGATCCTGGCATTGCGCGCGACTCTACAGACCTATAGAAACGTTCAAAAACGAGTTCGCGTTCATCAGCTGGAATACCTGGTCCTTCATCGTCGACGGTAATCTCAACTCGATCATCATCAATTTGCTGCATCGTCATTGTTACTGTGCCGTTCTCTGGACTCCACTTAGCAGCATTATCGAGGACATTAAGAAATGCTCGAGAGAGACCTCTTTGGTCCCCCATTAAATACCAATCAATAAGATTAAACGTGAACTTTATATCCAGGCGTCGTCGCCGCACTCGATCAATAACTCCATCGAGTATTTCGCCGAGGTCAATAGGCTCTACAACGGAATGCTGCGAATCTTCACGAGCGAGGTCAACTAAATCGGTTACCAGGTTGGTTAATTCTTCCAACTGGCTCATGACATCGTGTTCAAGATCGGCAATATCGTCAGGTGTAATGGTGTCTGAGGGGTTCTTAGAAGCCATCATAAGGAGCTCTATGTTAGTCCGGAGACTGGTGAGTGGAGTTTTCAGCTCATGCCCAGCATCGGCTACTAATTGACTCTGCCGTTCCCGAGACTCCTGCAAAGATTTCAGCATTTCGTTGAAGGACTCGGTAAGCCGTGCCAGCTCGTCAGATCCGTACACAGGCAGTGGGGTGAGGTCGTCGGTACGCGCAATACGCTCCGTACCATCAATGAGGAGCTGCACCGGCACAAGACTAGTGCGTGCTACGGCCCATCCAGACAACATGGCAAGGAGAGTACCAATACCCGCCATAATGGCGAATACAGAAGCCATATGGCTTGTCATGGTCTGTAATGAAGAAAGATTCTGAGCTAGGACGAGAGTCCAGTCATTGATTCCCGTTGTGGTGGTGAGGATAAGACGATTGTGCTCTTTCCTCTGCGAATACGTAGTTTTTCCATGAATGACATCAAGGTCTGATTGGCCTAGCGAAATATGATCTGATCCCCGCTGGACTTCTAACGATCCATTCCCTTCTTCACTACCCTTCTGATTGTGAAGCGGATGAACCACCATGAAGTACAACCCAGGATTACGAAGTCGTGAGACCCTGATATCAGTCTCAAGTTCGCATTTTTCCAAACGGTGCAGGAAATCCTGATCAGAAAGTAATTCCGTAGCTTGATCTTCTAGAGTTCGTTCAGCACTACTTAGTAAAGACCGAGAAGCAACCCAGTATCCCACAAAAGAAGTAACGGCGATAGCAACGAAAACCATTGCGGCAGAGAGCAAAGCAATAGTCCAACTCATCTTGATACGAAAGACGAGAGGCGGTTTACTCCCCTTATTTTCCTGCCATGAGGCCGCTCTATCTATTTGTTTCTTTCCCCACGTGGGATGTTTTCTCCTCGGCAATGCTTATCCTTGCTTATCCTTAGCCTTTATGATCACGCATTACATAACCAACGCCGCGAACCGTATGGATAAGGCGCTCTTCACCAGCAGACTCAGTCTTGCGCCGCAGATAACCAATATAAACTCCTAGAGCATTACCAGAAGTTGGGAATGAATATCCCCATAATTCCTCCAAAATACGGTTACGGCTAAGCACACGCCGTGGGTTGGAGATAAGAAGCTCTAATAATGCGAACTCGGTACGGGTGAGAGAGATCGGGCGGTCACCACGATACACTTCACGAGTAACGGGGTTAAGAGAAAGATCCGCAAAAACTAAATTCTCAGTTTCTTCTTCTCCCCCATCGCGGCCTGTACGACGCAGAAGTGCGCGCAACCTAGCAAGCAGTTCCTCAAGAGCAAAAGGCTTGGGCAAATAATCATCTGCGCCAGCATCAAGACCAGCTACACGCTCAGAAATAGCGTCTCGCGCCGTCAACATCAGAATTGGCATATCGTCGCCTCGGTTACGAAGCTCTCGGCACACTTGAAGCCCATCTATCTGTGGCATCATGACGTCAAGGATCATGCCATCTAGCTGTTGCTGGTTAATAATATTGAGAGCTTGCTCCCCATTCTCTGCTAGAACTACTGAGTAGCCATTAAATGTGAGAGATCGCCGTAATGACTCCCGTACAGCTTCATCATCATCAACAACTAGAATTTTCATGGTCTATATATCCCTTAATAATCGGCTTTTCTTTTCACATCATTGTATATATTGCATTCAGCAAGTCCCTTGATGAAAAAGATACTCATCTTACCGTGTTATTAAATCCTATCAGCCTAAACCAATTGGCATCTGCGAGTACGTGGAGTAAGTACTACTCTTTCTCAAAGTAATAAATCCTATAGAAATAGATGAGGAAGAGGGCCACAGTCTAAACTGTGGCCCTCTTCCTTAGGGATCGAATCAAGCTATCAGGTTGTAACTTTTACTGATAGTAGGTGGCCACGCACGTTACACGTGGTCCATTCATATCAGTCGAGGTCAACCAGGCCGAGCTTAGCGGCCTTCACCAGACGGCGCGGAACAGCGGTAGTCTGGCCATCGATCTTAACATTGTCCAGTGCGGCATTATCGACCTTCCACTGGGAGCGGCGCGAATGAGTGTTCGCGCGCGACTTACGGAACTTAGGAGTTGCCATGTTCAGGTCCTTATCTAGATAAAGAAGCGCGAACTACTTCTTGGATGCTTTGGGAATACGCTTACCGTAGCGACGCTGGAATTTCTCAACGCGACCGGCGGTATCCATAACGCGCTGAGCTCCTGTCCAGAACGGATGAGACTCGGAGGTCACGTCCACGACGAGCAACGGGTAGGTATTGCCATCCTCCCACTCAATGGTGCGATCCGAGGTAGCAGTGGAGCGGGTGATGAACTTGGTACCGGTGCTCGCATCCTGGAAAACCACCGGGTGGTAGTCGGGGTGAATATCCTTCTTCATTGATCGTCCCTTGTAGATGATGTTTAGTGGTCTAGCTATACCGCGAACCTAACCCCAGCTGCATTGCTGATAACAGAGAGCTGACGATAGTTGGCCATCCTCAACAACAAATGTTCTGAGGGCCTCGCGGCGTATTTGCAGCTTCTACGAGATATCTCGCAAAACGTGCGACTGCCCAATACTACTAGCGAAATGTACGAGAAAGAAAATCGACGTCTTTCAACAATCATCTAAGTATAATGGTGTCCTGCGGGTTTCTCCAATTTGCTAATAACGAGCTTGCTAGCAACGAACACGCAGTTTCCGCTACTTCTCCACACGTATTTTTGTGATCTGCTTGGCGAAAATGCCCGAATACACTCAAATTGCCAAAAGCGGATTTTCCGGGTAGCGTAGATGCCTGCTGTTGTCTATACGTATGTCAGCGCCCACCCCGGTTCTTCCGACCGTCCAATCGGATGCCGAATAAGGATGGGCGGAAGGAGAAAGAACGCCAATGTCGGCGCATTGCCAAGTAACGGGACGGAAGCCGAGTTTCGGCAAGTCCGTTTCGCACTCGCACCGGCGCACTAATCGTCGGTGGAACCCGAACATTCAGCGGCGTCGTTACTACCTCCCCTCGGAGGACCGCTACGTCACCCTTTCAGTCTCCACAAAAGGCATCAAGACCATCGATCGTGATGGAATCGAGGCCGTTGTGGCTCGTCTGCGCGCACAGGGAGAACGTATCTAATGGCACGTAACGAAATTCGCCCTATTGTTAAATTGAAGTCCACGGCTGGTACTGGTTACACCTATGTAACCCGCAAGAACCGCCGCAATGATCCCGATCGTCTCGTTATTAAGAAGTACGATCCGGTTGTCCGTAAACATGTTGAATTCCGCGAGGAGCGATAGAAATGGCTAAGAAGTCCAAGATCGCTAAAAACGAGCAGCGTAAAGCTATGGTTGCCCGCTACGCGGAACGCCGTCAGGAATTGAAGCACATCATTTCCTCCCCCAATAGCTCTGATGAAGAGCGCATGGAAGCACAGTTCAAACTGAACAAGATGCCACGTGACGCCAGCCCAATTCGCGTTCGCAACCGCGACTCCGCTGATGGTCGTCCCCGCGGCTACCTACGCAAGTTTGGTGTGTCCCGTGTTCGTCTCCGCAAGATGGCTCACGATGGTGAGCTACCTGGTATCAGCAAGTCGAGTTGGTGAGGTAACAGATGGCTATGAAGCGCAACTACAATAAGAAACACCGCGCTGAGCAGGGTCGTCGCCCTAAGAAGAACCCTCTCGTCGCCGCAGGTGTTGAGCATGTTGATTACAAAGATGTCAACCTGCTTCGTCAGTTCATCTCTGATCGCGGCAAGATCCGCAGCCGTCGCGTCACTGGTCTCACTCCTCAGCAGCAGCGTGAAGTTGCTGTCGCAGTGAAGAACGCTCGCGAAATGGCTCTTCTTCCGTTTACCAGTCGCTAAACCGGCGTGAACTGATACGTTTTAAACAGCAGAAGGTGGCCGTACCTGTTAGGGGTACGGCCACCTTCTTCTTTGTGTAGTTTTGTGCAGTCATTATCTAGAATCGGTAACTGAAGCACGCATGTGCATCCTCCTGCTGCCCCTCTACTGCCTCCCCTAACCCCTGTTAACTCGTTGAAAGGATAAGACCGATGCTTGGCGTCCTCCACGGTTTTGGAGTTATCGCTATCATCATCGCCATCGGTTACCTGCTTGGCCGGCTGAGAATCCTCTCCGAAGAGATGGCACGAGGGCTAAACAATATCTGCTTCTGGATTGCGACGCCATCACTTCTTTTCGACACCCTTATTAAAGCGGATCTCAAATCCGTATTCTCAGTGCACCTTAGCGTGGCTGTCTTCGCTAATGCAGTAACGTCGCTACTCTTTATCCTTATTTCTTACCTATGGTTAAAACGCAAGCCAGCAGAACTGGTTATAGGTGGTCTTGCTGCCGGTTATGTGAATTCAGCTAACCTAGGCATTCCCATCGCTCTGTATGTCATTCATGACACTACTGCCTTCGTCCCCATCTTGCTCTTCCAAACTATTCTGTTGTGTCCCTTAACACTCTCCCTATTGGACTATCTTGTCCTTGACCATTCAGAGCAGAAAACATGGGAAAGGCTACTACAGCCGTTAAAGAATCCTATGGTGATCTTTGGCCTTGCAGGTCTTATTTTCGCTCTCGGGCATTGGACACCTCCCACTATTGTGAGCGAACCCCTACATCTCATTGGCCAAACAGCAGTCCCCTGTGGACTCCTTGGTTTTGGACACTCTTTTTACGGGGTAAAAGTGATGGAAAAAGGCATTACTCCCCGACGTGATGTTGCCTTAGCTGTCACTTTAAAATCGGTTGTTATGCCTTTTATTGCGTGGTTATTCGGCCGCTTTGCCCTGCATCTTGACCCTCAAACACTTTTCGCCGTCTGCGTGTGTGCAGCCCTTCCCACTGCAGTAAACGTCTATATTTTTGCCACGCGCTATAACACTGCACGCTACCTAGCACGCGACGCCGGTTTTCTTTCCACTATCCTTGCGATACCCGTCATCCTTATTATTTCTGCTCTCCTCTTACCCACGTAAAATCCGTATCTCCACACAATACGTATAAGAAATCCCCGCCACCCATGTACTGAGTATTAAACCCAGTGCTAGTGGGTGGCGGGAACCGTCCTAACTATCTGAGCACTTTTGTACAGTACGCTTTCAAAGCGCAGTGCTCTTGTAACAGTGCTTTTTAGTGTGCGAAGTGACGGCAGCCTGTCAGATACATTGTGATACCTGCTGCTTGAGCAGCCTCAATGACCTCATTGTCACGGATAGAACCACCAGGCTGGACAACAGCTTTCACACCAGCTTTCGCAAGTACCTCAAAGCCATCGGCGAAGGGGAAGAACGCATCGGATGCGGCGACGGATCCTACAACTCGATCTCCAGCGCGCTCCACCGCCAATTTAGCGGCATCTACACGGTTAACCTGCCCCATACCAACGCCAACTGTCGCTCCTTCCTTAGCCACTAAGATGGCATTGGATTTAACCGACCGGCACGTACGCCACGCGAACTCCAGATCCCGCAGTGTTGCTTCATCGGCAGGCTCACCGGAGGCTAGCGTCCAATTCTTAGCATAGTCGCCGTCAACGTCCACACGGTCGCGTTCCATGCAGAGTAGACCACCCGTAACCTGGCGGAAGTCGTAGAACGGTGCGTCAAACTCGGGAACTTCCATAATGCGGAGATTCTTCTTCTGGGAAAGAATTTCCACAGCACCGTCTTCATAGGAGGGGGCAAGAATTGCCTCGGTAAAGACGTTCACAACTTCCTTGGCCATCTCGCAGGAGACCTCCGTATTGGAAGCAATAATGCCACCAAAAGCAGAAACGGGATCGCAAGCGTGCGCCTTCCGGTATGCGTCAGCAACAGACTGGTCAGAGATCGCAATACCGCAGGGGTTAGCGTGCTTGATGACGGCGACGCAAATACCGTCATGGTCGTGGGCGGAACGCCAGGCGGCATCGGCATCCATGTAGTTGTTGTAGCTCATGGCTTTACCGTGCAGTTGCTTCGCCTGGGCGATACCAGGGTGGGCATTATCCAAGTACAGCGCTGCTGACTGATGCGGGTTCTCGCCGTAGCGGAGGACATTACCGCGCACAAAAGTGGCACCTTCCCATACCGGAAATTCTGCTTCGCGCTTTTCTTCTTCAGTCTGGGCGGCGGCAGCGGCTTTCTTCCCGAGTTGCTCACCGAACCAGGACGCCACAGCAACATCATAGGAGGCAGTGTGGCGGAATGCGTCAGCAGCAAGTTCAGTACGTTGCTCCAGCGTAAAGCCGCCTTCCTTCACAGCGGTAAGAACATCACTGTAGCGGGACGGGTCAACGACAACCGCAACCGAGGGGTGGTTCTTTGCAGCAGCGCGAACCATGGAGGGGCCACCTATATCGATCTGTTCCACACAAGCGTCGAAGGGCGCGCCGGAGGCAACTGTTGCTTCAAAGGGGTAAAGGTTGACGATAACGAGCTGGAAGGCTTCCACACCGAGTTCGGCGAGTTGCTGCATGTGCTCGTCTTTTCGGGTATCTGCCAAGATACCGGCATGGACACGTGGGTGGAGGGTCTTGACGCGTCCCTCGAGGCATTCCGGGAAACCCGTCAATTCGTCAACGGGGGTGACGGGAACGCCGGCATCAGAGATACGGCTAGCAGTGGAGCCGGTAGAGACGATCTCTACACCAGCCTCATGTAGCCCTTTGGCGAGTTCTTCAAGTCCGGTTTTGTCATAGACACTGACTAGAGCGCGCTTAATCGGCTTACGAGAATCAGACACTGATTTCCTTCTTCTACTGTGATTGTTGGATACGGGTCACACGGGCTGATGGACCGTCTGTGGCGATATCCGCGATAACTTCGCAGAGTAAACGCCTTTCCACAATTTTGATGCGGTCGTGGAGAGCCTCGACAGTATCGTCGGGCAGTACAGGAACCGGCTCTTGTGCAAGTAGTGGGCCGGTATCGACACCTTCGTCAACAAGGTGAATGGAGGAGCCGGTGTATTTCACACCGTAGGCAAGAGCATCTTCCACCGCATGTGCGCCTTTAAAAGCTGGCAGCAAAGCAGGATGGGTATTAATGAACCGGCCCCCGAAATCTTTAAGAACATTTTTCCCGGCAATGCGCATAAAACCGGCAGAAACAATAAGATCTGGCTGATAGCGCGCAATGGTTGTGGCGAGTGCTTCATCCCATTCCGCGCGATTAGCATAATCGGAAAAATTGACGAGGAACGTCTCGATACCAGCTGATTCGGCTCGAGTCAGTCCTTCACAGGGACGGTCAGCCCCCACAGCTACAATTTCTGCGGGATAGTGAGGATCGCGAGTTGCTTCCACTACAGCGTTCATCAGAGAGCCAACACCAGACACAAGGATGACCAGGCGTAGCTTGGTTGTAGAGGCTACAACATCCACGACAGACACTCCGAATACTCACTCACTGGGAATAGGAATAGTGTAACCCGTCACACTCTATTTTCCCTACCCCTATCACTTAAGAAGAAGTATTTATAGAGTTATTATCGGTACCGTCTGCATCATCTACAGACTCTGACATCTCGTCTGACTCTCCAGCATCACTGTTTTCTACAGTATCTGCGCTCTCACTGTTTTCTGATGTATCAGAGTCAGATGTGTCAGTGTTCTCATCCGGCTCAGTTACGTCTGATCCGTCTTTTTCTTCTGACTTTTCTTCAGATACGTCCTCTTCTACATCGTCACTCTCATCGTCACGCTCATCGACAGCGCGTTTCTTCGCACGACGTTGACTGTGTGCAGCTTTAATACTGGCAAACCCCTCCCCACGTTGTACGAATACGGTAACCGAGCCAAGAATTCCGATCCAGGCGGCCAGAATAAGACCCGTTAACCCTTCTGACATGCGCACGGAACCCATCACTCCAATTTCCCCTCCGGCAAGCCAAGCGCCAAGCGCTGCGCATGCTGCTGTGGTGGGGGTAGCGAATGCAATTGCTTTGAGACGGTCTTGTACAGTTTCTCCGGGGGTACGGCACGCCACTACTATTGCTGCAGCAATGGGAATAGTGAGGAAGATAAGCCACCACGTTTGCGCTTCATCCTGTGGAAGCGCAGCAAAAAGAGGGAATGCCGGTAATTTGTCGAGATGTGTGGCGTAGAGACTCGTCTGGAAAAGACCAACGTGAATACCTCCTCCGGACAATATGGTGGCCGCAGCAACCATCATGTTGGGAAGGTAGAGAAGGCTAAATACTCCAAATCCTGCAATACCGGCGGCAGAATTACCGTAATTTAGTACCTGCCCAATGAGGTTCCAATGGGCAATTAAAGCGACAACGCTAGCAATAGATCCTGCCATGAGCATGGCACAAAGGAATTGCTCTGTCACCCAAAAACCGGCCTTCCCCCAGCTGGGAAAAGTATCTCGAGCATGCGGAATGAGGTATAAAACGTGCTCCCGTAAACCAATAGTTATACCCACAAGCGTGATGAAGAAGACCATGCCAACCATCACACCTGCGTGTGGCGGCTGAATGAACACTATGCCACGCATACCCCACATACCTCCCCAGCCAATTCCCGCGAAAATGAGAGGAATAAGAATGGAGAGAAGGCTAAAGAGCTGCGTATCCGCAGGTATATCATCAGCGATAAATCGACGAGCTACCCACGCAAGGAACACAATATAGAGGAGGGTAGGTAAGAGTGGGAGAAAACCCATAACAGTTACGAACCCGGTTGGTCCAATACCTGTAAAAGGTACGTGGAATACTGCCATCCACAGTGAAAGAGTTAATGGCCACCAGTGGGGTGAATCCATATCGGTCACTGCCACGGTAATACCAGCCACAACCATAGCAACAACAAGTAGAGCTACTGACGGAAGCAGTGCCGGAACGATAACTCCTCTACGCCCACGAAAAATACTCAATACGTGTGCGCTCCGAGGGTGAGTAGATTCACCAGTTTCACTACTGGCCACAAGCCTCTCCTCCTCGGTAGACAGTATGAGTCACCTATTTATTATGCAGGCTTGCATACACTTCGCGTGTTAGACGGGCAGTCTCTGAAGGAGTTTTGCCTACTTTTACGCCGACGGCTTCAAGAGCATCCTTTTTGGCCTGTGCTGTTCCTGAGGATCCCGAAACGATAGCTCCGGCATGCCCCATAGTTTTCCCTTCAGGAGCAGTGAATCCGGCAACGTAGCCAATAACTGGCTTCGTGATATGGGTCTTAATGTATTCTGCGGCTTTTTCTTCCGCATCTCCACCAATCTCGCCGATCATGACGATGAGTTCTGTATCCGGATCATCTTCAAAAGCTTGTAAAGCATCAATGTGAGTAGTGCCGGGAATAGGATCGCCACCAATGCCAAGAGCTGTTGAAATGCCAATTTCTGAAACATCCGCCATCAGCTGGTAGGTAAGAGTACCGGATTTAGAGACAAGACCGATGGGGCCAGATGAGGAAATTCCATCAGGAATAATGCCGATATTTGTCTCTTCCGGGGTAATAATACCGGGACAGTTAGGACCGATGATGCGAGTCTTTTGTCCATGATTAACGTTATGCGCCCAGGCAACAGCAGCGTCATGCACCGGAATACCCTCAGTAATGGTAACAAGGACAGGAATTTCTGCGTCAATAGCTTCTATCATGGCGCTTTTAGCGTGAAACGCAGGCACGAAAACAACTGACACATTAGCGCCGGTAGCTGCCATAGCTTCTTTAACTGTTCCAAAAACGGGAATGTCTTTATTGACGTTATCGAAATGGACAATAGCTCCAGCTTTTCGCGGGTTCACTCCAGCCACAATAGTGGTGCCGGCAGCAAGCATACGGGCAGTATGTCGCATTCCTTCATGGCCTGTCATTCCTTGTACGACCACGCGACTATTTTTGTTGACGAAAATCGACATAAGAGCTTCTCCCCTACTTTCCCGCGCTAGCGTGGGCGCTGCGCTCAGCAACAATGCGCGCTACTTTTTGAGCTCCGCCATCCATATCAGTCGCCGTCGTGATGAGCGGATGATGCACACTATTGAGAATCTCTTGTGCAGCAGCCACCTCGTTACCATCAAGCCTTACAACAAGTGGTTTAGTGAAGGTATTCCCCAACTGTTTAAGGGCGCTAAGAATGCCGTTGGCCACCTCTACACAAGAAGTGATGCCCCCAAAGACATTCACAAAAACGGCTTCTACCTGTGGGTCTTCCATAATAATTCGGAGGCCAGACTCCATGACGGAGGCAGATGCTCCACCACCAATATCAAGGAAATTCGCGGGTTTAACATTGCCATAGCGTTCCCCTGCATAAGCTACGACATCGAGAGTGGACATAACCAGACCAGCACCATTACCGATAATGCCAACATTCCCATCGAGTTTGACATAGTGCAGACCAACTTCTTTAGCCGCTAATTCGCATGGATCAGCATGGGAATTGTCGCGATAATCTGCGAAAATGTCGCGGTGACGCTTTTCTGCATTATCGTCGAGCGTCATTTTGCCATCGATAGCGAGAACACGATTATCCACTGTTCTTACAAGGGGATTAACTTCTACCAAGCTGGCATCAGTTTCTGTAAATACGTGGTAAAGCTTTTCAATACTGTCTGCTGCAGTATCCAGAATGTCGTCAGGTAAATGACCACGTTTGGCAATTTCGCGTGCCATAGCGCGGTCAACGCCCTTCTCCGGATCAATAGGAACTTTAGCGAGAGCTCCTGGACGTTCCTTAGCTACAGTCTCGATATCCATGCCCCCCGCTACTGAACACATCGCTAAGAAACGACGATGGGAGCGATCGATAAGAAATGAGATGTAGTATTCCTCCGCAATATCAACGCCTGGGTCAATGAGGACCTTATCAACGCGGTGCCCTTTAATATCCATACCAAGAATTAAGGCAGCGTAAGAGGTAACGTCTTCCCGCGTCCGCGCGAGCTTCACTCCACCTGCTTTGCCACGGCCCCCCACTTTTACCTGAGCTTTAATAACTACAGGGAGATCCATTGAGGCTGCTGCTACTGCCGCTTCTGCTGGAGTAGTTACCACGCTACCGCGGAGTGTAGGAACTCCATATCTATCGAAGAGTTCTTTCGCTTGATGTTCGTAAAGGTCCATTCATTCATCGTTTCTTGCTCGGAGGTGGGACACGCGCAAGAAAAACAATCGTTCCCTACCTTGATGACTATTACCGATTCAAGGGCACTTGTATAGCAGTTTACGAGGAAACTACTGGAAAGACAGTCTGAATTGCAGAAGTACCACGTAATATCGATTCACAACCAGATGGGAAAACATACAGAAACTTTATAATTAAGAAACATTAATTTTCTTTACTGTGAACAATAATGAAATTATTTTCCATGCCTAAAATACTCCTCATAATCCTACAAAATCGCTTTTATCTGCCCATATACCGCAAATAACGGTTTTAAAACCGCTCCATTAAATAAGCGATAAATGTCACAAACCGGAGTTCACTCAACACACAGAAACTTTTGTTGTAACAACTTTCGTTATCATCTAATCTAGTAAACATTGGCTAATAAAAAGACTGCGGATCTTTACGGTGAACACACTTGTGGACACCGCCCGTGAGCCCGTCTGCAATGCTGACCGTGAACACCACCAGTGAATACTGAAACAGTATGCGGGCCACTATGCAGACCGTTATACAAGATCGTTTAAGAAGGGAATGCTTGTGAGCAACGAGCGCAAGAGTGAAGACGCTGAAGCTATGAAGCTTCCCCGTCACCGCGCCTCAGCTAAGTCCATCTCAGGTGGCGCTGCTGGCACTGTAGGCACCGTCGCCGTTGCTCTGGCAGCTGGCGCTATTACAACTGCTGGCGTTACTTCCGCACTTGCCTCCAACAACACAAGTGTCCGTCACGATCCCATCGAACTAGCCAATAACGTCATCGAACAAGACTCTTCCCTTACCCCTGTTATTGCCAGCGCTACTGACACTGATGCACTCGCAGGGTTCACTAGCCAGTTAAAGGTTGCCGGTACTGCGCAGCACCACCGTATGGCAGCGGAATTGGCATCTCGCCAGCCCACTGTTGTACTTCCTGCTGTCGGTATTATTACCTCTGGTTTTGGTCCGCGCTGGGGTTCTTTCCACGGCGGTATTGATATTGCTAATGCAGCAGGAACCCCCATTCACGCTATTGCTGACGGTGTCGTTATCGACTCTGGTCCAGCTGCTGGCTATGGCAACTGGATCCGTATCCGTCACAACAACGGCGCTATCTCTGTGTACGGCCACATGTATGATCTCTTCGTTTCTAAGGGAGAGAAAGTTAAAGCTGGGCAGAAAATTGCGGGTATGGGCTCTGCTGGTTTCTCCACCGGCACTCATCTCCATTTTGAGATTTGGCCTGATGGTGCACGTAAAGTTGATCCCCTTCGCTGGCTCGCCCGCTTCGGACTCCACTTCTAATACTTCTTCTACTTAATAAAAACGTACTTGCTGTGTAGAGGTTGTCCCTACAGATTTCACTCTGTAGGGACAACCTTTACGCATACCTCTATATGCACTGATTGTTATTGTTTTTATCCAGATTCTTCCTCGTCTACTAGAGCTTCTCGATAGGCGCGGCCACTAGCATAAGACGCACAACACCCGAGGATCCGAAGTCCACTAATGCAGTAGTACTAGGCCCTGTGCCCGATACTTCCATAACCTTCCCCAAGCCGTACTTGTCGTGTACTACCCGATCCCCTTTCTCCACACTAATAAGGGAGGTTCTACGCGGACTTGCTGTCTTCGGTGCAATCCGACGAGTTTCGACGGGGCTACCCCACCGCTTTTGTACATCACCATAACGACCACTACGGGATTTATCCCCACGTCCGCTGTGGTTCGCACGATTACTGCGGGATCCCCACGACTGTCCAGAACGGCTACTAGAACCCCAGGAACGGCCAGACGAGCCGTAACTCCAATCATCGTCATCGGCGATTTCTGGGGCTTCTCTCGATACGTTCAGAAGGTCTGCAGGAATCTCATCGAGAAAACGGGACTGCGGATTCGACTGTGGTTGTCCCCAACTTGAGCGAACAACAGCTCTCGTAAGGTACAGTTTCCGCTTCGCTCGAGTAATTCCTACATACGCCAGCCGACGCTCCTCCGAAAGCTCATTATCGTCCGCTAACGCTCGCATATGCGGGAACATACCTTCTTCCCAGCCTGTAACAAACACAACGGGGAACTCCAGGCCTTTCGCAGAGTGCAGCGTCATAAGCGTAATCATGCCGTCGTTCTCATCGGGGATCCGGTCGGTATCCGAGGCAAGGGAAACGCGTTCTAGGAAAGCGGCCAGTGACCCTGGTTCAGCTAGCCCCTCTGTTCCCTCATCAATAGTCTCTTTACTAACTCCATCAGCATTACTGTCGTCAAAACTCTCTTCCAGTGCTCGCAGGGACGCCGCGTCAGCAGAGAACTCATGTGCAACTGAAACAAGTTCTTTCAGGTTATCGAGACGAGACTGATCTTGCGAGTCATTAGAACCCTCCAGACTTGCTCGATAGCCAGAACGGTCAATGACCATTTCAACGATCTCACCAAGATCAGGCAGCGATCCTTCTCCCGCTGTATGATCCCTCCCTGCAATATGGTGCTGAATATCAGTCATAAGCTCAACAAAGCTAGCAATTGATTTCTCTGCACGGGAATTAAGGAAAGGAACAACACCCTCTTTTGCTCGACAACATGCCTCCCATAGGGAAATTCCTTGCTGTTCCGCAAAAACCGCAAGACAACTAATAGCTCTATCACCAATACCACGACGTGGTGTGTTGATAATTCGACGCAGACTCACGGTATCTGCTGGGTTCTCTAATACCTTGAGGTAAGCCACGATATCTCGCACTTCCATTCGCTCATAGAAGCGCGTACCGCCAACAACTTTGTACGGTAAACCAGTACGAATGAAAGCATCTTCTAGAGGACGTGACCCGTTATTCGTTCGATAGAAAATCGCTATATCGCTATAGGACACGCCTTCATCATGCAGTTTGTCGATCTCATTGCCGATAAACCGAGCTTCATCATGCTCGTTATCCGCAACATAAAGATCAATAAGAGGACCATCTCCAGCATCTGTCCAGAGATTCTTTTTTCGGCGTCCCTCATTGTTATCGATGACAGCGTTAGCAGCCGACAGAATATTCTGAGTTGAACGGTAATTCTGCTCCAGAAGAATAGTGGTCGCATTCGTAAAATCACGCTCAAACTCCACAATGTTGCGGATAGTGGCGCCTCGGAATGCGTAAATGGACTGGTCTGCGTCACCTACAACGCATAACTCAGCTGGCTCAACACCATTGGTCCCATCACCCACTAGCGCTCGAACCAGCATGTATTGGGCATGGTTCGTATCCTGATACTCGTCAACTAAAACATGCCGGAAACGCCGCTGATAATACTGCGCAATATTCGGGTGGGATTCTAGCAGCGCAACCGTTTCCCCAATAAGATCATCAAAATCGAAAGCGTTAGCTGCTCTTAAACGTGCCTGATAGAGACCATAAACCTCGGCAGCTACTTTATCGAAGTGTCCCTCGGGTGCATCGGCGGCAGCGGCCTCCGGATCGATAAGTTCGTTCTTCCAATGAGAAATACGATTCGCTAAAACCTTAGGGGCATACTTCTTGGAATCTAGGTTAAGCTCCTTGATGATCATAGCCAGTAAACGTTTAGAATCATCCGCATCATAAATAGTGAAGCTACTATTCACGACATCTAGTTCTGCAGCTTGTGCACGAAGAATGCGCACACACATGGAGTGGAATGTGGACACCCACATGTAATTCGCTTCTGCGCCAACAATCTGTTGAACGCGCTCCCGCATTTCTGCTGCGGCTTTATTGGTGAAGGTAATCGCTAAAATTTGCGATGCCCGTACCGGTTGAGTTGCCAATACATAGGCAATACGTCGTGTAAGAACGGTAGTTTTTCCAGAACCTGCCCCGGCCACAATAAGCAATGGTGTACCACTATGCCGAACAGCTTGCTGTTGTTGTGGGTTAAGCCCCTCTAACAACTGGTCTGCATTCTGCTGCTGAAAACCTCGCAAGACTGTTTGTGCTCTATTTAATTGCGCAGTATCCGATTGCACAGTATCTAATTGCGCAGTATTGAATTCAGCCACGGTTGCGTCATCAAAGAGCTGAGGGGACTGGGGAGGCTTTGGGTCAGTAATCATATCGCTCATAACGTCCTCCAATTTAGTGGAACATCGCCTTATTGTTGTGATCCGACCGTATTGTGTAGGCCGAGACATTTGTATTTACGTGGAATAATAAGGGTATGGCGAATACTACTCATGCACCGCAGGACTCGAGTTCTTCTCGTAAGGAATCGGATAAGCGTTTGCACAGTGATCCAACTGGCGCTACCGATGAATTAAGTGCGGCAGAGATTAATGAACTTCGCCAAGAGATCGATCACCTCGATCATGTCATTTTGGAAGCTATTCAACGTCGTACTGAAATTTCTCGAAGAATTGGCCAAACGAGAAAAAAGAGCGGCGGTCCACGTCTTGTTCACAATCGTGAGCTTAAAGTCATTGAGCGGTTCAACGCACTTGGTAAAGAAGGCCATCAGTTAGCTTTGTTGCTGCTTCGTCTTGGACGCGGCCCGTTAGGCTAGTTACATTTGTCCTTGCAATACAATCTGTTTCGATTAAGTTCTGAAACTTTATAGCACAACGTTCAACACGTAATGGAGAAATAATAATGACCGATGTCACTCCCATCGATATCACTACTACTCCCGCGTGGAATGACCTGCTTGCTCATTTCGCCACTGTGAAAGATCTTCACCTCCGTGATATCTTCCAGGCCGATCCGCAACGTGGCACTGAACTCACGTACCAGGTGGGCGACCTCACTGTCGATCTCTCCAAGAACCGCGTCACTCGCGAAACACTGAAGAAACTTATCGCAGTTGCCGAAGCTGCCCAGATACCAGCTAAACGCGATGCCATGTTCGCCGGTGAACACATTAACTGCACTGAAAACCGCGCCGTACTCCATACCGCACTACGACTCCCTCGCGATGCGGAACTCGTTGTTGATGGACAAAACATTGTGGCGGACGTCCACGACGTCCTTGACCGCATGCATACCTTCACCGACTCCCTCCGCAATAAAGAATGGAAGGGATACACCGGCAAGAACATCACGACAGTTGTCAACATTGGTATCGGCGGCTCAGACCTAGGCCCTGTCATGGTGAACCTAGCACTGCGTCACTACCAGGATGCCGGTATCTCCGCACGCTACGTTTCCAACGTTGATCCCGCCGACCTTGTCGCTAAAACCGCCGATCTTAATCCAGAAGAGACCCTCTTCATCATTGCCTCTAAGACCTTCACCACGCAGGAAACCATGACCAATGCCGCAGCAGCACGTCACTGGCTCATGTCCGGACTGCAGAACATTACCGGCAGTGAGGTAAGCGACGATGCTATTGCACGACACTTCGTCGCTGTTTCCACCAACGCGGAAAAAGTCTCCGCCTTCGGTATCGATACCCAAAACATGTTCGGTTTCTGGGACTGGGTCGGTGGACGCTATTCTGTCGATTCCGCTATTGGTCTGTCCGTTATGACAGTGGCCGGCTACGACAACTTTATGCGCTTCCTTGACGGCTTCCACACGATGGATGAACACTTCCGTACCGCTCCGCTAGCGGAAAACGTGCCAGTTCTCATGGGTCTATTAGGCGTATGGTATTCCGATTCTCACCTCTTTAATGCCGACTCTAAAGCCGTTCTCCCCTACGTCCAGGATCTCAGCCGCTTCCCGGCCTACCTGCAGCAACTCACCATGGAATCCAATGGTAAGTCTGTTCGTGTCGATGGCAGCCCCGTTACTACCTCCACCGGAGAAATCTATTGGGGTGAACCTGGAACTAATGGTCAGCACGCTTTCTACCAGCTACTGCATCAGGGCACCCGTCTTGTTCCTACCGACTTTATCGCTGTTGCACAACCACTCGATGATCTCCCCACAGCTGACGGCACCGGCTCCATGCATGACCTCCTCATGAGCAACTTCTTCGCACAGACCAAGGTTCTTGCTTTTGGTAAGACTGCTGCAGAGATTGCTGCCGAGGGGACCCCTGCAGAACTGGTCAACCACAAGGTCATGCCAGGAAATCGGCCATCCACGTCTATTCTGGCTACTCGTCTTACTCCTGAGGTTGTTGGTTCTCTCATCGCACTCTATGAACATATTGTCTTCGTCCAGGGCATGATTTATTCGGTCAATCCCTACGATCAGTGGGGTGTGGAGCTTGGCAAGAAGCAAGCTGGTGACCTCCTCCCCTTCATTACCGGTGATACAGCTGTGCCATCTGTTTCCACAACAGATGCAGGAGTTACCCCCTCTGGAATGGATTCTTCTACTGCAGCTCTTATCTCTCGCTATCGTTCTCTCCGTGCTGATGCACGGAAGTAACATCACTTACCTCCTATTCTCACTAGACTGAGAATTAGGCTACTGAAGGAATTAGCAATGAGTCTCAAACTTGATGATGTAACTCTTGCACAGCGTATTGCTGCTGGTGCTGGAGATATTCTTAAAGGTGTCCGTTCCGGCGGTTTATTGCGTGGGCATGAACTTGGAGCTGCCGGCGATGAGCTTGCTCAGCATTGGATTGCGTCCGTCCTTGCTGCACATCGCCCTGATGATGGCATGCTTTCGGAAGAAGCTCCCGATGAGGTAGAAGAGCGCCTGTCCAAAGATCGTGTCTGGATTATTGATCCGCTCGATGGCACGCGAGAATTCTCCAATGGCCGTCTCGATTGGGCCGTTCATATCTCCATGGTAGAGAATGGCACGCCTGTGGTTGCGGCTGTCGCTATGCCAGACCTTAACCGCGTATGGCATACGTCTAATGTACGAGCGGTAAAGGGTCCCTATGCTAAGAGGATCGTCATTTCTCGTACTCGCCCTCCGGCATGTGCTGATTATGTTGCGCATGCGCTGGGATCTGAATTGCATCCTATGGGTTCTGCTGGCGCTAAGGGAATGTCTGTTCTTTTAGGAGACGCTGACGCTTATATTCACTCTGGTGGACAGTATGAATGGGATTCCTGCGCTCCGGTGGGAGTAGCTCTGGCAGCGGGTCTCCATTGCTCACGCCTAGATGGTTCCCCACTGGTGTATAACCAGGAAGATACCTACCTTCCTGACCTCCTTATTTGTCGTAAAGAAATTGCTGGAGATATCTTAAAGGCCGTTGCCGAATTTGAGGCTAGTAACAAATGATCCCTACGCCCTACGAAGATTTACTCCGCGAAGTACTCAATAATGGTGCTCCTAAAGCGGATCGCACAGGAACCGGTACACGGAGTATTTTTGGGGCGCAGCTGCGTTATCACCTAGACGATGGTTTTCCCCTCATTACGACAAAGCGGGTTCACATGAAATCCGTTGTCTATGAGTTGTTATGGTTCCTGCAGGGCAATACCAATGTGAAATGGCTGCAGGAGCATGGCGTCTCTATCTGGAATGAATGGGCCGACGAAAATGGCGATTTAGGCCCTATTTATGGAGCACAGTGGCGTTCTTGGCCAACACCTAATGGCGAGACTCTTGACCAGATCAGCGCATCATTGGAACTTTTACGAACTGATCCAGACTCACGCCGTAATATTGTTTCAGCCTGGAACGTGTCTGACTTACCCCGCATGGCTCTTTACCCTTGCCATACTCTGTTCCAGTTTTATGTCGTAAACAATAAACTCAGCTGTCAGCTGTACCAGCGCTCTGCAGATCTGTTCCTAGGTGTCCCCTTCAATATCGCCAGCTATGCTCTACTCACCCATATGACGGCACAGCAAGCTGGGTTAGGTGTGGGAGACTTCATCTGGACAGGTGGAGATTGTCATATTTATAACAACCATATTGATCAGGTAACGGAACAGCTTTCGCGAGCACCTTATCCGTATCCCACGCTTGAATTACACAAGGCTGACAGTATTTTTGACTACCAGTATGACGACATTACTATCGTCAACTATCAGCACCATCCGGCTATTAAAGCTCCCGTGGCGGTGTAATAGTGATCGGTCTTATCTGGGCTCAGTCCACTAATGGATGGATTGGGAAGAACGGTACTATGCCATGGCACGTACCCGAGGACTTGGCTCACTTCAAGCACATCACTGGTTCAGATCCAGTGGTGATGGGTCGTACTACCTGGGATTCCCTCAATCCACGCTTCAAGCCTCTTCCGGGTCGTCATAATATTGTCCTTACCCGCAATACAGAGTGGTCTGCCGAGGGAGCGATCACAGCCCACTCTCCTCTAGAAGCATTGGAAACTGCTGAAGGATTGACACACGACGGTGACTTTTGGGTTATTGGTGGATCACATGTCTACCATGAGTTTATGCCGATTGCTCATCGCTGTGAGATCACGGAACTAGATCTTATTGTGTCGGGGGGCGATGCCGCAGCACCACGGCTTGATTCAGAAATTTGGCAGGAGATTGCTGCTACACAGTGGGAACTTTCCAGTAGCGGAATTCGCTACCGTTTTCTTACTTATGATCGGGTTTCTTTGAGTAAGTAGTTGAGCACGATATTCGGTTGACGACATCCAGCAGAGTCTTTTTATGAGGCCTTTATGAGGATAAGGAAGATCCGTTCAGCCACCGATATCTGAATCGAAAAACTCATCTATATAAAAATTGACAAATATTTTTGATTTATTTAAAAACATTTTTTTACTAGTACTTGCCAAAAAAGCGCCTACTGACGCAATTACTGAATACACACAGACTAATAAATAGTTAGAATCAATATATTCAAATAATTCAGTTTATTTTCTAAATAATTCTTAATAACAACATCGACGGCATTTTTAATCAGTTATTCGCACTACTGTCGTAACGAAAAAACATATGGAGCATGTCTGTCATGATTAACGAAATATGAACACAATAAATAAGTGAAATGCAGGGATTTTCTAGAAAAATTGATATGGAAACAAAAATACATTTCTTGTATTTTTAATTCCAACAAAAATGTCATTTCCTATTTTGTTATTCTGAAAAGTGAGTGTTTACTAAGAGGCGAACATTCACTTCCTGTACCTTCACCCCAAGGAGTTTTCATGAAGCTTCGCCGTTTTACGGCCTCCACCTTGGCCGCCATCACCATTATCGGTGCATCCTTCGCGACAGCTAACGCTATCCCGATTCGTAAGGCTGGAGCTGACTACACCACTACCACCGAGGATAACCTCACTCTCAACATCAAGCGTACGAACGAAAAATTTGATGTAAAGCTACCGGATAACCTCTCCATCCTTTCCCATCAGACTTTCCTCGATACTAAAGGTCTTGCCACCATTGAGGGTGCCACCGGTAAGGCTGTCGATGCCCACATCATGATCGGTTATCAGCTTGGCTGCATGATCGATGTCTCTGAAGGACAGACGATTCAGTTTGGTGCTCCTAAACTCACCACGAGCCGTGAACTACAGCACGCCATCAACATCATGCCAGGCATTAAAGGTGAAGGCAGCGCAGATGGTGGCGGCGGCGAAATCAGCGGTATCGGTCACACCACCACTCTTACCCCCAAGCACAACCTCGAGATTCCTCTGGGACCGGATGTAAAATTCAACCTGAAACCAGGACAGATTATTACTTTCCTCGTTGCAGAAAAGGACGTTAAGGGCAATAAAGGTGCTCTACGCTACGTCGGAGAGCCTATCAATGTTGATGGCTGCCTAGGATTCGCCTCTGTGCGCTCCTTCGTCACTCTGTGGACTAAAGCTCCCATCGAAGATTCCAAGATCACCACGTGGGGCAGGGTCACCCGTTTCTAAAAGCCAAGCGGATACGGTCAGTTTAGTTGCACCGTTCTCACTCTTACAATGCCCCCTTTTGTAGTGAGAACAACTGACTGTATCCGCATTCTTCTTGCTTGATTGGACGACCATGCTGCAACGTAATTCTTTATCATTACTCCTCGCTGCCAGCCTTCTGTGTACAAGTGTCGCCACCAGTCCTTCTGCTTTCGCAGCATCCTCTACGAATAACTCAGGCGGATCTCGTCAAACTATGACAGATACTGCCATTAAGAAGTCACGCAACAGTTATTCCGTTCCAGATGTACAGCGTACGGTTACCACAGAGGACGGTGAAAAAGTTACTTTAGCGAAGAAGAATGAGCGCTTGTACCGTACTGCTCCGTTAAACCACAACGCTTTTACGCATGAAGTACGAGTGAGCTTACAAGGACTCGCTACTGTGACGGGCGCCCCCGAGAGCTCCGCGCATACACTGGCAGTGGGCTACATTATGGGCTGCCAAATTGATGCTTCTCGACCTGGCAAACTAGAGGTGTCAGTGCCCATACAAATTAGTCCCTTTATTCCTGTCCTTGGGCGGGAAGGCGACTATAGCACTCCCGATTTTAAGACGACCGGCAAATCTTTTGGCCTCAATCTATTGCGGCCAAAACTATGGCACGGCTACGCGAAGAACATAACTCTTAGTAAGAATGTTACTTTTGGCGTTAACATAAGGCCTGGCCATATCAGTAAGGTTTCGCTGGCTAGCTTCTCTTTCCACGGTAATCGTACAAGCTGGGCAGACCTTCGTGACGTACACTTGTTCGTTGATGGGTGCCCCGGTAACGTTTCGCTACGCTCGTATGTCGAATACCAGGATGGTGTCGATAATCTTGGTAGCGATCCAACGTCTACCTCAAAATCTAAAAATGGTGCTAAAGCACAGCAACCTACTCCTGCTGGTAAGCCTAAGAAGGCTCCAGGTGCCAAAAGAATGAGTGCTGGCAAGAAAATGCTAGCGAAAGTTCTTACCCCCTCTCGCGTCAATCCAGACCGTACTACTGAACCCAGTAGCGGCAAAAAGGATGGCACTAGTGCACAGTCAGCAGCTAAAACACCTCGTGACAAGTCACGAGAAAAAGCTGAGGACGCAAGTACACAGGCACTCGCTTCGGTTGGACATCCTGCTGGAGCAAAAGCCAACCAGGAGAATAAGCACCAGAGTTCTCAACAGATCGAAGGGCTTAAATTCACTATTCACGGTGCTGTACGGTGGATGTCCACGCTACTCCCACAGACGGATCTTCCTACCGATAATAGGAATCGTCATAAAGAGATTCATAATAAGGTGTGGCGACCAATTAACAAGTACATTAGACGCGTTATTGTGACGCTTACTAAGCCCTCTGCGTCGGCCGGAACACCGTCTCCTAAGGGGAAGAGCCTGTCATGACTATAACTCCTCGTCCTCGCTATACTATTCGACGCGGTTCTCGTGCAGCTTTAGCGCTGGCTGTTACTACAGGAATTCTTTGTAGTAGTGCGCCAGCTGCTCAAGCTGAATCACTCGTTGGTCCAGCGGCTTTCCAGAATGGAGTCAGCTCGCGCGCTGTTGATATAGATGGTTTACTTCCAACTTTCTTGCAACGACACGTTAGGTTTGACAACCAGAAACGGACATTCATTAACCCTGAGAAGGGCAAAGTACAGTCCATTATTCGGAACAGCGGTTTTCATAATTCTTCTGCTCTCTTCGGATTACACCGAAATGGCGACATCACGCTGGAAGTAAGCACTCGTGTGGATCCTTCCTATGCAGTTGCCTACTACTATGCAGGCGTGCAATTCGGTTGCTTCGAAGGAGTAGGGAATCCCCAAGTTCGTACTGTTGTCGATGACAATACGAAGATAGTCGTTAATGGAAAATGGAAGTCCAAGGCAAGTACCTATCCCATTACTGACTGGTTAAAACAGACAGCAATTACTGCTTACAAAGGTGCAATTGCTGGTGCAGAATGTGGTGCTAGCGAAGGTCCCGGCTGTGCTGAGCTAGCAAAATGGGCAGCGACGGAAGTACCAAAGGAAGTTGTTGATACTCTCGACTTGCCACGTGTTTTCACTAACTACCGCACAAAAGACAGCAGAATGGAGCTAAAGACCAAGGTTACTCGTACATTCTCTGTGAATGTTACGGGTGGTCAGACATCCATCGTTCCTTTCTACTTTGTCCGGTATAGCCCCGGTTGGAACACTATTCGTATAACGAATATGCACTTGCGTAGTGCAGGGTGTGTAGGCCCCGCCTACCTACGTCCTTTCGTTGTCACTTTAGGCCGTACTAAGTCCGGGAACTATGTGAACTACCAGCTTATTGGTAATTCATACCCCTTCTACCCCAATAAGATGTTCCGCATGGGTTTCTAATTCTTCACCCACTAAGACACAACAACCGTGTGCCCCAGTAATGCTACTGAGTATTACTGGGGCACACGTTATTTCAGTTTCTTACCTTTTATCTGTACTTCTCATTACGTCTTCTGACGCTAACACGATGATAGACGTCCCCAGTCTGATGGATCGATATCGAAACGATGGAAAAGTCTCTCCTCAAACTTCTTCCATCCTTCTTTAAGAATGAACTTCTCTTCACTTGGTCCAATGGGGAAAATCCACACCATTGCCACAGGCCCGTATTCGGTATTACATGTGGGGAAATCTGTATCAAACATCTTCGGCATGGATGCATACACTGCGTGTACACCAGCCTCTGGCGGTAATGGACCAATAACCTGCCCACGGAGTATCGGAGTAGCTGTAGTATCAATAGCTTCCGCTACTGCCCCCATAACACGCTCTGCCTCAAAACGATCTTGTGGATCGCAGAGCGTAAATAATTCCAAACGCAGCTTATGATGCGTCTGTGGAGACACTAGGGGGACAAAACTAAGGCCTACCGTCCACACGGATACAAGTCGTTTAGCCTTATACGAGACTGGCATTCGCGACAGTTTACGAGAGGGGACTTCTGAAAATACGACAGTCCAGTGCGCATGTCGAGACCCCGGCACAGAACCGCGAATACGGCCCAGCCTCTCTTCCATATGAGCAATGACTGCTGGTTCCATTCCCTACCTTCTCGTCCTAGCGTATGCCGGTACGGGGATGTAAGTGCCCCAGATAGGATTCGAACCTACGACACCTTCTTTAGGAGAGAAGTGCTCTATCCCCTGAGCTACTGGGGCTCAGTTGTTTTCTACTTTAATAGACGAATCAATAAGTCTGTTATTACCAATCTGAATTTTAATGACCTGAACGCTCTTGAGCCGCCTTTTTTACGTCAAGAGCATGTTGCTCTTCCTCAAAACGTGTATGCGTTCGTTCCCACACGAACTGCCGCTCACCTTTCAGTACTCCAGCTATCCACCAGAAGATCTCTACCAATATGGCCCCACAGACGCCTGCTAACAATCCCCACTTCATTAACTCTCCATTAGTTGCATCCAAGAAAAATAGATGAGCAGTAAAGGGCCATAGGAAAATAAGTGGGTACATCGCAGCTGATAATACAACCAGAAGGATTTTCCACCACTGCAAAGGCCGAGCAACCACGCACAATACCCATGTAGCAGTAACGATAAGCGCCGACAAAGTAGCGGTCGATATTTGTGTCTGTAGTGTATCCGAGATGACACCATTAGCGTCCTTGTAGACACTACGAAGCACCATATATGTAGTGAAAGAAACGGCACTAATAATTACTCCGGATGGTACTGCAAGCCACAGTACACGCTGTACAAAGTGGCTTTTAGCACGAGCATTATTAGGTGCTAGCGATAGAAGGAAGGCGGGAATACCAATTGTGAACCAGCCAGTAATCGTGACATGGATAGGTTGGAAAGGAAACGGCACACTGGCAAACACGACGAAAAGAGCCAATAGTACGGAATAAACCGTTTTAGTGAGGAAGAGATTAGCTACTCGCTCAATATTGCCGATAACTCGACGCCCCTCCCCTACTACAGATGGCAGTGTGGCAAAACGGTTATCTAGAAGGACTATTTGTGCCACTGATCGGGCCGCTGATGCCCCCGAGCCCATAGCTACCCCAATATCAGCATGTTTAAGCGCTAAGACGTCGTTAACGCCATCACCTGTCATTGCGACAGTGTGTCCGTTATGCTGCAGTGCCTGCACCATTAAACGTTTCTGTTCGGGAGTAACCCGTCCAAAAACTGTATGGCTTTCAACATCTTTGGCAAACTTTACTGTTTCTTGAGAGTACTCATTGCGCCGCTCTTTTCCCCTCTCCTTATCACGACTGTCCGAATAACTATTGTCCGGAATTTTAGGAAGTGAACGGGCATCCAGAGGCGCATCAGCAGCAACCATATTAAGTTCTCGTGCAACTGCACCCACAGAATTCGCATTATCGCCAGAAACAACTTTGGCGTCTACACCCTCATGCTGAAAATAGTCGAGGGTATCAGCAGCGTCCGAACGAACCGACTGCTGTAGAACAACTAAAGCCGCTGGAGTAACAATGCCAGCAGAAACAAAATCGTCCGCTGGCGTATGCGCCAAATCTTCTACGGGCTTAGAGGAGCGAGCAAGTAACAGAACCCGCATACCGGTAGAACCAACTTCGTCAGCAGTAGAAGCCGCTTGTGAGCCGGGTTGAGCAAGGACATCAGAGGCTCCAAGCATCCATTCACCCTGTTTTCCAAACCCCATTGCTGACCATTTTTTATCTGAAGAAAATGGGACACAACTAGTGCGAACCCATTCTTCGGATATCATTGCCGCATTGTTATCACGAGACTTCGCCCAGTCTGCAATAGCCCGCATTGAATCATTAGGGTGCTCATCCCCCACTGCCATAGCGATAAGCGCTTGCTGCGCCATATCTGCCAATTTTTTGTCATCCGCGACAGTATCCACAGGGATAATTTCTTTGAACGTCATAGTGTTATTCGTTAACGTGCCAGTTTTATCTGTACACACCACATCAACACGGGCTAGCCCCTCAATAGCAGGGAGCTCCTGAACAAGACACTGTTTTTCCCCTAACCGAATAACACCTACGAAAAAAGCAATCGACGTCATCAGCACCAGTCCTTCTGGAACCATAGGGACTAATGCAGCAGTCATAGAAAGCACCGACTCTTTCCACGGCTTACCTGTTTGACAAAGCTGAGTATAAATAGTCGCTAATCCAGTGGGAATGAGCAACCACGTAATAACTTTAAGAATCTTATTGATCCCCGACATGAGCTGAGAATTAGTAAGGCTAAACTGTGATGCCTCGGCGGCAAGTTTCGCTGCATAAGCATCAGTTCCTACTCTTGTCGCCTGATAAACCCCACTACCGGAGACAACAAAGCTCCCCGAAAGAACAACGTCACCAGAATCTTTATGAACCGGATCGTTCTCTCCCGTAAGAAGAGACTCATCCACATCGAGTGCTTGTGCAGAAAGTATTTCACCATCGACAACAATCTGCTCACCAGGAGACAAGACGATGAGATCCCCTTCGACCAGATCCGTAGCTGGTATCTCCACTGCCGTAGAGTTTTCTTGCTGCAGTGTATCGTCTGTGCTGCTCTCTGCAGGACTATCTGCAGCGGACTGAGTAGAGGACTCTGTACTGCGACGCTGCACAGTTGGTTTTGTTTGCCCCACTATTGACAACTTGTCGAGCATTCGTTTCGCCCGGATCTCTTGGATAATGCCAATAGCTGAGTTCGCGATAATCAAAAGGCCGAAGGCAGCATTAATGATGGAACCTGTGCACAGCACAATGACAAACAGCACACCAAGCATGGCATTAATTCTGGTAAATACATTTGCCCGAATTATTTCTCCGACACTACGCCCGGCGCGAACCTGATGATCATTACCTTTCCCTGCCGCACGTATCTCGTGGACTTGCGCCTCTGTTAATCCTCCTGCTGGGGTATGCTCCACTCCGTCGGGAATAGCGGCGAGAGTAGCAGCGGAAAGTTTCTGATCAGTCATGGGTGCCTTTTTACCTCTAAAAAGAGGTGTTTTCTCGGGGAAAGCCAGCAGTGTAATTCACTAATGCTTTTAGCCTAATTGATTTCTACAGATAATGGTGGGGCCTATAAATTCACATTTAGCGCTCTAACAGTCATAATGTGAATGTGACTAGTCAAGATTC